>JAJRWN010000136.1 GCA_024276745.1 Bacteroidota bacterium
CGTTTAATCCACTTGCCGGAGACCATGAGTAGTTTCCTTTATTCGATCCGCTTATATAAACATTATCGACAAACCAACCTACAATAGAAGTATCGCCACAACAATTATCGCCTGTATCGTAGCGGAAACGAAGGAGCACAGGCTGTGAAGCACTTACTGTGGTATCAATTGTAACCGTTCTCCATTGCTGGTCGTTATCATAATCATGAAGTTTTGAAATATGTCCTTTCAGATAATTCCAGGTAGCTCCGCCATCGGTTGAAATTTCCACCCATTCTACATCATAATCAACCGGATATCCGCTCTCGTTAGCAGTAAATGAGCGGAATTGAATACTGATATGACCGTTAATGTCGAGAGCCGGAGATTGAATCCAACTGTTCTCAGCGCCCATATCCCCATTATTGGGTGTTCCGAAGGCATTAGATGCAAAGGGTTGAGGTTGAGAACCACCCGAAACATCCGATATAGCCCAGGTTGACGGAATACTTGTATAGCCTAATGATGTAGTATCTTCTTTACCGGTAGTCCATCCCTGCATGGTACCATCGTTAAAATTATAGAAGAATACTGCATCAGAATTAGTGGTTCCGTTGGCATTCAATTGATAAGAATCGTTTAAACAAATACCTGTATCGATACTGGCCGTTACATGGGGTACATTATTAACGATTACAATAACACTATCAATCACTTCACACAAAGCTGAATCTTTTACACTCAGGAAATAATTGGTTGTCAATACCGGTGAAGCGGTTGGATTAGGAATATGTTGGTCATCCAAAGAATTGGATGGATTCCAGGTATATTTCAAAGGACCGGAGCCTCCAACTGCTGTTGGGCTTCCTCCTAATACAATAGAACTGCCTGAACAGATTGGGTCTCCATCGACATTTAAGTTTATTCTTGGATTTACATGAATGTTTACCGAATCACGATTTGAACAACCGTTTGCATCCACTACTTCTACCCAAAATAATGAATCGGTGGTAGGACGAACGGTTATAATATCAGTTCCAAGTTGTCCTGTACTCCAGCTATAAGTACCCGGAACAGCACTGGAATAGTAGATTGTTCCATTCCAGGTTCTGGGGCTATATGTTCCGCCTAGAGGATAAGTTACACCTACTCCTGTTTGAATTTGCATATCCGCATTGGTATAAGTATTAGCACCGTTGGTATAGTTAAGGTATGGACCGGTTGTATTTAAAGTTATCAAAATTCCATAAGTTGTATTGGCAGGTATGGTTAAGCCTCCCACAGATACAAATGTCGGATTACCATTACCGGCACTGTTAATTGTTGCTGAGCCAACCAATGTCCATCCAGCAAGGGAACTGGTATTTCCGCTATAACCACCAGTATGCCAATACATGGAACAAGTACTGGTACCGGGATACATATTTACGTCAAAACCGGTAATCGTTAGGGGATTACCATAGGTTGTCAAGTCAAACATATTTCCTGATTGAGCATTATTATTGGCAAAAGTAGTTGTAAGAGATCCACTCAAATTAGTTGTTAAAGTGACCGTATCTCCATAGCATATAGAATCACCATTGCCTAATAAAAATAATTGCGGATTAGGTAAAGGCCAAACGGTCATTTGCATAGCATCGGTATTTGAGCATCCGTTATTATCGGTAATAGTAACCGTATAATTTGTTACCCCGTCAGTCGTAGGAATAACGGTAGGATTAGCCAAAGTAGGATCGTTTAATGCGGTAGTGGGAGACCATGCATAAAAATAAGGTGCTCCACCTCCACCGGAAGCAGTAGGTGTGCCACCGATGACAGCGGTACTTCCATCGAAGCAAATTGCCTGATCCAGTCCGGCATCAGCAATAGGTAATGGTAATGGGGTCACGGTTACTATATCGGTAGCCGAGCATCCATTGCCATCAGTTACCGTTACGGTATAGGTAATAGCTGATGAAACAGAAGCATTGGGATTTGCCACTGTTGAGGAACTCAATCCGGTAGCCGGAGACCAGCTATAGGTATAAGGACCTCCGTCACCACCCGAACCGGTTGGTGAGCCACCGATACTTGTAGCAGTTCCGGCACAGGGTGTTTTATCCGGGCCGGCATCTGCAACAACTGCTGCCGTATTATTTATGGTTTTACTCATTGAATTATTCGTATTATCCTGATCTCCGGTAAGCAGTGTTTGTGCGGAGAAAGAATAGGTTCCTTGCGTTGATAAATCGGCATTTGTGGTAAACGTATAGCTAACCGTTCCTAAAGCCGGCACAGTTAAAGTACCCACATTCTCGGTAACGGTACTTGCAATAGGTCCTGTTATAGTATATTGTACATTAAAGCCGGTTTGTGGATTGGTACCATAATTTTTAATGGTAACGGTTACCGTTTCGGAAGCACCGAGCAAACATCCTGAATTTGGAGATGAAATGGCTGATATACCTAAGTCATTGGCAAATGGTATAATGTAGGAAACCGTCAGATAAGGTTTATAGGAATAGTAATAGGCATAATGATATCCATAGGATGAATATCCGGAACCGTCATTCCGTATCCCAACGGCAAACCAACCGGGAGAGGATATACGGTTTTGAATATCGGTATTGGCAGTTGAGTTAAGGGTTCCTGTCTTATATCCATAACTGCCTACCCACTGATATGCTGAATTATAAACTACTTGTGAACCTATACTATAATAAATGGTAGAACCACTATAAACTGTAGGGTCATAAGTCAACCTGGTGATACTGGTTAATTTTGAATATGTATATCCTCCGGAATAATGATATGAATGAAAAGTTGAGGAGGTCACTACTGCTGTTGAAGGTAGTAATGATAGAGAAAATTTTGAGAAATCCCTGGCATAAGTATTATTGGAACTTTGATATAGCGTACCGCTGTATTTGCTTCCATAATAATTTGCGTATCCTGTCCAATAGCTTCCATAACTCACGTAAATATTTACGGTAGGATCAATAACCAAAGGATATACTCTGGCAGGATCGTTCAACCAGGAAGCAGGCACAAGAATAGATATATTCAAAGTGTTTCCATTTCTTGTACTACTATATTGAGCTTCGGCAGGATCGGCTTCAGATTGGTCATACAACATAGGCAGAGGCATATTGATCAGCCAATTACCGGCTGCATCATAAACATCGATGTTTTTATTAGAAGTTTTTACCGTCCAGGAAGGATCGAGTTCGATGCTTTCGTTGAAAGCTACCGATTGCGTACCGGAAGGAATATTGTTTACAAAAGAGGCATTATTGATATTGTAAACAAATTTTCGACTATCGGTATTTTGAAAAAATTCGGCATCCACACCGGGCAATACATTTTGATAGAGCATGTGATTATCTGCTGCCGAGCCTGATACATTTGCAATCGATTGTTTAGAGATAAGCCCATTATTTCCAATATATGAAACTGAAGGATTAATCCAGTCTTTAAAAAGGCCTTCTTTCAAGACAGTAAGGACACCTTTTCCTTTTGAAGTACCTGAATAATAAGTTTTAAAAGCATTGGTTTCATTTTGATAGGCATAAGCGGGATAGTTAGCATTTGTGTTAACAATCACGGAATTATCTATATCCATCCATTTCCCGTTAAGCTTATAGTGTAATGAACCTCCGGCCGGCATAAGCGCCTGATAGTGGCCTGGAGAAATGATGAAATGTTTAGAATCTCTAGTACGTTTAGAAATATCTTCTTTTGCATTAGGAGCAACAAAAGAAGATATTGCATCAACAGGGTTGTAATAATTGCTGGCATTCCCTTCGTTTGATTGAGCCCGGATATTTGTTGAGAAAACAAATAAACAGCTTAAAGCAAGGACAGAAGCTACAATTCTTGCGCAAACAGAGTCAACTACTGATCTCATGATCTTAAGATTTTAGGTTAGATAAAGTAACAAGTTCCGAAAAATTCAAGTTAAAGTTAAGAAACTAAATTCACTAATCCAAAATCATGAAATAAAAAAAGATTTGGGAAAGTATTAAGAAAATAGGTTTTATTAGATATAACAGAACAGCAATACTTAATAGTTTTGATTGGGATCGAATTGTTCCAGAATATCAGCAACCCGTCTCACGAAAGCTCCCCCCATAGCACCGTCAACCAATCGATGATCATAAGATAAAGAAAGCATCATCATGTGGCGTATGGCAATCATATCGCCCTGGGCAGATTCGATAACCACCGGTTTTTTACGAATTGCGCCAACGGCAAGAATAGCCACCTGAGGTTGATTGATGATAGGTGTTCCCATCACATTACCAAAGGTTCCAACATTAGTAATTGTAAAAGTACCTCCATCGGTTTCACCGGGTTTGAGTTTGCCAGAACGTGCTCTGTTTGCCAGATCATTAACCGCTTTGGCTAAACCGACAAGATTAAGTTGGTCGGCATTTTTTATTACGGGTACTATTAAATTGCCTCCGGGCAATGCTGTGGCCATACCAATATGGAATTTTTTATGCTTGATAATGGAATTTCCATCAACGCTGGCATTTACATAAGGAAACATTTTCAAAGCTGCCACAACGGCTTCTATAAAAATGGGTGTATAAGTGATTTTTTGACCTTCGCGCTGAAGGAATTCATTTTTAATTTTATTGCGCCATGTTACAATATTGTTTACATCGACTTCAACAAAACTGGTTACATGAGCAGAGGTATGTTTTGAACGTACCATGTGTTCAGCAATTAGTTTACGCATCCGGTCCATTTCTTCAATTTCAACATCCGGTCCATGATTTACCGGAGCTATTGGTGCCTCAGGCGGAGTGACAATATGTTGTTCGGAAGTAGTGGTTTTTTCTTCAACCGGACTTTGAACTTTTTGGCCGGATTGTAAATATGCCAGCAAGTCTTTTTTGGTAAGCCGCCCATTTTTACCACTACCCGGTATTTGATCAAGCATGCTCATTGGAATATTTTCTTTTCTCGCAATATTGAGAACCAGCGGAGAATAGAATCTACCGGATTCGGGTTTGTTTAATTTAATGACCGGCTTGGGTTCAAGTTTATCCTTCGAATCGGTTATTAGCGTTTCTTTTTTCTCAACAGTTTGAGGCGTTGCGGGTGTTTCCGATACAGGCTGAGCTATCTCATTTTCTGTTTCAATAACGGCCACCGCCTTGCCTACGGCAACCACATCGCCTTCTTTAAATAAAATTTTTGTAATGATACCTTCCACCGGAGAAGGTACTTCGGTATCAACCTTATCGGTAGCTATTTCAAGAACCGTTTCGTCCAAATCGACATGATCGCCTTCTTTTTTTTGCCATCCAAGAATGGTAGCTTCCATGATACTTTCACCCATTTTCGGCATAATCAGTTCTGTTGCGGCCATTGTTTTTGCTTTTATTGTAAATTTCAAATTGCAGTCCAAAATTAACGCATAGAGGCAGCTAAACAAAGTGCTTCATAAAAAATCTTCTTAACATTTCCAAAGCGATTACCGAGGTCCATTCAATGATTTGTGTCCGCTTACCGGGTAAAGAAAGTTGTTTACTGTGTACTTCTTGTTTGTTGGCTACTGCAATCCATACTGTTCCTACAGGTTTTTTTTTACTACCTCCACCCGGACCGGCAATTCCTGTAACTGCTATAGCAAAATCGCTATGCATTTGCCGGATGATTCCTTTTGCCATAGCTATTACCACTTCTTTACTTACCGCACCTTTAGTTTTCAGCAATAATTCGGGTACCCCAAGTAAAGCTATTTTTATTTCATTTGCATAGGCAACAATACTTCCTTTAAAAACGGCAGAGCTTCCCGGCACCGATGTGATTTTTTTTGCAATAGTGCCTCCGGTACAACTTTCGGCAGTAGCCAAACTGTTTCCTGATTTTTTTAATTTGCGAATAATGACATGTTCTAATCGATCATCCTGATTTTCGGAGTAAACAATATGGCCTAGCATAGATTTCATTCGTTCAAAATATGGCAACACCGCATGAAGTAATGGTATTTTATGCTCTCCTTTGGCTGTTAAACGGAGTTTCACCATGCCCTGACCCGGTAAATAAGCCAGTTTGATATATCCGGGTAATGATTTTTCGAAATCCTGAAGCATTTCGGCTATTTGCGATTCGCCCACGGCAGCCGTCATAAGATAAAAATGGATTAATACAGGTAATGCAAAGTGGGTTTTTATTCTTGGTAAGATAGTATTGTTCATCATCCCTTTCATTTCTATAGGAACTCCCGGGACAGAAACAACACATTGATGCTCTATATCGAACCACATGCCCGGAGCTGTACCCAGATCGTTAGGTATAACTGTGCAATTTCCGGGTAGCATAGCTTGTTGCTTGTTTCGCTCCAAATCACCTGCTTTATGACCAGAAAATAGTTTATTAATATGCCTGAGAACTTCTTCGTTTAATACCAGTTTTACATTGAAATAGCCGGCTAATGTACTTTTTGTCTTATCGTCCTGTGTTGGTCCCAATCCACCGCTAATAATCACTAAATCTGTATTATCTAATGCCTTATCCAGGGTGTTTTTAATCTCATCAGCTAAATCGTGAATGGTAAATCGTTGAAATACATCAATGCCTAATTGGCTAAGTTTTTGAGAAATCCAATGTGCATTGGTATCCAGGGTTTGCCCGAATAATAACTCATCGCCAATACTGATTATGGATGCTTTCATGATTTCATTTTTATTTGCTCAATATTAATAAGGCTTATGTTTTTTATTCCAAAAATCATGATAGATTATTTATGGAAGCTTTGATATTGATTGATTTGGATTATGTAAATAAATAGATACTATGCAAAGGTACAAAATAGGGCAATCGCCATGATTGTCAGGTTCTGAATATGAGATAACATGAATCGATTCGTTCTGCAGCATCACTAAAAACCGGAAGCAATGGTAAGTGGTAAATACCATCATTAAGAAGATAGCAATATCTTTGCAGAATCAGGGTTAATTAAAAGCATTATTCACTAAACAGATAAGCGATGAAAACAGCCATATTACTAATACTAATTTCAATTGGTTTTGCCAGTTGCGATTTGGAGCAGATATTAAATGCAAGTAGTAGCACTACAACTAGTGGGATTACCGAACAAGAAGCAGCAACGGGCTTAAAAGATGCACTTAGTGTAGGAATCAGCAAAAGTGCTGAAATGCTTTCCCGGCAAGATGCTTATTTTGCCGATCCGCTGATACATATACCCTGGCCTGATGATGCCCTTAAAGTAGCCGGGGCATTAAGAAAAATCGGTCTTAATCAAATGGTAGATAATGTAGAATTATCGCTCAACCGGGCAGCAGAAGATGCAGCCATAAAGGCAAAACCCATTTTTATAGCAGCCATTAAAAAGATGACCCTAAGCGATGCTATGAATATTTTATTTGGCAGCAAGGATGCTGCTACGCAGTATTTAAAAAAGACTACAAGTCAGGAACTTACTAATGCATTCAGGCCGGTTATTGAAACATCATTGGAAAAAGTAAATGCAACAAAATACTGGAATGAGGTCATGACACGCTATAATCAAATTCCGTTTGTCAAACCCGTTACTACCGATTTGCCCGGATTTGTAACCGGAAAAGCTTTAGAGGGCTTATTTTTAAAAGTAGCCGATGAAGAAGCAAAAATCAGGGAAAATCCTCTGGAACGGACAACAGCCATGCTGAAAAAAGTATTTGGCTATTACGACAAACATAAAAATCAATAAACTACCTGTGTTCATAAATAACTCATCAAAATATCAAAGTCTGGGTTTGCTCCTCATTCGCCTTGGCATTGGTTTTTCATTTGTATATTTCCATGGATGGGAAAAGATTAGCGGTGGTGTGGATAAATGGGAAATGCTTGGAAATCAGATGCAATATGCCGGCATTCACTTTTTACCGGTCTTTTGGGGCTTTATGGCCGCTTTGGCCGAATTTGGAGGTGGCATACTCATTACGATTGGTTTGTTTACCCGTCCGGCAGCATTTTTTATGGCTTTCACCATGTTGGTTGCCAACCTAATGCATTATCATAAAGCAGGACTGGAAGCTCATCCTTTTGAAATGCTATTCATTTTCATTGCTTTATTCCTTATGGGGGCAGGGAAATACAGTTTGGATTCCAAAATCAGAATCAGATAAAGAAAGCAAGATTATAGATTATCGTAGGGGCTGCTTTTTTTCTCGATTTTCAAATCTTTAAGCGTAGATGATTTTACACGAATCGAAAAGTTATAGCTTTTTAAAATACCAATGGGAATCCATCTGAAACTCATTTCCCAGCAATGCAAATCGCGGTGAATATCAACCGTAGTATAAACGAGTTTCCGGTTCACAAAATCGTATCCTGATCCAAAGCCGATATTCCAATTTTGAGTTAAAGAAAGATTTCCGTTTATATTAACCGATTGACTGATCTGCGATGAATCGGACACCCCACCCAGGCCACGCGACAGGTTAAAAGAATAATTTATGCTTACATTCCAGGGGATATCATAATAATAGCCGGTACCCGGAAATGCATTAGTAGCGGAGGACTGTGGTTTAGCTATTTCAGCCGTATTTTTTTTACCAAAAGTTTTTGAGTTTAAACTGGTATTCAGACTTATATTAGCTTGTGTAAGCCGTGCCAATCTTTTATTTTTTGTCCATTCAAATTGATTAATCCTTATGCCTGACTGATTCATCACATAAGGATCCCAGGAGGCACTAAAATTAACACCTAACTTACCGAATAAAGTCGTTCGGCCACTAAGCCTCACAGGATTTAAGTTCAGTGAATCAACAGCAAGATTATAAAATGTTGAAAGGGTAAAATTCTCAAGGAGTTTTATTTTCCGGTCGCCACTCACAGTATCTCTTATATCCCTGACTTTCATTTCCAGAATATTGCTTACCGAGAGGCCGATACCGCCATATTTTCCGGTAGGTGGTGCACTGTACATCCCATTAGGAAAAATACTGTATAAAGATGCTGAGCCATCAGGATTGGTTTGAACCGTTTGATAATACCCCCAGGAATCACTTGAAAAATCAGGTCTGTAATTAAAACTGACGTTAGGCGTTAGCACATGCCGGATGGTTTTTATCCAGCCTTTTCTAAAATTTAAGCGGCCATACAATCGAGTGTTCAAACTTACCGAACTGCTGAAAAAACGTGCTGCTTTAAAATGATTAAGGGTATCTGTTTGAACATATCTAAAGCTGGAATCGTCCAGCATTAGTGGTTGATAGCTTTTGTCAATTGTTTTGATAAACCAGTTTTCGGTATAGTTAAGGGATGTATTCAAGGTAAAATATTTCAATACTTTAAAATTGCCACTAACCGGCAAAGAATGATGAACACCAAATTGAAATTTATTAAGAGTAGAAGCCTGGAACAACATGGTATCGGGGATTGAAAGTAAATTTCTGGAATCCATGGTGTAATTAAATCCAATCTTTTCGTACCAGCGTTGTTTACCAACCGGAATTTTTCTTTTGAAAGGATAGATACGCGATACACCAAAACTCACATGAGGCAAAGTAAGATCGAGCATCCGTGAATTAGTATTTTGACTGTGGCTAAGACTCATATTAAAATTAAAGGGTTTTCCCGGCCATCGTTTACTATAGGCAATAGATGATGAAATCGTATTGTTAATATGATTGGCATAATCAAGACTGTTATAGGTATCGTATCCTGATGAAGCAATATTGATAGTAGCGGAAAAAGTAGTACTCCGGGTAAGTTTAGGATCGAGCGCAAACGAACCCCGAATACTAAAATCTTTTTGTATATTAAGATTATTTTCCAATTCGGAGCCGAAAATCAGATGACCCAGCCCAAGGCTTAAATTTCCTGAATATTTATATCGTTTTTTAAACTTGCTGCTTGCATTGAGTCGCCAGCTTCCGCTGGTATAGATATCACCTTTCAGGGTGAGATCGACATAGTCGCTAAGACCGAAATAATATCCACCGTTGGTCAACGAATATCCCAAATTATCGGTGGTACCGAATTCAGGAAGGATAATGCCACTGCGTTGCCCCTTTTGCATCGGAAAAATAGCAAATGGTAATACTAAAGGAGTACGAACACCTTCGATGACAAGATTGGCCGGTCCTGTAACCAAAAGTTTATCAGGAATTACTT
Source organism: Bacteroidota bacterium (assembly GCA_024276745.1). GTDB lineage: Bacteria > Bacteroidota > Bacteroidia > Chitinophagales > S012-47 > JAJRWN01. Next base: position 10,096 of record JAJRWN010000136.1, read on the forward strand.
TTACCGGATTGGCTTCAATATAAAAATGAGGATTTTCCAAATTGCAAGTTGTGAAATAAGCTTTGTGGGCGTATAAATTATTTAATGAATCTTTTTTTACTTCATTGCCTCGCAAAAACCCGTCTCCTTCCTGTGTAAAAAGACCATAAATTTTACCCTTTCCCGATTTAAAATTATAAGCTAATTTATGAGCACTAAAAGTTTGCGAACCCTGCTTAAAATCAGGCCGGCCTATTTTATTTCCCAAGGAATCGCTTCTTTCCGTAGCAGTAAGTAAATTGCTTTCCCAGGCAATAGATATGTCTGCTGCATTCAATTGAAGATCATCGTAATGAATAGAACCGTCATTATAAAGTAAGATTAGTTTGTTTTCCAAATCATACACAATGGAATCGTTGGCTTTGTAATCTATATTCGCTTCGAGCGAATCGCTGGCATAAGGAATCGATAAAGTATCGGCCATGGCAATCGATTGCACTGCATTCAAGGTATCGTTTACTGAATGGCCGGAATCAGGATATACTAAAGAAAGCCTGCACAGAGGTTTTAATAATGGTAAATGATTAGACGCTTGTATAGAATTATATACAGCAATCATTAAAATAACCGTTAATAAAGACCTAATTAGTTCTTGAAATCTGCTAATCTTGTTTTTCTGTGCTGGTATCAAAAGAATAAACGCTTAGTTTTGTTTTAAAGACCTTATCGGAACATTATTTGCCAAAAGTAAGAAACAAAAAAAGAGCATGAAGTATTGCTTACTCTTCCTGTTATTAACTCTACAAACCTTAGACGCATATAGTCAGGAAAAGGTTGAAAATAGAATTAATAATAAGCACTATACGGTAGCTACCATAGTATTGGATGCCGGCCACGGAGGACATGATCCGGGTTGCCATGGTAAAAATGTACACGAAAAAGATATCGCACTTGCTATTATTCTGAAACTCGGTGCTTACATTGAAGAAAATTTTCCGGAAATAAAAGTAATTTACACCAGAAAGACAGATGTGTTTATCGAGCTAAGAGAAAGAGCCGCTATCGCCAACCGGAATAATGCAGATTTGTTTATTTCGATTCATTGCAATTCCACCAACAGTAGCAAGCCCTACGGTACAGAAACTTACGTGATGGGTTTACATAAAACCGCACAAAACCTCGAAGTAGCCAAACGTGAAAATGCTGTAATTCTAATGGAAAATGATTATCGCGATAATTATAACTATGATCCAAATTCCCCATTAGCCCACATTATGTTTAATTTGTATCAAAATGCTTTTCTATCGCAAAGCATGGCACTAGCTACAAACATCGAAGAACAGTTTAAACAGCGTGTACATCGAAACAGCCGAGGTGTAAAACAAGCCGGTTTTTGGGTTTTGTATCGAACGGCAATGCCTAGTGTACTTATCGAAACAGGATTCTTATCGAACCCCGATGAAGAAAAATTTTTATCTTCCGATTATGGACAGGATTTAATAGCATCCGGCATTTTCAGAGCTTTTCGCGATTATAAACTAAAGATGGAAAACAATACGCTTGAAACACCTACAGGGCAAGACAGCCTAAAGCATGAAGAAGACGGACATTCGAACGAAATACTGATTGATACCGCTACAAATGCAAAAGAAAAAAACAACATTGAATTACGGGTACAAATCTTTGCTACCTATAAAGCGGTTGATTTAAACCAAAAACCTTATAAACAATTAGAAGGCATTTATCAAGAACAATTTGAAAATGGCCTGTTGAGGTATTATTATGGTCATTATAAATCGCTAGAAAATGCAAAAACCGGTTTAAAAACAGCACAACAAGCCGGATTTACCGATGCATTTTTGGTAGGATATATGAATGGTAAGCCAAAAAATTACCAGGAAGTATTGCCTTATTTTGAATAATGTTTTAAATCCTGATCGCAATAATTCAATTTATAGCTATTTTTGAGAAACAGAATAATAAAAAGAAAGTAATATTTTGAGAATCTCGAAAGAAACGAAAGTCGGTGTACTGGGAGCAGTATCAATAACCATATTAATCCTTGGATACAGCTATCTGAAAGGTAGTTCAATTTTCTCGAAAAACAGTACTTACTACGCAGAATACAAACAAGTAAGCGGTTTAGGAAAATCAGACGATGTTGTCATTAAAGGATATGATGTAGGTAAGGTAACCAGTATGGAATTAGTAACCGATACGGTTATTAAAATCATTGTAGGAATATCGATTGACGGAGCATTAAAAATTCCATACGATTCTGAGTTAAGAATCATCAATGCTGATTTATTGGGTGAAAAAGCAGTTGAAATCGTATTAGGAAAATCAGATTCCATGCTTAAGCCGGGTGATTTTATGAAAAGTTCAATAGAACCTTCATTATCCGAATCGGTAACGGTAGAATTACTACCGGTAAAAAATAAATTTGAAGAATTGATAAAGAATATTGATTCTGTAATTGCAGTTATCCAGGGCACCTTTGACAATTCGTTTCAGGAATCAGTTGATAAAAATTTACTAAGCATTCAGGAAGCGCTGCTTAATTTTAAAAGCATTACGGCACGAGTGGACAATATATTGGAATCGGAAGCCAACAACCTGGATGCGGTAATGGTAAACATACGGTCTATTTCAAAAAATCTATCGGATAACGAGGATAATATCAACCGGGCCTTTGAGAACATCGCTTCGTTCTCAGATTCTCTTGCCCAGATTAATTTTGTTCAAACCATGGATGAAGTAGATGCCAGTATAAAATCTTTTTCAGAAATTGTAGCTAAAATAAATTCAGGCGAAAGTAGTTTGGGTGCCCTGGTCAACGACCGGGAGTTTTATGACAAACTGGTATTGGCCACCAGCAATCTCGATAGTCTTATTGTTGATTTAAACAGAAACCCGAGACGTTATATTCCACCACTTATACAGCTGAGAAGCCGACAGAAATAAACGCAACTTATGAAGCGTGTTCTGTTGTATTTATTCCGGAAGAAATCTTTTGCAGGTCATTTTGTAGCAATATTTGTATTACTCTCTTTTACAACTCCTGAAAATGCTTATGGACAGCGCAATGATACGGTAGTAATAGAACATGCCGATGTGCTTGAATTTATTCAAAACGATACCGCCCATATTCGTAAACTTATCGGTCATGTAAGGCTCAGACAAGATAATTTGATTTTTTCTTGCGATAGTGCTTATCAGTTTACCGATAAAAACTATGTGGATGCATTCGGCCATGTACACATACTTCAAGGCGATACCATTGACCTCAGGGGAGATACTTTACATTATTTTGGCAACGACAAAAGAGCCTACATGACAGGCCGGGTAAATTTGCGCGATCGTAAAATGCATCTTACAACCGATAAATTAAATTTTGATTTGAGCAACAATATGGCTTCCTACACTACGGGAGGTACTTTAATTAATAACGGAACTACCCTCACCAGTGGTTCGGGTGTTTACTATACCAATTCAACAAAAGCCTATTTCAAACATGATGTAAAATTGGTAAATCCGGATTATACTTTATTATCCGATACGCTGGCCTATCAGATCGAAAGCAAAATTGCCCGGTTTTATGGCCCTACCCGCATCATCAGTAAAGAAAATGAAATTTATTGCGAAGGAGGTTGGTACGATACAAAAAATGAAATAGCAGAATTTACAGTCAATGCCAGTTTGAGCAATCCACCTCAAATTATTCATGCCGATACTTTGTATTACGAACGTCATAAAGGTATCGGCAAAGCTCATCACCGGGTTGTTTTTACCGATACTGCCAAACAAATGACTATTTATTGCTCACAAGCCATTTATTATGAATATACCCATACGGTAAAAGCCAGCGGACAACCAATACTAATCAACCGGATTGACCGCGACAGTTTGTATTTAACTGCCGACACCTTGCTGTCGGTAGAAGATACCCTGAAGCATATCAGAACACTGTATGCCTATCATCATGTGAAATTATTTAAAAACAATCTACAAGGTCAATGCGATTCGCTGGTATGGCGCGATGAAGATTCGATACTTTATTTTTTAAATCATCCGGTTCTTTGGTCCGACAGCTCACAATATACCGCAGACACCATTAAAGTGGGTTTAAAAAATGCACATATTGACCGGGTATGGTTGAGGCAACATGCAATGATTGGTTCAGAAAGTGCATCCGGTATTTATGATCAGATTGGAGGACGTACAATTAGTGGTATTTTTAAAACAGATACGCTTCGATATGTATTGGTTACAGGCAATGGTGAAAGTATTTATTATGCTAAAGATAAGCATCAAGCTTTCATCGGTGTAAACAAAGCAACATGCAGCAATATGAAAATCTATTTTGCTTCAAACAAAATAGAAAAAATTGTGTTTATGGGAGAACCGGAGGCTACTCTATTTCCTATCCAAAAGATTAATATTGAAGATTTTGTTTTAGAAAATTTTATTTGGTACGGCTCCGAAAGACCACTATCGTTGAAAGATTTACCCGGATCGGAACAACTTAAGTAATACTAAAGCCAATCTCTTTCAAGGTATCCCAAAAAGCCGGAAATGATTTATCGACAACACCGGCATTTTCAATTCCAAAACTTCCTGTCTTCATACAAAGCGGAGCCAAAGCCATAGCAATTCGATGATCGCCATGAGTAGATACTTTTATAGGATTTTTAAGTACATCATTTGATTTTTGATGCCATGTATCAGTATCATAATTGGCAAAAACACCAAATTTATCAAGCTCAGTTTTCATAGCTGCCAAACGGTCAGATTCTTTAGTCTTCAAGCGGGCAATACCTGAAAAAGTTGCTTCCATCCCCAAACCTGCATAGAGGGCAGCCAAAGCAGGAAACAAATCAGGCGTATTATCAAGATTCAAAGTTACCGGCTCTTTGTTAATTAAACCGGGAACCATTCTGATACCACGTAATTTTTGATGATGAATGAAGCCTAAATCACTCATAATATCAAGAATTCGCTGGTCTGCCTGCAAAGAATCGAAGCTAAGAGGCAACAAGGTAAAATCTCCCTTCCCGGCAAAAGCCAGCAAGCTGTAGAAATAAGGGGTAGCCGACCAATCACCCTCAATGGTAATATTTTCATATTTGTATTCCTGATGAGCAACCATCCAACCATTATCCAATCTTGTTACCTCAATACCCATTTGTTCCATCAAGTCGATGGTAAGATCAATGTAAGGCATAGAAACCGCTTTGTTATTAAGACATATCTGTAATCCTTTTTTCAATTTTGGAGCAATCATAAGCAGAGCAGATATGTATTGGCTGCTTTCAGAAGCATCAATTTCAATCTTGCCACCTTCCAAGGGTTTACCGCCAATTAATAAGGGAGGAAAACCTTTTACACCCATATACCGGATATTGGCACCCAAACCCAATAAAGCATCTACCAAAGGGCCTACCGGTCGATGCATCAATTGGTCAGATGCATTCAATTGCCTGGTTGCTCCTTCAATACTAAACAATGCTATGAGAAAACGATAAGTTGAAGCACCCGATCCGGCAAAAACAATTGGACTTGTTTCCTTGAGTGCATGTTGCATTTCTTTTACATCGGAAGCCTCCGGGAGATCAGGTAAATCAGTAGTGAAACCGGCTAATCGATTCAGGATTAAAAGTCTATTTGCAATGCTTTTCGAACGGGGTAGCTTGATATTTTTTATCGCAAATTGGCTTGGCGATTGTATTTTAATATCCATAGCTATTAGGATTTTGAAAATGATTGCCAAATGCTTTCCAATTCCTGATATTCACATTGATATAAAACTGCCGCATTAGCAATATCGTTTAATAAAACAAATTGTATCGTATTCAATTCGTTTTTTTTGTCATTTCTTAAGATTGAATAAACAGCATTAAACAGTGGTTTTTTGAAATTGGATTCAAGGAAATAAAAATACAATATTTTTTCAATTAATTCCTTTGTTGATTTAATTAAACCGGCTTTTTTTTGTGATAAGGCGATAGCAAACAACATGCCCTGAACAATCGCCTCGCCATGTAGTAATTGGTCTGCTTCATGGGTATTTATCAATTCCAATGCATGACCCATAGTATGCCCGAAATTCAGCATTTTTCTCGCCCCCCTATCCCGATAATCTGATGCAACTATCCGGCACTTTTGTTGAACCGCTTCTTCAATCATATCGATCAATGGAAATTTTGAAGGCGGAATAAAGGCTTTGAATATAGATAAATTATTACCTCCAAATAAAATGGCCATTTTTACTATTTCGGCAAGACCATTGTTTAATTGTTTTGAATCAAGTGTTTCCAGAAAATTGGTAAAAATAAAAACCGACTCGGGCATGTTAAATAAGCCGATGACATTTTTTATAGCTCCAAAATTGATGGCTGTTTTACCTCCTATTGCAGCATCTGCCATGGCCATTAGTGAACTTGGAATATTGATAAAACGAATACCTCTTTTGTAAATACCCGCCACAAAACCACCCAAATCGCAGACCACCCCTCCCCCTAAATTGATCAGCAAACTGTTTCGACCGGCATGCTTGCTTAGTAAGGTACTGATGATTTTTTCACAGCTGTTTTGGCTTTTACTGTTTTCACCACTTGGAATTTCCAGAATATGGGCATTATTCAATACAGGATAAGCTATTTGCAGCATTGGAAGACAGCACTTCCGGGTATTGCTGTCGGTAAGAATAAATATCGCATCAAAGCTATTGTTTTGAATATATTTTGCAAATGCATCTTTTGGCTCAAACCGGTCAGCAATAAAAATATCGCAATCGAAAAGACGATATACTTTTTTCATAATTTTTCTGTCAAAGTTATGGCTTGGGCTTTTCCCGAAAACCATTTTTTCGTATTGGTCCATGTCTTTTTGAATAAATCTGAATTTCTATACTTTTCCAAATCATCTGCCGAATGCCAACAGCTAATCGTTACATAAGTACTTTTGCTTCCTTCATCGCAATAAAGATGCAGCTTTTCGCAACCCTCAAAAGCCAATATTTTTACTTTTACCGTTGCAAACATTTTTTCAAAATCAGCACAATGCGATTCCTGAAATTTCATTTTGACCAATCTGGTAATCATACTTTAAAGTTTATTATAACAGCATCTCCTTTTTTTAGCCCGAGCAATCCGGCTGCATTACCTTTATTAATGGCAATTTCCAAATAACCGGCTGCATTGAATATAGCCAATTTTTCTCCTGACGGAACATCATCGTAATATTTTGAAATGCTATTGATACTGTCGTTTCTGCTAATCAGAATATCGAACGACCGGTCTTTCCTTTCTTGTTCAAATAATTCCTTATTGATATTAACCATTAAATTTTCATAATGATCGATATAAATAATATGCCCTTTAATAGAATGTTGGTCGATAATCGGATTAAATAAAGACAAGCTAGTTATTTGTTTCATTCGCTGACCAATGCTTTCCGGTTTGTGGCCAAGGGCAATGCGGCAAGCGTAATAAGCCAGAATATCTCTTCCTGCAAAACTCAGTTTCATGCGATCCAGTACGGGTAAATTAAATACTACATCGGGCAAAGCATCAAAAGCTATGGAAAATAGTCCGTTATCAATTCCCAAAAGAAACTGTTTTTGGTATTGAAGTAAAACAAAGCGTTTGTTTTTATTCCGGTCGCTGCTAACACTTACAATATGGACCGTACCGGCCGGAAAATCCTGAATAATATTTCTTAGTACAAAAGCAGCATGGAAAATATCGAATGGTTTTATATGATGAGTAATGTCAACTATTTGCGCATCCTGACACTGCGAAAGAATGAAACCTTTTATAGATCCTGCATAATAATCCGACTCACCAAGATCGGTGGTCAGTGTAATAATAGGCATAATGCTGTCGGTTTTATTAACTTTAAGGGCAAAGTTAAAAATTCAAACACTTGACAGAAATAATTATCAACTTACAAGGGTTAAGCCCGGTAGAATTTTTTGGATCCAATCATGAAAATCTTTCGATTATCCGCAAAGCTTTTCCAAGAATGAAAGTAGCCTCAAGGGGCAATAAATTAATGGTTGAAGGGAATAAAGAAGATATAGAAAAGCTAAGCAATAAAGTAGAAATATTGATAGAACATTTGAATAAATACGGAAAGCTTAACGAAAAGAACATCGAATATTTATTGCATGGTACAAGCGAAGCCGATATAGAAATGCCCAGCTTTCCGAAAGATATTATTGTTTACGGAGCCCATGGCAACAAGATAAGAGCCAGAACGGCAAATCAGAAAAAGCTGGTAAAATTAGCTTTAGATTATGACATTATATTTGCGATTGGCCCTGCCGGCACCGGCAAAACCTATACAGCCGTTGCCTTAGCGGTGCAAGCCATGAAAAACAAAGAAGTAAAAAAAATAATACTGACCAGGCCTGCGGTAGAAGCGGGTGAAAACCTGGGTTTTCTGCCGGGCGATTTAAAAGAAAAAGTAGATCCTTATTTAAGACCTTTGTATGATGCATTGGATGATATGATACCCGGTGAAAAGTTAAATTATTATATGCAAAACCGTTCTATCGAAGTAGCACCATTGGCTTTTATGCGAGGCAGAACGCTTGATCATGCATTCATTATTCTGGATGAAGCGCAAAATACTACCGTAGCTCAAATCAAAATGTTTCTTACCCGTATCGGGCCTCATGCCAAATGTATTATAACGGGAGATTTAACGCAGATTGATTTGCCAAAAAGTCAACAGTCGGGGCTTATAATAGCGCTCAATTTGCTATCGGCTATCCCGGGTATAGGCGTGGTTTATCTTGATGACCGCGATGTACTCAGACACAAACTCGTAAAACGTATTATCAAAGCATTTGCGAATCAAAAAAATACCGATAAATAAGCAAATCCGGTATTAATCTTTTCCCAGAAAAGGATAGCGATAATCTTTAGGTGCATCAAATGTTTCTTTAATAGAACGTGGACTTACCCAGCGGATCAGATTCCAGGCCGAACCGGCTTTATCATTAGTTCCTGATGCTCTGGCTCCACCAAATGGTTGCTGATTGACCACAGCACCGGTAGGTTTATCATTGATATAAAAATTACCGGCAGCATTACGAAGTTTCCAGGTAGCCAATTCAACCGCTTTCCGATCTTTGGCGAAGATTGAACCGGTTAATGCGTAGGGTGAGGTATTATCCAATAATTCCAAAGTAGGTTCAAATTCATTGGCACTATATACATAAATAGTAAGTATGGGTCCGAATAATTCTTCACACATAGTCGTGTACTTCGGATTATTGGTTTGTATCACTGTAGGTTCTATAAAGTAACCTTTTGATTTATCGTAGCCTCCGCCTGCAATGATACTTTGCCCGTCTGCTTTTGCGCGATCGATATAAGCGGCCAGTTTATCGAAAGAAGATTCATCAATAACCGCATTAATAAAATTTGAAAAATCATCAACTCCTCCCATTTTGAAAGAATCTAAATCATCAATCAAATAGGCTTTTACTTTTGGCCAAAGATTATCAGGTATATAAGCACGTGAAGCTGCCGAACATTTTTGTCCTTGATATTCGAATGCTCCACGACTTAAGGCAGTAGCTACCTGACGGGCATCGGCACTGGCATGAACCATAACAAAATCTTTTCCTCCGGTTTCGCCAACAATACGGGGATAGCTTTTATATGAAGCAATATTTTCTCCAATCGTTTTAAAAAAACTTTGAAAAGTAGCCGTAGATCCGGTAAAATGTACACCGGCAAAATCAGGATGATGAAAACAAATATTACCGGTTTCAGGTCCTGAAGAATAGATTAAGTTGATAACACCATCAGGTAAGCCGGCTTCCTGCAGAATTTGCATAATCACCCAAGCCGAATAGATTTGGGTTCTGGCCGGTTTCCAAACAACGGTATTGCCCATTAATGCCGGTGAGCCGGGCAGATTACCGGCAATAGATGTAAAATTGAACGGTGTGATAGCTAATATAAATCCTTCGAGTGGCCTGTATTCCATACGATTCCATATACCCTTGGATGATGCAGGTTGGTTCGCATAAATTTCGGTCATATAGCGAACATTAAAACGAAAAAAATCAATGAGTTCGCAAGCGGCATCTATTTCGGCCTGAAATGCATTTTTTGATTGACAAAGCATGGTTGCCGCATTTAATTTAGCCCGGTAAGGCCCTGCCAACAAATCAGCAGCTTTCAAAAAAATAGCAGCTCTGTTGTCCCATCCTAAAGCTTCCCACGATTCCTTAGCTGACATGGCAGCCTTAATAGCAGACTCAACATGCTTTCCTTCTCCTTTGTGATAAACCCCCAAAGTATGAGCCAGTTCGTGCGGAGGATGTATTTCAACGGTTTTATCCGTTCTTATTTCTTTTCCATTGATAAACATAGGAATATCGGCCATCCGGCTTTTGGCTTCTTCCAGAGCAGCTTTTAACTCAATTCTCTCAGGACTTCCCGTACTGTAACTTAAAATAGCTTCGTTTTCTATCGAAGGTAATTTATAATTTCCTTTAGGCATAACAATGATTTTTTTGCTTTTTTGAGTCAGCAAAGATAGGGTAAAAGCAGTATTTAAGCTTGACTAAAATCACAAACAATTTTATAGAAAAAAAATAATCGGGCACTTACACCTTAAATCTTTATCAATTTAACGATTTGATTTTTACTTCTGAGAATATACATACCCGGAGATAAAAAGCTGATATTGATAATAGCAGGATTTGAAGCAAAATGTCCTTGCTTTAAGGATTGGCCACTTATATCAAACACTTCATAATCGGCATTTTCAAAAGATTTTGGTATATCTATTTGGATTTGGCTCGTTGCCGGAATTGGGTGTGCATGAAGTTCTACCATATTTAGTGGATTTTCAATTCCTATAAATGTTGTTTGCATTTGTGCCAGAAAACCATCCCAGCCTCCAACGGCAGTTTGTGTACCTGCAAGGCTTAAAGTATTTGAATATTCACCAAAAACATTTAATAAACCGGCATGATAGTTCATTCCCCAAATTACTTCCATACCAGGATAATTATAAACTTGATGGCTAAGAAGTTGTCCGTCCGGGGCAATTTTTGTAAACAATATGCTACCATCTTTCCCATCAATATTTAAAGTATCGAAGTGGCAAATTGAATCGAGAAAAGCGGCATACCAAATTTGCCCGTTCGGAGCAATAGCTATGGTTGATAAATAAGTGGAAGCAGGAGAAGTAAGGGTTTTATGCCAGAGGTAATTAGCATTTTGATCAAAGCAAACTAATGCTTCATTATAAGAATCAGATGAATCAACTTGGATAGAATCTATTTGACTTTTAGAGAAATAATAATATGTTACGTATGATTGACCAATTGATGGATCAAGTACCATGTCAACGGGCTCATCATTATAGACACCTCCCCATGAAATTGCAGAAGTACAGTTTAAATTAGAATCGAACTCCGCTAAAAATATATCTTTTTCGCCCTTTGATATCAACTGAATTGAGCCAATATTAATAGTATCGCTAAAGAAACCACAAAGCATAATTTTGTCAGGAGCTTTAAAATCTACCTGATAAGCCCGGTCATAACCATGACTACCAAAACTTTGTATTTGTTCAACCTGTCCGGCTGTATCGAGCCTAGCAATAAAAAAATCACTAGTATGACTGACTATTTGCTGAGAACCAAAAAAAGCAGTATCCGAAGTATGACCCGTCAAATACAGTAATCCATTATGAAATTCAATATCGTAAGCAACATCGGAACCATTTCCACCAAAATTTTTAGCCCATATTAATTTGCCATTTGAACTGTATTTGGCCAAAAATGCATCGGTGCTTCCGTGACCCAGTAAAGTTATTGAACCAAGCCTTAAAGTATCTATCATTAAACCACAACAATAAATATTCCCGGCATCATCAATAGCTAATCCATCGCCTCTGGTATAAGAATCACTATGTTCATATTTTGTCCATAAACACGATCCATCGTTAGCGAATTTTGATACAAATATATCGCGATTAGCATTGGGTGGAATAATGGTGTTGCAGAAATAGGCTGAGTCGAGCACATTACCCGTGATTACAATTGATTGATCGATAGGATTTGTTTTCATATCAACAATATAATCACCATTAGTACCCCCAACAGATTTGGCCCAATTCCAGGTTTGACCTTCGGAAATGAAAGAGAAAAAATAAATTAAGGTAATTGTAGTGAAGGTTCTGATTTTCATGTTATATTATTAGTTATTGTGAGTAATAAATAAAATTATTGACTTTATTTTGAGTTAACAAGATTAAGAAAAATAATAATCAAGCGGTAAATAAGATGGATAGAATATCGTACAAAAATTGTTCACTTCTATGTTTGAATTGTAAAAATGTGTTTAATGCAAGCACTGCCGCCTATTCAAATTATGTAGTTTTACTCATTGAGAAAATATATGCAAAACAAGAAGAACAAACCAGCAAATCATAAATCGAAGCGAAAAAAAAAGAAAAATGCTTTGCGCAAGATTATACAAGACAGCAGAACGCCCAAAGCCATAGGATTAGTAGCATTACTGATATCCGTTTTTATGTTTATCGCTTTTCTTTCCTATCTGTTCACCTGGAAAGAAGACCAAAGTGATGTATTCAAATTTTCGTGGAATTTAGTATTTGGTACCAAAATAATTGTTCACAATAGTCTGGGGCGATTGGGAGCCATGATGGGGCATCAGTTTTTTTACCGCTGGGTGGGCATTACGGCATTGATATATCCTCTGGTTTTGTTTGCGGGTGGATTCAATCTATTGCTTCGAAAACGTATTTTTCCTTTTTCGAAGATTTTTAAGTATAGTATTGTCAGCAGCTTCATACTCCCGGTAGCATTTGCTTATTTTTTTTATTCCAAGCCCTTTCCTTTTGGGGGTTCTTATGGCATGCTCGTCAACGATTGGATGATCGCCTTTATCGGAACAGTAGGTAGTGGCATATTCTTGAGTTTTATATTGGTGCTTTATCTGGTCATTGCATTTAATCTGGAATTTGGAACAAAATTCTCATTAAACAAACAAATTGAAGAAACAGAAGAAGAAGAGTTACCAAAAGATATCAGTGTAAGAGAAGATTTGGAATATGGCAAACAAGAAGCACATATTGAAAAAGAAAGCACAGGCCCACCCAATCTTGAAGTTGATTACGGAGAAGATAATGATAAAAAAACTCCGGAAGATAAAGACGATAATATTGAATTGGATATTACGGAACGCAAGCAAGAAAGTAATCAGGAAAAAGGTGATGTGCATACCCATTACGATCCTACGCTGGATTTACCCCATTATAAATATCCTGATTTGGAATTACTGGAAGATTATGGTCTCGGTCAAATCAAGATAGACAAGGCAGAACTTGAGCGAAATAAAGATCAAATCATTGAAACACTGGATAATTATAAAATAAGTATATCAAAAATCAAAGCAACCATAGGCCCTACGGTTACTTTATATGAAATAGTACCGGCTAAAGGAATTCGAATCAGTAAAATAAAAAATCTTGAAGACGATATTGCTTTAAGTTTATCGGCATTGGGTATCCGGATTATTGCCCCCATACCGGGAAAAGGAACCATAGGAATAGAAGTACCCAATGCAAAAAAAGAAATAGTACCGGTTCGAACCTTACTTGCTTCTGAAAAATTCAGGCAAAGCGAAATGGAATTACCCATTGTATTGGGGAAAAATATTGCTAATGAAAATTATATAGCCGATTTGGCAAAAATGCCACATTTATTGATGGCCGGAGCAACGGGTCAGGGAAAATCGGTGGGTATAAATGCCGTAATAGTTTCTCTGCTGTATAAAAAACATCCGTCTCAATTAAAATTTGTATTGATAGATCCCAAAAAAGTAGAACTTTCACTTTACAAACATCTTGAAAAACATTTTTTAGCTCAGCTTCCGGGTTCTGACGATCCGATTATCACCGATACCAAGAAAGTTGTTCATACGCTCAAAGCATTAAGTATTGAAATGGATCAGCGCTACGATTTAATGAAAGAAGCCCATGTGCGCAACATAAAAGAATACAATACCAAATTCATAAAACGCAGATTAAATCCTGAAAAAGGACATCGATTTTTACCCTATATTGTATTGATTGTTGATGAGTTTGCAGACTTGATGATGACAGCCGGTAAAGAAATAGAAATGCCGGTAACCCGGCTGGCACAGTTAGCCCGGGCAATAGGCATACATTTGATTATAGCAACCCAAAGGCCTTCGGTAAATATTATTACGGGAACCATCAAAGCGAATTTCCCTGCTCGAATAGCCTTTAAAGTAACCTCAAAAGTTGATTCCAGAACAATATTAGACATCGGTGGAGCCGACCAACTTATAGGTCGTGGCGATATGTTACTCAGTATAGGTGGTCATCTTACAAGACTTCAATGTGCATTTGTCGATACTCATGAAGTTGAAAAAGTAACTGAATTTATTGGTAATCAAGCCGGATATACCGAACCCTATATGCTTCCCGAATATATTGATGAAAATGATGAATCGGCCAGAAACTTCGATGCCAATGACCGGGATGAACTATTTGAAGATGCCGCACGCCTGGTGGTTTTACATCAATCAGGTTCTACCTCATTAATTCAACGAAGAATGAAATTAGGCTATAACCGGGCCGGACGCATTATGGATCAACTTGAAGCAGCCGGTATTGTAGGACCCTCTGAGGGAAGCAAAGCACGACAAGTTCTTTTTCCGGACGAGTATCAATTGGAACAGTTTTTGAATTCTCTCAATTAAACAGTTTACATTTGCAAATTCAAAATTTGAAATTTTACCTATGGACTTCAAAATAAAACTTATCCTTATCCTCAGCATTTTAATGGCAGGTCAAAATGCTATCGGACAACCGCAAGACAACGAGTCGAAATCAATACTCGAAAAAGTGAAAACTAAATATGAAGCATACAATACTATGAAAATCAACTTAAACCAGGTGATTGCAGATGCTGAAGACGGTGATGAAAAAATGACAGCTACGCTATGGCTGAAAGGTGATATGTTTAAATTGGAATATCAAGATCAGGTATTAATGACCGATACCAAAAAATACTGGATTTATTTCAAAGACGACAAGGAAGTTAATATTTCCAATTATGATTTGGAAGATGAAAATTCAATAAAACCATCAGATATATTTTCACTTTACGAAAAAGATTTTCAATATAAACTGGATGGTACTGCGAGCCGGGGAGAAGATAAATTCTGGATTATCAGATTTAATCCACATGATAAGGATGTTGATTATCATACCATAAAACTCTATATCAATCAATCAGATTATTCTATTGCACAAGCCATTATCATTGATAAAGAACAAAATCAAATCAAATTTTCAATCAATAAGCTTGAGCATAACCTCAATTTGCCCGATAGCTTTTTCCGGTTCAACAAAGATGAATACCCGGTAGAGCATATAACAGACCAGACCATAGACTAAAAGAACAGGAAACTTTTATCAAATTGCTCTCAATTTATCTCAATTAATTACAGTATTCTTTGTCAATACATTAATTTCGCTGTCTAAGAGACTGACAAAAACCGATTCATAATGGCATACGATTTAATAGTAATTGGAAGTGGCCCAGGTGGCTATGTAGCAGCCATCAGAGCAGCACAATTAGGAATGAAAGTAGGCGTAATCGAACGCGAATCATTAGGTGGAATTTGCTTAAACTGGGGTTGCATTCCAACTAAAGCACTATTAAAAAGTGCACAGGTTTTTGAATATATGAATCATGCCAGTGACTATGGTATAACGGCCAAAGAAATAAAAGCAAACTTTCCGAAAATGATTAGTCGAAGCAGGGAGGTGGCCAATGGAATGAGCAAAGGCATTCAGTTTTTGTTTAAGAAAAATAAAATTGATCCTATTTATGGTACGGCAAAACTAATGCCCGGCAAAAAGATACAAGTGACCGATGCCGATGGAAAAATTTTGGAATTCACTGCTAAACACATCATAATTGCTACCGGTGCGCGTTCGAGGGAATTAGCAAACCTAAAACAAGATCACAATAAAGTTATCGGATACCGGGAAGCCATGAATTTAAAAGAACAACCCAAAAGCATGCTTGTGGTCGGTGCCGGAGCGATCGGAATTGAATTTGCTTATTTCTATAATTCAATAGGCACCAAAGTAACCCTGGTTGAATTTATGCCAAGAATTGTTCCTGTAGAAGATGCCGATATATCGAAAGAATTACTACGCAATCTAAAAAAACAAGGCATTAAAATGATGCTTTCTACATCGGTCGAAAATATTGATACCTCGGGCGAGGGATGCCTGGTAACGGTAAAAACGACAAAAGGAGAGGAGCAAATAAATTGTGATATTGTATTATCAGCTGTGGGTATAAGTCCAAATACAGAAAATATAGGTCTGGAAAGTTTGGGAATCGCAATGGAAAAATCCCATGTCAAAGTAGATGAAATGTATCGAACCAATGTACCCGGCATTTATGCTATCGGAGATATTATTAAAGGTCCTGCATTGGCCCATGTTGCCTCTGCCGAAGGAATAATATGCGTAGAAAATATAGCCGGTAAAAATCCGGAAGCATTGGATTATAATAATCTGCCGGCATGCACTTATTGCCAGCCCGAAATAGCCTCGGTAGGATATACCGAAGCGCAAGCCAAAGAAGCAGGATATACCTTAAAAATCGGGAAATTTCCGTTTACAGCCAGTGGAAAAGCCAGTGCAGCCGGAACGAAACAAGGTTTTATAAAAGTAATTTTTGATGCCCAATACGGAGAATGGTTAGGAGCACATTTTATAGGTGCCAATGTTACTGAAATGATTTCGGAAGTAGTGGTGGCACGCAAACTCGAAACTACCGGACACGAAATCATTAAATCGGTTCATCCGCATCCGACCATGAGTGAAGCAATTATGGAAGCTACCGCTGCCGCTTATGGCGAAGTAATTCATTTATAAGCATAAAAATTTATAGCCAAACAAATTTGTTTCTCTGATTATTCAGGCCGGATTTTGAATTAACTGGTCTTTGTTTAAATTTGTTGACTAATTAGCACGGGGGTGCCTTAACATGTCAGGCTGAGATCATACCCTTCAAACCTGATCCGGACAATGCCGGTGTAGGGAGTTGGTAAATGACTTATCTTGCAAACGCCCTGATATTTTAGTATAAAAGCAATTTGTTATGAAGTCTGTTCTATCAATCATTTTATCTCTGTTCATCAGCATCAATGTATTCGGTCAATTCAGTATAAGCGGTCAGGTAATAGATAAAAACAGTGGCCAACCATTACCGGCTGCCAATGTTAAATTACTTAATAATCTTTCACTGGCCGTTACGGATATTGACGGGAATTTTGAATTTAATAAATTAAAAAGCGGTAATTATACGGTTGAAGTTAGTTATATCGGCTATGAAACAAGCAAGCAATCGATAAAATTAATAAACAATCAAAAAATACTGATTCGTATGCCTACCGTTCATCTCATGCAAGATGAGGTAATAGTGGTAGGGGTAAAAGCCGGCAACGAAACCCCTGGAAGCAGAACCAACATCAGCAAAAAAGAACTCGAACAAAATAATACGGGTAAAGATTTACCATTTTTACTGGAAATGACTCCTTCACTGGTGGCAACATCCGATGCCGGTACCGGAGTAGGCTATACCTCCATGCGTATCAGAGGAAGCGATATCAGCCGGATAAACGTAACGCTAAACGGAATACCTCTGAACGATCCTGAATCGCAAGGAGTATGGTGGGTGGATTTACCGGATTTGGCAAGCTCTCTCGATCAGGTTGAAATACAAAGGGGCATAGGTACCAGCAGCAATGGCAGTGGAGCTTTCGGTGCTTCCATAAAATTACAAACCGATAAATTGCGACCCGAACCTTATACCTATGTATACACCTCCTATGGCTCCTTTTCAACTTTAAAATTTTCTACCCAATTTGGTACCGGCCTCATTAAAGAACATTGGACACTTGATGCTAAACTAAGTAAAATTCTTTCAAACGGCTATATCGACCGGGCATTTACCAATATGAATTCCCTGTATTTATCGGGTGGATATTATGGTAAAAAATCCATACTGAGGCTATTGGCCATCATTGGAAAAGAACATACCTATCAATCGTGGTATGGGGTTCCTCAAGATTCCTTATTGACCAACAGAACCTATAATTACTATACGTATGATAACCAAACCGATAATTACTGGCAAGATAATTACCAGGCCCTTTATTCGGTTCAATTAACGCCATCGCTGCTGGTCAATACTGCACTTCATTATACCTGGGGAAGAGGATATTATGAAGAAATGAAAACAAACCAATCTTATGCAGCTTACCAAATGCCTGATGTAATCGTCAATCAAGATACCCTTACCCGTACAGATTTAATCCGGCAAAAATGGCTTGATAATGATTTTTACGGTGGCAATATATCCATTAGCTATGATGCAGGAAAACATCTTCATTTCGACTTAGGCTCATCTTATAGCTACTATAACGGATCGCATTATGGAAAAGTAATTTGGGCTAAATATGCTTCAACGAGTACTTTCCCCGACCGGTATTACGATAATAAAGGAATCAAAACCGACTTTAATAATTATTTGAAAATTAATCTTAGACTTGCTCATGGTATAAACTTTTATGTTGATGCTCAATATAGAAAAATTGATTACCGCTTTCGTGGTTTCGATGATAGCCTGATGTCTGTAGATCAGCAAGTTATTTTAAACTTTATCAATCCTAAAGGTGGTATTAACTGGAGACTGAACAGCAGAAACAAAATATATGCATCATGGGCCATGAGTAATCATGAACCCGGTCGTGACGAATATGTTCAATCCAGCCCATCGTCAAGACCTTTGCCCGAAAACATGAAGGATATTGAAGCCGGATATGCATTTACCGGCAATCATCTTCGAATACTATTGAATTATTATAGAATGGATTATATAAATCAACTTGTATTAAGCGGTCAGATTAACGATGTGGGTGCATATATCAGGCATAATGTAGGCAAAAGCCTGAGACAAGGTGTGGAACTATCCTTATCAGCCAATATTTTAAAACACCTCAATTTGGAGATTAATTTTGCGTATAGCCAGAATAAACTGTTTGACTATGTTTATTTTATCGATAATTATGATAATGGTTCACAAGTTTCCATGCATTTATCAGAATCGACTATCGCTTTTTCACCATCTATTATTTCATCAGGAAGAATAAACTGGGAACCGGTAAAGCATTTAAAAACAAGCTGGACTTCGAAATATGTAGGCAAACAATATTTGGATAATACCCAGGATGAAACTAAGATTATACAAGCCTATTTAATCCATGATTTTCAAATTGCTTATCATATAAACCGGATTAAGATTTTTGAAGGGATTGATTTAAGCATCAGTATTTTTAATTTGTTGAATGCATTTTATGAATCGAACGGATATACCTACAGTTATATACAAGGTGGGCAAACCATAATAAAAAACTTTTACTATCCGCAAGCCGGCCGGCATTATCAGTTAGGTTTGATGTTCAAAATATAGGCTTATGAACTCAGCACGAAAACAACTCATTTCAAGAAGTGTATGGGTATTGTCGTTCGTTAGTTTATTTACCGATATAGCATCAGAGATGTTGTATCCGGTCATGCCGGTTTATCTTAGAAGTATCGGTTTTTCAGTGCTTTTGATTGGTGTTCTCGAAGGTATTGCTGAAGCCACTGCCGGGCTGAGTAAAGGATATTTCGGACATATTTCGGATTTAAAAAGGAAAAGGGTTTCTTTTATTCGAAGCGGTTATAGCATCAGTGCTTTTGCCAAACCCCTGCTGGCTCTGTTTACCTATCCATTTTGGATTTTATCGGTTCGAACCATGGATCGTCTCGGTAAAGGCATCAGAACAGGGGCACGGGATGCACTGCTCTCAGCCGAATCGAATACCCAAACAAAAGGTAAAGTATTCGGCTTACACAGGGGTATGGATACGCTGGGGGCAGCTATAGGTCCTGCTATGGCTTTGATTTTCCTGTTTTACTATCCCGGGAAATACCGGATCTTATTTCTCCTGGCTTTGATACCCGGTTTAATTGCAATATGGCTTACTTTATTACTCAAAGATTCTAACAAAATAAAAAGTTCGAAATCGATAAAATGGCCCGGATTTTTGTCTTTTATCAATTACTTCAAAACAGCCCGGCCTACTTATAAAAAGTTAGTCTATGGCTTATGGTTTTTTACTTTATTCAACAGCTCCGATATTTTTTTATTATTGATGCTTAAACATACAGGTCTTGGAGATTTACAAGTTATAGGTATTTATATTTTTTACAATCTCGTGTATGCTTTATTTGCCTATCCATTCGGTGCATTGGGCGATAAACTGGGCTTAAAGTTTACTTTAATGGGAGGCACGCTTATTTTCAGTTTAGTGTATTTCGGTATGGCCTTTTTGAGTGGTATTCAATGGTTTTTACTGATTTTTTTCTTTTACGGCCTGTATGCCGCTTCCACTGAAAGCATTGCAAAAGCATGGATAAGCAATCTGGTAAACGCTAACGAAACCGCTACTGCCATTGGTGCCTATGAAGCCTTTAGAAGCCTGGCAACATTGCTAGCCAGCGTAACAGCAGGATTATTCTGGTTGCGTTTCGGTCCTCAAGTTACATTTACGCTATCTGCAATAGCAGCATTATTTACTTTCTTTTACCTTGGAATGGTAGTAAAAACCTCAACAAAATAAGGGCAACTTCTTGAGCTGCCCTTATCATTCAACCAAAAATAATCAGAAATGGATATGCCCTTTTGATTAGTCAACATTATCGTGCAAAAAACTGTTGTTCTTACGCAATTCAATTTTTTTGTTAGCACCTGTTCCATCCTCATTTAAGCCTAATGTATAGCGTGAATAAGATTGTTCTGATGAATGCACCGGTTTTATAAATTCGATATTATTTCTTTTAAAGGCCGGTTCACTTTCGAGGTGATCGATATTTTGAGGATCTTGTAAATCCAGACTAAATTTTCTCAATCTTTCTTTTCTTTCCGTATCGTTGATTTGCCGGTCTTGCATTTTATTCGGCATATCATTATCAATATCATTTTCACCGGCTGATTTATTAATCAATTCATTGTTGTCCGGAATAACGGGTTGAAAATCCTTATTTGGATTAAGATTAAATTCGAAAGTAGTTTGTTCTGTTTTTTTAGTTTGTTTTTTTAAGTCATTATCTTCATTCACTTTTAGCTCAATATCACTTGTTTTTTCAGCTTGATTTTTTGCTTCCTCGGGTAAGGTATCGGGTTCCAGATGCCGGATAACTTTCTTGTTGGAATTAAGCTCATTATCGCTGTCCATTTCGTTTGATTTAAAACCGGTAGCAATAATGGTTACATTAATTTTCTCATCCAGACGCTCATCTTTACAATTTCCCCAAATAATATCGGTAGCACCGGTTTCTTCGGTAATCCGGCCCATTATTTCATTTATTTCGCTAACCTTAATACCTTTAGTACCTGATGTAATATTGAGTAAAATATTGGAAGCTCCACGAATATCGCTATCGTTTAATAATGGTGATGACAATGCTCCTTCAACGGCCCGAAGTGCCCGGTGCTCTCCTTCAGCCGAAGCCATACCGATAATAGCAACACCACTATCGTTCATCACATACTTCACATCCTGAAAATCGACATTAATCTGTCCGGGAATTGTAATAATTTCGGCAATTCCCTTAGCTGCCGATAAGAGTACTTCATCTGCTTTTTCAAAGGCTTCTTCCAAACTAAGGTCAGTATAAATATTACACATTTTATCATTTGAGATAACAATAACGGCATCTGCATATTTCCTCAATTCTTCCAGACCTTCCTTAGCTTGTTTGGTTTTTCTGGGACCTTCACTTAATAACGGAAGCGTAATAATGGCAACCGTAAGAATATCCATTTCACGGGCTAATTTGGCGATAACCGGAGCACCTCCGGTACCGGTGCCTCCCCCCATGCCGGCTGTGATAAATACCATTTTGGTATTGGCATTCAGTATTTCCTTGATCTCCTCTTCGGATTCCTCTGTAGATTGCCGCCCTTTTTCGGGTACGGAACCCGCACCACAACCTTCGGTAAGATGAATACCCAATTGAATTCTATTGGGAACCGGACTTAAATCAAGTGCTTGCGAATCGGTATTACAGACTACAAAATTTACACCCTCAATTCCCTTATTAAACATATTGTTAACCGCATTGGAACCGCAACCACCAATACCGATAACCTTAATGATAGATGATTTTTCTTTTGGCAAATCAAACTGCATATTCTTCTATTTAAATGAATAATGATATATTTTATAACTTTTCGTCATTTTCGGTCATGAAATCACCACCTCGTTTTATCCAGCCTCCAATCAATTCCATGAGTCCATCCTTTTTGCTTTTTCCCTTATCTTCTTTACCCACCATTTCTGGTTGATTGATATTTGCACCAATATCAGAGAAACCTTTAATAATCAGCCCCAAACCGGTAGCATACATCGGATTTTTCACTTCATCAATATCAGTTCTTGCTAGATGTGCAACAGGAGCACCGATACGGGTTTCCATACCGGTAACGTATTCAACCAATTGTTTACAATTTTTGATTTGAGAACCTCCTCCGGTCATTACAATACCGCCAATCAAACGGTCTGCAAATCCTGATGAATTGATTTGATAATGCACATGCTCCATAATTTCTTTCATTCGGGCATTGATAATTTGCGCCAGATTGAATGAGGAAATTTCTTTGGGTTCTCTTCCTTTTACAGCAGCTACAATAACAATTTCATTTTTCTGATACTCCATAGGTAAAGCCGATCCATATTGCACTTTCATCAATTCGGCTTGCTGCGACATGATTCTGAGTCCTTCTTTAATATCTCTCGATATAACATTTCCTCCAAATGGAATAACCACAGTATGCCGGATGATTCCATCCTGGAATATGGCAATATCAGTAGTACCTCCTCCAATATCAATAAGGGCTACACCGGCTTCCTTTTCTTCGTTGGTTAATACCGAATCGGCCGATGCAAGTGGCTCAAGAACCAAACCTTTTACTTGTAATCCGGCTTTTTCTACACATCGGTATATATTCCGGATTGCATTATTTTGCCCAACAATAATGTGAAAATTTGCTTCCAGCCGGGAACCGTTCATGCCAATCGGATTCAAAATACCTTGTTCGTTATCAACAATAAATTCCTGAGGTAATACATGGATAATCTTTTCACCCGGATTTAAAGATAACTTGTACATATCGTTGCTGAGATTCACAACATCCTGATGGCTAATCTCCAATTCCCGGTCGGCCCGTGTAAGAATGCCCCGATGCTGCAAGCTTCTGATATGCTGGCCTGCAATGCCTACATATACTTCACCTATCTTGATTGCTGCATTTTTTTCAGCTTCACCTACGGCTGCTTTAATCGCATTGATTGTTTCGGTGATGTTAGCTACTACACCTCTCAATACACCTGATGAAGGGGATTTACCCATACCCAAAACTTCAATTTTCTGATGCTCTGTCATACGGCCTACGATGGCCGAAATTTTGGTGGTTCCGATGTCTAAACCGACTACTAGTTCATTTTTTTTCATATCCTGATTATCGTTTTGTACAAACTATTTGGTTCTTATATCTTAAATCAATTTCCTTGTATCTGTTCCAACCCCTGCTTAGAGCTTCGTGCCGGTAAAACAATCGAAGATGATTAAACTTCTCTTCTATCCTTTCTGCCTCTCCCAATACAATAATCTGATCTCCTATTTTGGGAATAATTTCAAAACCTTTCTGTTTATCTATCAGCAATTGCTCGGTGAAAGATGAAAGAAATTCATCCTCCTGAATCACGCTGATAATTTGCATCAATGCATTCATTTTACCGGGCAATATTTCCTTATCATTCAACAGACTAACTACCGGAACCCTTGCAGTAAATTTACCCGATAATGGTATTTTTTGTTGTAATACATCAAAATAATAACTCACATTATCTTTGTTGAAAACCCTTACTATAGGTTTCCTTTGCTCAATATTGATCAATAGATTTCCCTGGATATTAAAAAATACATTAGCATGGGCTACATAAGGATTTGATTCAATTACGGATTCGAGTGAATCAATTTTTATGTCAGATAAGCGACTTCCCCGAATCGGTTTGTCTCCATTAAATCTGATAATATTCAGAATATCAGCTTTGTCAAGGAAGTAAATGCCATTTTCATAACCTATATTTACATCTATAAACTCTTGACATTTAGAACTATACTTGCTTTTTGAAGCAAAAGAAAGTAATGTGCTCAACACAATAATGCTTAGAAACCATATAAACGGTTTTAAATAATGAAGTATGTTTTTAAATTTCCTACTCATTTTTCTTCCTCTTGTTGAGCTATAAAATTTTCTTTTATCAATCCTACCATGCTGTCTATATCACCGGCACCCACAATCAATAGTATTTCCGGCCTGATGATATTGAGACTGTCTAATATTTTGGATTTTTCAATCAGCATTTTAACGGCCGTCTGAAGCCTTTTGAGTATCAATATTGAACTAATTCCCTTTGTAGATTTCTCTCGTGCGGCATAAATGGGCAATAAAAGCACTTCATCAGCCAGATTTAAAGCGTCTGCAAATGCTTGATACATATCTTTTGTTCTACTATATAAATGAGGTTGAAAAAGAACACTTACTCTCCGATGAGGATGGAGCAATTTTACTGATTCTATCAGTGCTTCAATTTCTTTCGGATGATGTGCATAATCATTGATAACAAGCAAACCCGGCCGATCGAGAATGATGTCGAATCTTCTTTCAATACCTTCGAAATCTTCCAGGGTAGATGACATAGCACTGCATTTAATACCTGTATGTTGAGCGCTTACAATGGCTGCCATCGTATTTTCAACATTATACTTTCCTGATAATGACGTTTGTACCCTGCTTAAACGCTTCCCTTTGTAATTGATATAATAACTTGTTTTACCGCTTTGTAATACAAGATCGCTTGCCGAATAGTCGGCTGAAGGATTTTCAATCGCATAAGTTTGATGTTTTATCCCTTTTTCGCCAGCATCGAGTTTCAAACCTTGTTTTGAAATCAAAATCCCTCCCGGTTTCATCTTGCCCAGAAATTCAGAAAAAGAGTAGTGTAAAGCTTTTTCCGATTTATAGACATCCAAATGATCAGCATCGATAGCGGTTATAATGGCTATATCAGGTTCCAAAGCCAGAAAAGAACGATCGTATTCATCAGCTTCCACAACAAAAATCTGATCATCGCCCGCCACAAAATTGCTTTTATAGTTTTTCATAATTCCTCCTATCAATGCGGTGCATTTAATGCCGTGCTGCCGGAGTAAATAAGTAATCATAGCGGATACACTGGTTTTGCCGTGAGAGCCGGCCACGGCAATGGTAAACTTGCCGCGACTGATTTCACCAAGCATAACAGCCCGTTTCTTCATAAGGGTATGAGCATTGAGAAAGTATTGAAACAAAAGATTCTCTTCCGGTATGGCCGGAGTATATACGACTAGATCTGCTTGCCATGGAATTTGAGCAATGTCCGCTTGAAATTGTATGGATACGCCTTCTTCCATCAGGCTATCGGTAATCTTAGATGGATTCTGATCGTAACCTGAAACCTGCAAGCCTTTGGACAAAAAATAGCGTGCCAAGGCACTCATTCCAATACCTCCTATGCCCAGCATAAAAATCCGGTGTATTTTTTTTAAATCCATTTATCCAATCAGAATATTTTGATCTTGATTTTGATATTTTTCAATCATTTTTATAAGCTCATTAGCAATATCGTCAGCAGCATCAGGTAAGGCCATTTTCCTAATATTTGCCGATAATTTTAATTGTAATTCACGATTGTTATTCAAATCAATAATTGCATTTGTTAAATCTTTTTTTGCAGAACCATCTTCAACGAGCAAAGCAGCATCGAAATCGACCAAAGACATGGCATTTTTCGTTTGGTGGTCTTCGGCCACATTGGGTGATGGGACCAGAATTACGGGTTTAGCAAGCAAGCATAATTCCGATATAGTAAGTGCACCTGCACGGGCTACAATGATATCGGCACTGGCATAAGCCAGATTCATTTCAGAGATAAAAGATCTGATGCGCACATTCTTTTTGTATTGCTGAATAAGATGCTGATAGGCTGGCATATACAGCTTTCCACACTGCCATATTAGCTGCATATTATTTTCGGTAAGTTGATCCAGGCCGGCAGCAATACTTTCGTTAATAGTACGTGCTCCCAGGCTGCCACCTAAGACCAATACCAATGTTTTTTCAGCATCCAAATCAAATGTCCTGACTGCTTCCTGTTTATCCAGCATGATGTTTGTAATATCGGCCCGTACCGGATTACCGGTTTTAAGAATCTTTCTTTGATCGAAAAAGCGATCCATACCATCATAAGCAACACATATTTTTGAAGCTTTTGATGCCAGTATTTTATTGGTGATACCCGGATACGAATTTTGTTCCTGTATCATAACCGGGATACCTTTTCGGGCAGCCATAAAAAGTAAAGGACCGCTTGCATAGCCACCTACACCTATTGCTGCATCAGGTTTGAATTTCCTAATAATCCGGATTGATTTTAGCAGGCTAAAAAGTACCTTAAAAGGAAATACCAGATTTTTTAAACTTAATTTTCGTTGAAATCCACTTATCCATAAACCTTCAATTTTATAACCTGCAGCCGGTACTTTCTCCATTTCCAGCTTTCCTTTGGCACCAACAAATAACAATTCACAACCTGGATATAGTTTGTTCAGACTATTTCCTATGGCAATAGCCGGAAAAACATGTCCTCCGGTTCCGCCACCACTTATAATAATATTATATTTTCTTTGTGTAGTCATGCAGGTTTTATTAAAGTATTAAGTGCTTCATGTTGTAATTCACCGGGAAGCGTTTCATCTTCCTGTTCAGCTTTCCGGCTGACGCTGAGGATAATGCCAATAGATAAACTTGTAAACCAAATGGAAGTGCCTCCCATACTAACCAAAGGAAGTGTAAGCCCTGTGACCGGTAAAAGGTTGACAGCAACCCCCATATTGATAAATGCCTGAATGACCAGACTAATACTTAAACCAATGGCCATAAAAGCGCCAAAAGTGCCGGGACTTTTTAATACAATACGGATACATCTTAACAGAAAAAGCAAATAAAGCACTATCAGTAATATGCCTCCTATCAAACCATACTCTTCAAGAATGATGGAAAAAATAAAATCTGAATACGGATGTGGTAAAAAATTACGCTGTGTACTGTTGCCGGGTCCTTTACCAAATAAACCTCCCTCAGCGATAGCGATTTTTGATTGTTGCACCTGATAAGGAATATCCGTTTTATTCGAAAATTCTTCAATTCGGGTAGTCCATGTTTTGAAACGCCCAACCTCAGGAAAAGAATAGGCAAGCAAAATGACCAGGGTAATGACAGCTGCACCTGCTATGACGGTTCCAAACAAAAATGTCCAACGTATTCTGCCGATAAAAAGAATCAGTAAGCAGGTAAAAAACAAAACGGCAGCACTTGAAAAATCTGCAGGAGCAATGAGTAAACAAACCAAAGCAATGATTGAAATAATGGGAAGAAAACCTTGTTTAAAATTTTTTACTTCATCTTGATGCCGGGTAAGATATCTTGCCGTAAACATAATTAAAGCAAGTTTGGCCAAGTCGGAAGTCTGAAAAGATAAATTGATACCCGGTAAAGTAATCCAGCGCTTTGCTTCATTTATATCGGAACCTAGCAATAAGGTTACAATAAGTAAAGGAATGGAAAGAAGCAGCAACAGCTGAGCCACTCTGGAATAAATTCGATAATCGGCAAGATGAGCAATATACATAATCAATAAACCCAAGGCCAAAAGAGAAAAATGCTTCAGCAAGTAATATTCGGTATTACCTGCATGATACCGGTATGCCAATGTACCCGTTGAGCTGTAAACCGCCAATAGCGATACCAGCGACAAAAGGATTACGATAAGCCAAATCCATCTGTCACCCTGTATTTTTGATGTTATCCCTTTTAGCATCCTTCAACAATTTATAATTGAATTACCTGCTCTTTAAACTGATCACCGCGATCTTCATAGTTTTCGAATAAATCGAAACTGGCACAGGCCGGTGAAAGCAATACGATATCGCCTCTTTCGGCCAAATCAAAAGCCATTCGAACTGCTTCGGACATACTCTGTGTATTCATCAGCAAGTCCACCCGGTTCGAAAAAGCTTCGTGTAAATGGCGATTGTCAAGTCCCAAACAAACAATGGCTTTTACTTTCTGACTGACCAGTGTTTTCAAAGATTCGTAATCATTTCCCTTGTTGATACCGCCTGCAATCCAAACCACAGGAGCATCGGCCGATTCGAGTGCATACCAGGTTGAATTCACATTGGTAGCTTTCGAATCGTTGATAAAACGTACGTTTCCAATGGTAGCCACACTTTCGAGCCGGTGAGGAAGTCCTTTGAAATCCTGCATACTTTCTCTAACCATATCTTTCCTGATTTCGTAAATCCGGCTCACAATACCGGCAGCCATAGTGTTGTAAACATTGTGTTTTCCTTGTAATGTCAGTTCTTTTAAAGGCATCTTAAATATGTTTTTATTGAATTGAATAAATATGTTTTCATGATCAAGCCATGCATCAGTTTGTTTGTCTTTATTAATTGAAAAAGCCATGCATTGGGCTTTCATTTTATGGACTTTCAGATAATCAAGTGTTTGTTGATCATCGGCAGAGTAGATAAAAAAGTCTTTTTGATTTTGATTTAAAGCAATTCTAAATTTCGACTCCGTATAAGCAGTCATATCATTTTGATATCGATCAAGATGATCAGGAGTAATGTTGAGCAATACCGCTACATCGGGTTTAAATAGTTTGATTCCATCGAGTTGAAATGAACTGAGCTCAAGAATAAATATTTTATAATCACGGTTCAGTAATTTGCGGGCGAAACTAATGCCCATATTTCCGGCCATTGCCACATCATATCCGGCCCTTTTGAATATATGATAGGTTAAATGAGTAGTAGTGGTTTTCCCGTTGGAACCCGTTATAGCCACGATAGAAGCATTGCTGTACCATGCAGCAAATTCTATTTCGGAAATAACAGGAATATCATGATCAATCGCTTGTTTGATTACCGGAATAGTATCGGGAATACCGGGACTTTTCAAAATAAAATTCGCTTGTAAAATTTTATCTGTTGTATGCTTACCCGATTCAAAATCAATCGCTGAATCTTCAAGTTCTTTTTGATAATGAGCTTGTATTTGACCGGCATCGGAAACAAAAACCCGATAGCCTTTCTGTTTTCCGAGCAAAGCAGCTCCTACCCCACTTTCGCCTGCTCCAAGTATCACCATATTTTTACCCCATTCCTTTTTCATCCTATCTTATTTTCAGCGTTATAATGGTGACTACAGCAAGTAAAATCCCGATAATCCAGAAACGAACTACGATTTTGCTTTCGGGCAGTCCTGCTTTTTGATAATGATGGTGCAAAGGCGACATACGGAAAATGCGTCTTCCTTCACCATATTTTCGTTTGGTATATTTAAACCAGGCTACCTGCAAGACCACCGATAAATTCTCCATCAGGAATATGCCGCACATCAGTGGAATAAGTAATTCTTTGCGTAATACAATGGCCAATGTGGCAATAATACCACCCAAGGCCAAACTACCGGTATCTCCCATAAATATGCTTGCCGGATAAGCATTGTACCAAAGAAAACCGATACATGCACCCACCAAAGCGGCCGAGAAAATCACCAACTCGGCCGACTCGGGGATGTACATGATATTGAGATAATTTGCTAAAATGACATTGCCCGATACATAGGCAAATACTAAAAGCGTAAATACATTGATAGCCGATACACCTGTGGCTAATCCATCCAAACCGTCAGTAAGATTGGCACCGTTCGATACGGCCGTTATAATAAGAATGATAATGGGTATAAAAACAATCCATACCCAATTAGGATGACGGTGGGTGAACAAAGCAATGATGCTGCCATAATCAAATTCATTGTTTTTGGTAAAAGGTATGGTAGTTTTGGTAGAATGTACATCGTGGCTCAGCCAATGTCCCTGACCATCTTCCACTCCTTTACCTTCAATTACTTTACCGGACGATGGAAAACTTTTAATAAATCCACCAAGCGGTTCGCCCTGCTCCATGTTGTACACATAGATGTGCGAAAAATCGCGAACTTTTACCTGATTGCTAAAGTAGAATGTGAGCCCTATTATAAGCCCCAATGAAACTTGCCCAAGAATTTTAAATTTTCCTCTCAGACCTTTTTTGTCCTTTTTAAAAACTTTAATATAATCATCCAGAAAGCCAATGATTCCCATCCAGACAGTGACAACCAGCAGAAGGATAATATAGATATTGTTGAGCTGTGCGAATAGTAAAACGGGGATAATCAATGCCCCCAAAATGATGAGTCCACCCATTGTGGGTGTACCGTTTTTATCGGCTTCTCCGGCTAAACCCAAATCCCGTACGGTTTCACCAATTTGTTTCTTTTGAAGAAAATAGACAATATGCTTTCCAAAAACCATCGATATCAGCAGAGAGCTGATGATGGCCATGGCAGCCCGGAAGGTAATAGACTGGAACAGATGTGAACCGGGTATATCGTAAAATTTATCGAGCCAATGTATTAAGTGATAAAACATTATTTGTTCAGTTTTAAAAATGCATCTAACAAAACTTCCTTATCGTTGAAGTGAATCCGGTTACCTTTGATTTCCTGATAATTTTCGTGCCCTTTGCCGGCAAGCAAAATGATATCTCCGGCATTGGCAATACCTACCGCGGTATAGATTGCTTCTTTTCTGTTTTCAATCGTAATGGTGTGGGCACTGAGCACAGGATCGAGCCCGTGTTTCATGTCTTCCAAAATGCTTAGAGGATCTTCACCCCTTGGATTATCGCTGGTGAAAATGCTGCGATTGCTTAAGCCGGCCGAAACTCTTGCCATTAAAGGTCTTTTGCTTTTATCCCGGTCACCTCCACAGCCAATAACACAAATTATCTGCTGGTCTGCGCTTTTAACTTCCGTTATGGTATTCAATACATTTTTAAGTGCATCGGGAGTATGTGCATAATCAATAATACCCACTATTTTCTCCTTCGGTGATAAATGGGTTTCGAAGCGTCCGGGAGCACCTTGTAAAGCACTTAATTGTTCCAAAACCTCATCAGGTTTTGCTTCCATAAGGCATGATGCGGCATAGACCGCCATCAGATTGGAAGCATTGAAGCGGCCCACCAATGGGGTATAGAACTCTATATCCCCAATCATCATCTTAAGGCCTGTAAATTCATGCTCAAGAATTTGTGCATTATAATCGCCCCGGCCTTGCAAACTGTAGGCATGTTGCTGAGCGCTACAATTTTGAAGCATAACTTCTCCATTCTTTTCATCTGCATTGCTCAGTGCAAATGCTTTGGGTGATAAGCCATCGAAGAATGATTTCTTTACACTCAGATAGGTTTTAAAATCTTGGTGATAATCGAGATGATCATGAGTAATATTGGTAAATATTCCACCATCAAAATCAAGACCTTCTATCCGGTTTTGTTCAAGAGCATGCGAACTTACTTCCATAAAGCAATGGCTGCAACCTGCATCAAGCATATCGGCCAATAATTGATTAATTTGAATAGGATCGGGAGTAGTATGAGTAGCTGCTATTACTCGATGATGCACCCGGTTAACTACAGTGGATATGAGCCCAGCGGGATAACCCAAAGCTTCGAATAACTGATACAGCAAGGTTACGATAGTGGTTTTTCCGTTGGTACCCGTCACCCCGATAAGCATGATTGATTTTGATGGATAATCAAACCATGCAGAGGCCATTCGGGCCAAAGCGCTGCGCGAATTTTTTACCCTGACCCAAACTATACCGTCTCTCAATTTCTTTGGAAACGATTCACAAATAATAGCTTTTGCTCCTTGTTGTACGGCTAAATCAATATATTGATGGCCATCTTGTTCAACACCTTTGATGGCAATAAATACAAAACCCGTAGTGGTTGTTCTCGAATCGAATGAAAGACCTTTTACATCAACAGAAGTTTCTCCCCTGATTTCCAGAGGCTTCACATCCTTCAATATATCGCTTAGCCGTTTCATCCAAGTTCAATTTTTATAATCATACCGGGCTCAACGCGCACACCGGGTTGAATAGATTGTCTGACCACTTTTCCTTTACCGTTTATTTCAACTTTTAATCCCTGGCTTTCTAGCAAATACAAAGCATCGCGAAGGCCCATTTGATTCACATTGGGAACAAGCTTATTGGAAGGCATTCTTGTTTTATTGATGCTGATAGTATCTCCGCTGGCGATCGTATATATCCATAAATCGGGTGTCGTCACTTTATAAGGAATAGCCAATGTTTTATAGATAATTTCGAATTCAGGCTCAAATCCGCGGTTTACATAATGCTGTACCTTAGTACTGGAGGTATCAATTTTTCGGGCAAGATTTGGATCGCTGGTAAAGATTTTATCGGCTATTTCCTTAAAAACGGGAGCAGCTACCGAACTACCGTAATAAGCACCTGCCGATGGAGCCGATATCACAACAATGCAGGA
>JAJRWN010000137.1 GCA_024276745.1 Bacteroidota bacterium
TTTCCTTCTTCAATTTTTTGTTCCGGAATATCAAAAGCAATCCGGTCAATTTTTGCTTGTCTTAAATCGGTCATTTTCTGATGATTATCGGCATCGTAGGATACGTCACCGGTGATATCTTCTTTTGCCAAACCACCTACCCGGTGTTCCAAACCTTTAGTACCCGGTATAGCCCAAGGTCTTACGAGATTTTCATCTCGTTGATAAGGATAAAACGGAGCATCGTCTTTATGATTTCTGGCAGCAGTAAATTTTACTTGTATACTTGGTAAATCAGCTTCTTCAGGAAATTTCCAGGGTTCGGCACCATTACCCAGATACCCATCGCTCAGAAAAATAACCGGAGTCATGTGTTCAATGGCAATTCTGGCAGCTTCAAAGGCAGTTATAAAACAATCACTTGGCGATTCGGCAGCGATAACCACGAGAGGGCTTTCGCCATTGCGACCATACATGGCCTGCAATAAATCAGATTGTTCGGTTTTGGTAGGCATACCGGTAGATGGTCCTGCCCGCATAACATTGCATACCACCAGGGGTAATTCAAGCATAACGGCCAAACCAATGGCTTCTCCTTTCAGAGCAAGCCCCGGACCCGAAGTAGAGGTTACAGCCAAATTACCGGCAAAAGCGGCTCCAATGGCTGAGCTTACCGCTGCAATTTCGTCTTCTGCCTGAAAAGTCTTTACACCAAATGCTTTTTGTTTTGATAATTCGTGTAATATGTCAGAGGCAGGGGTGATAGGGTATGAACCCAAATAAAGTGGCAGGCCTGATTTTACAGAAGCGGCTACCAAGCCATAACTGGCCGCTATGTTTCCCATAATGCCCCGGTAGGTTCCACTGGGTAATTCAGCAGCTTCTACTTTAAAACGGGTTGAAAAAGTATCGGTGATTTCTCCATAATGATAACCCGCTTTAAGCACCTTTGTATTGGCATCCAGTATGTCCGGTTTATGTTTGAACTTGGCATTCAGAAAATCCAAAGTGCTTTTCATATCCCGGTCGTACATCCAATACAAAAACCCAAGTACAAACATATTTTTTGAACGGTCTTTTTCTTTCGGACCCAATTTCGATTCGGACAGTGCATCTCTTGTTCTTTGGGTAATATCCATTTCAACCACTTTGAAGCCTTGCAGGCTATCGTCTTCCAAAGGGTTTGATTCATACTTGGCCAATCGCAGGTTTTTTTTATCAAAACCGGAAGTATTTATAATAATAGATCCACCTCTTTTTGTATGCTTAATATTTGTTTTTAAGGCTGCGGCATTCATGGCTACCAAAACATCAAATTCATCGCCCGGAGTAAAAATATCGAGACTGCTGAATTGAATTTGAAATCCGGATACACCGGCTACTGTTCCAAGTGGTGCACGTATTTCTGCCGGATAGTCTGGAAAGGTTACAATATCATTACCGGCCAATGCTGAATTATTGGTAAACTGGTTACCCGTAAGCTGCATTCCATCACCAGAATCACCGGCAAATTTTATTACGATCTTTGATCGTTCTTCAATACTGTTATTCATTGGAAGCATTTTGTTTAAAAGGAATGGGCAAAATTAAAAAATTTGTTTTCCACAAAGATTATTTTAAAAATAATAATCGTTAATAAGCTCTTTCATTCTTACCATCCATATAATTAATAAAGGCACGATTCACTACCCTGTTGCCTCCGGGAGTTGGATAATTGCCCGAAAAATACCAATCACCTTTATGATCGGGAATAGCTTTATGCAGATTATCAATAGATTGATAAATAACTTTAATATTGGAGAAAATATGTGCCGGTTTTACAATTTCTGAAATCATGTTTTCAATCTCGTCATCTTCAAATTGTGCATAAAGCTGTTTTATTTCATTTTTCACTTCGCTTGCCGGCAAGTGTTCGCTTTTTTTGCATTTGTGATAAATCTCTTTCAACAAGGCTTCCAAACCTTTTCTTTTGCATAATTCAATGGCTGCTCTGAATGCAATAAAGTCGCCCAATTTCGACATATCAATACCATAACAATCGGGATAACGGATTTGCGGTGCAGATGAAACAACAATGATTTGTTTGGGGCCAAGGCGGTCAAGTATGCTTAAGATGCTTTGTTGCAAGGTGGTTCCACGTACGATGGAATCGTCAAGAATAACCAGATTATCGCTGTTTTTTTCTACCGATCCATAGGTAATATCGTAAACATGCGATACCAATTCGTTTCGCGTATCATCACGGGTAATAAAAGTGCGCAGCTTTACGTCTTTTACCGCTACTTTTTCTGTTCTGATTCTTTGATTGAGTATTTGCTCTACGGTGGACGTATCGTTAAAATAATTCAGTTTGCTGAGTTTTAATTTTTTTCTTTCACTCAACCAGGAATCAAGTGCTTTTGTCAATCCCAAAAAAGCGACTTCGGCCGTATTGGGGATATAGGAAAAAACAGTATGATCGATATCGTAATCAATAGCTTCGAGGATGTGAGGACAAAGTAAGCGGCCAAGGTTTTTTCTTTCCCGATAAACATCTTCATCTGTTCCCCGGCTAAAGTAAATTCGTTCGAAGCTACAGGAAGTTTTAGGTCTTTCCGGAGCACAAGCATCCATGCTAACGATACCTGATTTTTTAATCACAAGAGCATGACCGGGTAAAACTTCCTTGATTTTTTCAGCAGGAACATTAAAGGTAGTTTGAATAGCCGGCCGTTCGGAAGCAGCTACTACAATTTCGTCATCTTGATAATACCATGCCGGACGAATGCCATTAGGATCGCGCAAGACAAAGGCATCTCCATGGCCAATCATACCAACCATGGTATAACCACCATCAAAATCTTTCATAGAACGAGAGAGAATTCTTTGTATGTCAAGCTGTTCAGCAATAATGTTTGAAATATCACGATTGCTATAGCCTTGATTATTGTATTTATCAAAAAGCCTTTGATTTTCATCATCCAGAAAATGACCGATTTTTTCCAAAACGGTAACCGTATCGGATTTTTCTTTGGGGTGTTGACCCAATTCTACCAATTGATTAAACAGTTCATCTACATTGGTCAAATTAAAATTTCCGGCTAATACCAAATTCCTCGACATCCAATTGTTTTGACGAAGAAAAGGATGGCAGGTGTCTA
The DNA here is from genome assembly GCA_024276745.1 of Bacteroidota bacterium. Lineage (GTDB taxonomy): Bacteria > Bacteroidota > Bacteroidia > Chitinophagales > S012-47 > JAJRWN01. The sequence continues at coordinate 3,120 of JAJRWN010000137.1, forward strand.
TAGTATTCACACCATGTGTTCCATATCGAAGATGACCCATTAATACTTCGCCCATAAAGCGAACATTATCTTTCATCCACTTATCGTTATCAAGTAAAGCAGGAGTTTTTTCTCTAATATTTTTAATTGGATTAAAGATATTTTCAAAAATATCTTTAATCGGCTGATTTGAATTACTTCTTACCCTGCTAATATATTTTTGACCCGATGGCATAGATAGTTTGATGCTGGCCACTCCGGCACCATCCTGGCCCCGGTTGTGTTGTTTTTCCATTAATAAATACAGCTTGTTCAGACCATAGAGCTTAGTACCGTATTTATCACGATAAAAACGAAAGGGTTTCAGCAGGCGGATTAGTGCTATACCGCACTCATGTTTAATGGCTTCGCTCATGCAGCGTGTCTAAGCGACAAAGTTAGAAATTCTCCATAAGACTAAAGCATTTTTGAAATTAAAGCATCTACACCGAGCATTTCTGCTTCTGCTTTATAGTTTCTTACAATGCGATGTCTTAAAATAGGTAATGCGATTTTTTGTACATCTTCGATATCGGGTGAATATTTTCCATGTAATACCGCATGGCATTTTGCACCCAAAACTAAATATTGTGATGCTCTCGGACCGGCACCCCAAACTAAATATTCGTCAGCTATAGGGTCGGCCATAGGGGTAGCCGGACGCGTTTTTGAAGCCAGATTTACAGCATAATCCAATACATTGTCGGCAACCGGTATTTTTCTTATTAATTGCTGAAAAGCAAGTATTTCTTCTGCATCCAATACTTTGTCCAGTTGCATACTCCGGTTTGATGTAGTGGATTTTACAATTTCCATTTCCTCTTCTTTACTGGGATAGTTTACATGAATCGAAAACATAAAACGGTCTAATTGTGCCTCCGGCAAAGGATAGGTGCCTTCTTGTTCAATCGGATTTTGGGTAGCCAATACAAAAAAGGGTAATGGAAGTAAATGGTTTTCACCGGCAATTGTTACCGATTTTTCTTGCATGGCTTCGAGCAATGCGGCTTGTGTTTTAGGCGGTGTTCTGTTGATTTCATCGGCCAAAATAATATTGGCAAACAGTGGTCCCTTGTTGAAAACAAACTGCCGGTTTTCGTTCAGTATTTCTGTTCCGCTAATGTCTGATGGCATCAGGTCGGGTGTAAACTGAATGCGTTTAAAACTAAGATGAAGTGCTTCGGAAATGGTATGAACCAGCAATGTTTTGGCCAGACCCGGCACACCTATTAAAAGGCTGTGTCCATTGCAAAAAATACTGATCATCACCGATTCTATCACATCGTCCTGGCCTACGATAATTTTTGCAATCTGGCTTTTCATCGCCCGGTATTTATCAAGCAGATGATCTATGGCTTGTACATCATTATCAAAACTTTTCATTAGGCTTTTGTTTTATTAAGGTAATTGATTCCATCGTTGCAGTACATCACAGCTATCAAATTCCGGATCAATTTTAATATACGTTTTCTTTATCCGGCTATTCATCCAGGCTTCCATAGCATTTTTCTTTTTATACTCCAGGGCATTAGCCTGAATACGCGAATAGTCTGTATTAATATTGGCTTTATGGGGTGCTTTTTCGCCTTTTAAATAAATTATGCGATATCCGTTTTTGCCACTTGCATCAACATAAGGCTTGGCAGGCGAATAATCGCCTTTATTCAGGGTATCGATAATAAAAGGTAAGTCTCTGTCGAAAGCACCGAGTTGATCCAAATCAAACCAGCTGTCACCGGTTTGAGCATTGATAATCATGCCCATATTTTGTTTTGTGTTGTCGTCCTGGCTATATCTTTTCACGGCAACATCAAAGGAAATAATATGATTATTCAATAGTTGTTGAACACTATCGGCCAGGCTGGCTGCTGCTTTAAGGTCATTGTCAGAAAGTTTTGGAATTATGAGTATGTGTCTTACTTTCACACGGTTTCCTTTCCGGTCGATGAGTTGAATGATATGATAGCCGAAGGCTGATTCAATCACTTCCGACACTTCACCTGTCTGAAGTTTTAGGGCGGTGCCTTTAAATACAGGGTCGTAGGGGTCATCGCGACCAAATTCAGGTAATTCGCCTTTTTGTTTGGCCGATCCCGGATCTTCAGAATATAAATAGGCCAGTAAGCCAAAGTCTTCTCCTTTAATAATTCGATTGCGCAATTCGGTAATTTTATCGAGTGCCATTTGTTTTTGAAGCTTACCTACTTTCGGATAAATGATAATTTCGCCAAGTTGTACTTGTGCATTAAAATATGGAAGACTGTCGCTTGGAATTTGTTTAAAATATTTTTTTACTTCGGCCGGGCTTATCGTTACCTTATCGGTGATTTCGCTTTGCATGCGCTGAGCCAGTAATTGTTCTTTCACATCAGGCCTGAAGTCTTCTTTCATTTCCGGAATACTTTTTTGATAATATTCTTCCAGTTTTGCTTCGGAGCCCAACATGGATACAAAGTATCTGATTCTTCTATCGAGCTCACTTTCCACTTCATCATCCATCACCTCTATGCTATCAATTTCGGCCTGATTCAACATTAGCTTTTGAGTTAACAATTCGTTGAGTATATAGCATCGAACATCATCGGGCAAGTCTCCTTCTTGTTCAAGCCTGAGTTTTTGTGTTTCTACATCGGAACGCAATATGGCTTTGTCTGCAATAACCGCAACTACTTTATCTATTACTTTAGGCTGGGCAGATAAAATACCCGGAAACATCAATAAAAGGTATATAAATATAATGCGTTTCATTTTTCTTGAATATAAATTTTATAATTATTATTGGATGCTGCATCACGCAAAATCCGGTCGGTGAGCTTATCAAGCATATCCAGTTTTCTTTTATTCAGTATCGTTTTTATAACTTTTTTACGAACATAACTAAACGGAGCATTTTCGCCCTTTATTTTGCGTTCGGACAGATGAACATTATAGTTAAATAAAGAATCATTACTGCTAATAAACACAGGATTTTGTTTATTCAATTTTGTTATTAAATCCGGTGTAAAATATTTTTTTAAACTTATTTCATCATACCAAAGGCTATCGTTCAAATTTGAATTGACTGCATGGCGTAAAGTATAAATTTGTAAACGGTCAATATCATCCGGATTTGACGATTTCAGCCACTGATCAAGTGAATCATTCCGGGTTTCACCGGATTGCAATATCACAAATCTGATTCGATAGATATTATGATCAAGTATAAAATTATCCAGATGCTCACTATACCATTGTTTAGCCGTTTCCGATGATACCAGTGTATCCAGGTTATTATCGATATAGTGGCTTTGATAGGTATAAATTATCAAAGATTGCCGGTAATCATCTACTTGCTTTTCAAGCTCATTTACTTTTCTGCCCAGATTATCTTTGGCATAATGTAACAATAATTTTTGGTTTACCCATTGATTGATTAATTCATTGGCCAGTTTCATACTATCATCGCTGGAGAGATTGGACAAGCCCATGCCGTTCAAATCCTGTGGGTAAAGATATGCATCATATACTCTTGCCAAAGCATGCGCTTTATGTTCCTCCTTACGGGGTTGAAAATACCTGCAAGAAAGTACTGATAATCCTGTAAGGAACAAGATAAAAAACAGACCTGTTTTATATTTTCTCAATGTGCAAGAGATTGCAAAACCGATGTATTTATTTTAACCGGATATTTTTTACGCAATGCTTTTATCCAGGCTTTTTCCAGATAGTCTTGATAGTCAGAGATAAAATATCCTTTTGCTTCATCGAGTGATTTGGGCATAGCATCAAATTGTTTTTTCACCCAGACCATGCTTACCGTACCGCTGTCAGACACCTGCATATCGCTCCAACCAATGGTTTCAAAATTTTGATCGACCAAAGAATCCTGACCTTTTTCGTATAAGTTTTCGGTAATATTAACAACCGGATGGGAAGGGTCGGTATTTAGTTTTAGCATAATTTCTTCCTTAGTCATTTTTTTAGACCATCGTTTTATTTTTTTTGCCGATTTTATATCTGAAACCTGATAGATGGCAGCCTGTACTCGTTTTCCCCACATATATTCGGTTTTATGGTTTTCGTAGTACTCGTTTAAACCGGTACTGTCTTGCATTGCTTTTGACCAAACCTTGTCTTCGGTAAGTTTAAACAGCAGGGTACCGTCAACATATTCTTTTGCTAGATAGGCATATTCAGGATAACGATTGGCAAAAGCAAATTCTTCCAGTTTTTGTAAAGAAAATTGTTTGTAATGTTGTTGAATAATAGAATTAAAATTGCCACTTCTTATTTTTGATTGATTAATTTGAATAAAGTTCAAAAAATCGCTTTGATAGTAACTTTTATCTCCAATCATCAAGATTGCCTGATCATTTTCTAATTGGGCAGGTTGATGCCATTTACCTTTGTAAATGCTACTATCGAGATATACGCTGCATGCGTCAAGGCGCGATGGAAATTCCATATATCCATATTCTTTCTTATACTGTGCCAGTAAATGTTGTTGTGCTTCTTTATATCTATTGTCTTTTTTTACTCTTTTTTCCAAATCGTCTTTAATGGTTTCATACGGTTGGATATCAATTTTTTGAAGTCGTTTGATAATATGAAAGCCAAATTGAGTTTGAACGGGTGCTGAGATATCGCCATCTTTCTGAAGTGAAAAAGCAGCTTGTTCGAATGGAGCAACCATGCGGCCAACCCCAAAAACAGGTAGTTTTCCTCCTGATTTTGCCGTTTGTTTATCGTCAGAATATTGGGCGGCCAATTCATCAAAATCAGCACCTTGTTTTAGTTTTTCATAAATCATTTGGGCTTTCTCGCGGGCGGCATCAATGTTTTCTTTAGAGGCCTTAGGGCCGGTTTCAATAAGTATGTGTGCCACCATAATTTTCCCTCTGGCGGGTATGATGTCTGTGGGCATAACAAGATGATAGCCCAAACGGGTTCTTATAGGCATCGACACGGTGCCTACGGGTGTGTTATAGGCGGCATCTTCGAAAGATAAAAAAGGAATTTGAAGGGCGGTTATGTAGCCAATATTGCCACCGTTTTCTTTGGCAGATTGGTCATCCGATGCTTCTTTGGCCACTTTATCAAAAGCTTCTCCTTTGATTATCCTGTTTCTTAAATTCATGATTTTGTTATATGCTCTCAGGGTATCGGCAGGAGGTGCACCCGGTTTAACACTAACCATGATGTGGCTTACTTTTACGTCTTTGGTAAGCCGGTCGTAGGTAGATTGGGTTAATGCATCTAAAATTTCTTTATCGATATAAGATTGCAATAACTGTGATTGGTAAATATTCAATTCATTCTGAACTTTTTCCAGGGTATCAATTCGCAAATCACGTGCTTCTTTTACTTTGAGTTTAAAATTAATGTATAGCTCTAGATAATCCTTTATATCTTGTATGTTTTGGCTATTGTGGTTCGGATTACTCTTATTATAAACATACTGAAACTCTGATACGGTAACCGATTCGTTTCCAAATGTAAATAATACCGGATCGTCAGCGTGCTGAGCACTCAGTATACCGGTAGTGGCCAGCATGACAAATACAATGCTGTAAAATTTTTTCATTTTGTTTTGATTTTAAAGTAAGAAAAACATCTGTGGATAGATCCGAAAATTAACTTGTAAAATTAAAAAAAATCCTGTGTACACAGGACTTAACGGAAGCTTTCGGTTCAAGGGTATATTATAACTATAATATTTTCGATAAGCTGCAAACGTTCACCCCATCAGATTGATAATAATTGACTTCATCCATAATGGAATACATTAATTTCAATCCAAGTCCTCCCTTTTGTCTGGCATGAATTAATTCGTTTATATCCCTGCTTTTAAATTCCTCGGCAGGAAATGCAGTATTGCCTACATCGTATATTTCAATACTTAATTTTTCTTTGCTTAAAGCAATTTCAAGTTGCAGGGTTTTCTTTTCATCACAATCATTGCCATGAATAATGGCATTGGCACATGCTTCATCAACGGCAAGGATTACTTCGTCACGGGTGCTTTGAGAAATATTAACATCAGCAAGAACTACTTGTAAAAAAGACCGGATTTCAGATAATTTTTCACGCGAACAAATAGTGGTAAACTTAGTTTTCATGCAATACCTTTTTGGCCTCTTCAAAAGAGGGTAAAATAGTAATCAGTTTTTCTAATCCCAGAATTTTAAATACATTATAAACCCGGTCTTTCATTTTTATAAAGACAAACTGACCGTGATGGGTTTTCATTTCCTCGATATAAGAAATAAATACACCAAGGCCTGCAGAAGAAATATATTCCAGTTCTTCACAGTCGATAATAATTTTATAAAATTCGTCTTGAATAGCCTTACGGATAACCCGGTCGAGACTGATTGCCGAATTTGCATCGAGCTCGCCAATTACGGCAATTTTGATAGTTTGTTTACTAATCTTTGTAATGATCTCCATAAGGACGGATTTTGTTACGTGACCTGTTTAGGGGAGTTATCTTGTTTTTTCCACAATCAGGCAGGCTTAAAAATAAGGATAGAAATATCATCCAGTTGATTATCAGGACCGGTAAATTCGTTAACCCGGTTCATCAATCGTTTTACAATTTCTTTCGCTTCCAATTTACCATAATCCTGCATATATTGTTGTAATCTTTTATAACCAAATTCTTCTTCATTTAGTGCATGACGGGCTTCTATCAATCCGTCTGTATATAAACAAAATGCATCTCCTTTTTTATAAGATAATGTTTTTTCACAAATGGTTTTTGCAAAACTGCCATTTCGTAAAATGCCAAGCCCCAATCCCTCGTCTTCGAGATATTCGGCTTGTTTGTTGCCGGCACGATAAACCAAGAGTGGGCAATGTCCGCCACGGCTATATTTGATTTGTTGTTTTAATATATCAACTTCGAGATAGGTGAGGGTAATAAACATGCCTTTATCAAAACTTTGACTGACGGCAGCATTTGCTTTTTCTATAAACCGGGCCGGTGCATACGATTCAAGCATGAGTGACTGAAAAATACCTTTCATTTTGGCAACATGAAAAGCGGCTGCCGTACCTTTTCCAGATACATCACCAATCAACAATCCCATTTTATTTTCGTCAATCCGGTAGAAATCATAATAATCGCCACCTACTTGCTGAGCGGCTTCACTTTCTGCTGCCATATCAATTTTATTGATATATGGAAAAGATTCGGGCAGGAGTCTTTTTTGAACATTTTTCCCTATTTCCAAATCTTCTTTTAGTCTTTCGGCTTTGAGTGCATCATGAAGTAAATCAATATTTTGCATCGAAACAGATGCCTGGGCAATAAATGAATCAACCAAATTAATTTGATATTCATCAAAGCCGGAAACAATCCGTTTTAGTAAAAACAATTTCCCTCTCAGTGTGTCTTTCACCCTGACCGGAAATTCAATTAAAGATCGTTCGTCAATATCATGATTTCGAAGATTAGGGTCTTGCCTGATATCTTTTATATACAAATACCGGTTGCCGGCATTCAATTGCAAACGTTGTCTGCTTTTCAGACTGCTTTGTAAGCGGGCAATATTTTTTTTTGTTATTACTTCAGATTCAATGATTTGTTCCTCCCGGTCGTCTTGCAGCAATACCACCCATCCCGAATCGGCATTCGTATTCTCCATCGATGTTTTGAATAATGTACGCAGTATATGTGTCGTTTCTGCATGAGCGCTTATAGAACGGTTGATACGCATAAAACTTTCAATTTCTGCATTCTTTTTATCGATAAAAGAAGCAATAGGCAGATTGAATAATAAGGACAAAAAACTCACAAATGCATAAGCATCGGCAAATAATATCAATAGGGTCAAGGGCAAGTTATAGCTAATATTCCAAGGTGTTAAGCGGTATGGCTGGCGCAACCACAACGTTTGTGTGATGCCAAATAATATTAAACATAATAAGCCCAATATTAAGATCGTCAGGATTTTTGATCTTAGCGATAATAAAGCAATCCAGTCGAGTTTGATGACCAGAAAAAAAATCATGATTCCGGATAGTGCAAAAAAACTTTTTATAAGCATATTGCTATGCAATACCGGAAATATTTGTAGCAATAAACTGATGCCAAAAAGGTTTATAGCAGCTTTTAAATAATGTTTTTTCTTATTGCTGTTTTGAGCAAATGCAAGCCGGTAAAACATCATACTGCTGAACAGGAAAAAGATAAACACAAGCAATTTGCTAAATGTCAGGTATATATTTAGCAATTGCCCGGAACGGAAGAAATGATAGCCAAAATCATTCAGCAAAGCCGGTAAAACGCTGATGAAATATACCAAAAGGCCTGAAAAAACCAATGAACCCAGCAAGGCTTCTATATTATAAAATTCGGTATGATGATATTTTCTGAAAATCAAAATACCGGAGGATAATAAAAAGATTGCTTCCAATAAACCGGGAGCCGAAAAGATTATGGTCCCTACCGGTTTGGTTTCAATCAGGCAATAAGCGATATAGGAGCCTAGAGCCAGCAGACCAAGTACTCCGTTTAAATATCTGTTTTGTGTGATTACTCTCACTCCGGATGAATCATTGAAACTATTAATTACTCTAATATACCATGATTACTCCAAATGCTACGCTTACTATTTCACTACCTTTGCACACAAAAAGAAAGAAGACTTGGCACGAAAGAAAAGAATGATAAAAAACCTGCTTATTGAGAAAATTGTTTCAGGTGGTTTTGGCATGGCCAGGCAAAACGGAAAGATTGTATTTGTTGAGAACGCATTGCCTGGAGATGAGCTACATGCCATCGTACGGAAAAAGCGAAAAGATTATGTGCAGGCATACCCTTCCGAATGGATAAAATCATCGCCCCACAGGGGTGTTGCATTTTGTGAACACTTTGAACACTGTGGTGGATGTCGCTGGCAACATGTGGGCTATGAACAACAATTGCTTTATAAAGAAGCCATTGTACGCGAATCATTCGAACGTGTGGGCAAAACAGATATTCCTGAATTCAGGACTATAATAGGTGCTCAAAACAATCGTCAATACCGGAATAAAATGGAATATACTTTTTCGGACAGACGCTGGTTAAACAAAGCCGATTTTATTGGCGGTCAACCGGCATCAGAAATGCGTGGCTTAGGTTTTCATGTTCCCCGGGCTTACGATAAAGTATTGCAAATAAAAAATTGTCATTTACAAGCCGATACAGCCAACCGCATCAGAAATGCGATTTATGATTTTGCCATCGAGCATGATTATTCTTTTTATAATCTGAGAAAAAAAGACGGCTATCTGCGTAATCTTATTTTGCGAAACAACCGGCAAGGAGCCTGGATGGTGATTTTGAGTTTTGCTTACGATGACCAAGCATCGAGAAATGCTTTACTTACTTTTATCGCTGATAAATTTCCGGAGGTATTATCGCTTCAATGGTTGATTAATCCCAAACATAACGATGCTATTTATGAATTGCCGGTTCAGGTTTTTAAAGGAAGCGATTATATAGAAGAAAAGCTGGGAGAATATGTTTTTATCATTGGGGCAAAATCATTTTTTCAGACCAATCCGCAGCAAGCTGAAATCTTGTATCAGCTTGCCAAAGAATACGCTCATCTTAAAAAACAAGATCATCTGTACGATTTGTATTCGGGCACAGGCAGCATCGGTATATTTATGTCAAAAGCATGCCGGAAAGTAGTTGGTATAGAAAGCATAGCCGAAGCGGTAGAAAATGCACAAAAAAATGCCACTAATAATCAGGTAAAAAACACTTCCTTTTATTGCGGTGATATGAAAGATATTTTTGATGAAGCCTGGATAAAAAACCACGGTAGGCCTGATGTAGTTATTAGTGATCCGCCCCGTGCCGGAATGCATCCGAAAGTGGTGCAGCGGCTCAACGAATCGGGTGCAAAACGGATAATATATATCAGTTGCAATCCGGTTACTCAGGCAAGAGATATTCGTATGATGGAGCCCTATTATAAACTTAAATCCTTGCAGGCAATCGACATGTTTCCGCATACTTACCATGTGGAAACGGTAGCCTTACTCGAAAAAATTTAAGGCCCTTTGCCCATCACAATGCTTTTAGCAACTTACTCATGCTTGCCTGATTGGCATCTAAATAAAAAGCATTCTGAATATCTTGTTTTTCGCGGGTCGTCAGGTGCCAGCTTAAACTGGCTGCTCTATCAATCTTTCCGGGGATGTAATTAAAGGCAATAAATTCTAATTTCCCATCGAGCCACTCGCGGGCATATTGTGCCAAATACAGCTGATTATAGTGTTGAATTTCGGGCCAGTTATTGTATAAATTTCCAATTGGACTAAAGAGTTGCGTAATGATATTCCGGTTGTTTTCAGCATCATCGCTAAGCATTTCTTTGTTCACAGAATTGATACTGATAAAAATAACTCCACTTGTATTTTCTTTTATCCAGTCTTTAAAATTAAAGATAAACCTGACCGATGTTTCCATACCAAAATTATCTCTGATTCCGGCATCCATTATTTCGAGCGGGGGACGGGTAGGCAAGACCACTGTCGGCATAATGTAGGGATAGGTTGCATTCATTCTTAAAGCAGTTAAAAAGCGTAAATTATAAGCATCCTGCTGCTTCAGTAAACTACCAAAATCTACACCGTCTATCATGTTCACGGAAGTATCAATAATTTTTCCGGCAGGGCATGATAAATAAGAAAGTTTTTGTGGAGAAATATATAGTTTCCGTTCGTCCTGAATGATGGTAGGAGTAAGAATAAGCATGGGAATACGGGCTTCACGTTCTGGTTTTCTATAGGCAATCAAAGGTTTGTCGAGTCTGAAATGAGTATTCAGATTAAATTGTTTTTCAAACATGTATGCCCGGTCTTTGCGATAGGTATATGAACCGTAATTAAATTTTCTCCAGGGATAAAAAAGATCGTTTACGGCAATGGCAAAAGTTACCGGATTCAGCAAGTCACCGGCAATATCAATCAGATGTTTTTTATCAAAGGGATTGACTTTCTTATCCAACTGATTTTCGAGGACTAACTCTCTAAAATAGGCTACACCGAGCATTCCACCGCTGGCACCTGCCATCAATATGGTGTGTTTCATTAATTGCCGTTGGCTCATACTATCGGTCATGCGCAATACCTGCATACTCCACAAGGCAGCCCGTAGTCCGCCACCACTGGCATTAATAAAAATCATTTTAGGCTTTTTGTTTGGAAATTTTGCCTTCCATTGATTAAGAATTTGCAGGGTAGATGCCTGATCGTCAAGCATGGTTTGAGGGGTATTTAAATGACTTAAAACCCGGGCATTATAGGCTGGTTTTTCACCTGAATAATCTAATCCGTAGGCCGGATTTTGATAACTTACAATATTGAATCTGATGAGCAGGCTTACAAAGATCATCAAGAGGATAAAAACAGTACTACGCCAACCGGCCGTCCAATAAGAAAAAGCACCAATAAGCATCATCAGGGTAGCAAGCAAAATCATTAAACTGGCGCCAGCCGGTATCATAAAAAGCGGATTATCAATAAAATAACCCAGGAAAACCAAAAAAGCCAATGCCATTAACTCCACCATAATGGCATTGGTATGATGTTGTCTGAAAACAGCAAGTAAATCGCGTTCATCGTAATGATCAACCCCACGAACCGGTCGGATACGGAATCGTCTTGAAATAAAATTACTTACCTGCCATACGCGCATTCGTTGTTGTACTTTTTCCCATTTCAATTCTTCAAGTTTATCAATGGCAACCGATACTTCTTTTCCTTTTTTAAAAGATCTTCCTATAATATGCAGTATGTTTTTATTGGTCGTAAAGAAATAAGAACCGGCTACCAGAAACACAAGCATACTACCGGCAGTAAAAGCCAATAGATTGAATAATGTGCTGCCTCCTTCGGCCAATTCGCTTTGTGACTGAAAACGGGCCAACATCAGCAGATATATGAAACCAAAAAAAAGAGGAATCAGGGAATTATTCATCGAATAACTAAAGAAGGGTGAATTAAGTGTAGCGAGAAAAGGGAAACGGTATGCATTAAGTATATAGCTGGTAATTTGAAACACAATAACAAAAACACCAAATGCAATGCCCATCATCAAAAAACTTAAACCCCCCACATGACCCATGTATTCGGGGTCGAGAAAAAGATAATTAATACCAAAGGGGCCTCCGATTTTATGGGTGATTAAACCAATGAGCAAAAGCCAGAAAAACAGTAAAAACAATTGCTTTTTTAAGTGCAATTGCACCAGCCTGAATGGGAAACTATACCATATATTTCTTAGTATTGTCATTGAATTTGGAGAATAAGCAGTTAAAAGACAATGCTCTAAGATAACACGACTTTATGAGTTCTCCTTTAATAAGCCTGAAACACACCAATTTGAATTTAGCGATAATTAAGGTGTTTTTTCTATCGCTCCGATATCGGGAAGTGCTGTCCGGCTGTTTCCAAAAAGATCGTCATTAAGACCGATATCAATACCGGCATCGATTAAAGGAGACCCATCGGCAGGCGAATAGTCTTCTTTATCGCTGATATCAACAAAAAGCGGGTCTTGATTTTTCAGTATTCCCTGCCAGGCTGTTCCGTTTGTATTCAGATTGGTTTTCAGAAGGCAATGATCAAAAAGGTACTGAACGGTATTGCCCAAAAAAGTAATGGTATCGATCGAAATTTCACCATCGGTAGAATCGTTGCCTAATTGCAAGGAGCCATAAAATATATCATTGGTAAAGTTTGCATTCACATCGGCCAGCCAGGGAATTTTGTTTTGTACGGCATAATTGCTCATTAGCAAAACCGGTACTTTATGCTCAAAACCAAGCACTCCATAATTGGCCAAAGTACATTGCCGGATAGCATGGATGCCTCCGTAAAGCAAGGCCAGATTATTTTCACCGCAAGCATAAATCAATGAGTTTTCCATATCCACATCAGCCAAAAAACTAAACAGGCCATAATTGCGACAATTTTTGATTTGTACTTTGCTGAGTTTTATATCCGGCTTATTAGCTAGCGTAAAATCGGCTAAATCGTTACTAAAAGAAGAACCGATGATAATTCCGGAGCTTGCTTCAGAAATAACCACGTTATTGAAAGTGCTTCCATTACTGCCCCGTAAAACAATAATACTGCCCCATTGACCCGGAAGTCCATCAAAAAAATGTTCCAGACGGTCGCCTTCAAAGTTTACCGTAGAATCGGGTGTACCATTAATATTCAAAGTGCCGGCAACCAGGAAATGCGCTCCTCCATGCATAAATATCCTTACCCCCTGTTCGATAGTAAGCGAACAAGCAGTATCTACCATTACCGTTCCGAGTATAACATAAGGTTTATCGTTCGTCCAGGTTTCATTACATATTTCTACACCATTATAAAAATGTGCGTTTTGTCCATACGCAATTAGTTCGACTTGTTGTTTGTTTCCGTTTGTGGCAAAAACTACTGAATCGTTTATAATAAAAGGGGTATTTACACTTTTTGGATCTACCGTTACTTCAACAAAAACATACAGACTGTCGTGTTCAGCAATTTCCAGATTTTCAAAATGCGTTCCACTCATTCCGTCAACATTCATTCTAAATGCAGATTGACCTCCTCCGGCCAAATCAATGCTTGATATGCGTATCGGTTGATTGTATGTGTTAAATACTTTGAACAAGCGGGTTGCCGATCCGATACTTGTAAATACCGTGTCAAAACTTAAGGTGTCTATCGAAAAATGTAAGGATGCTGAAGTATCGGTAATAATTGGTTTTTTCCGGCAAGAACCTGTCCAAACCAAGAGAGTTGCCAGAATAAATATGAATAATTTAAATTGAATTTGAGTTTTCATAAATCAGGTAATAAGCAACGCAATAATATCTCTTCGATTGCGAAGATAGTAGAATTGTTTTGATCGCAAGGAGCTTAACCGGCACAGGCAATGGTTGCAATACTTAAACGGATATCCCTGCATTGTTCCAAAAGTGCATTAGCACATGCTTCCAGGGTTGCGCCTGTTGTTAAAACGTCATCCACCAACAGAATATGCTTTCCGGCATATCGACCGCTATGCATGGCGATAAACACCGACTTTACGTTTTCCCATCTTTCGGTTCTTGATTTATGAGTTTGCGTATCTGTGAACACTTTGCGTTTTAATAATTCGGGTTTATATGGTATTTGCATGGTTTCAGAGAGACCTTTGGAGAATAATTCGCTTTGATTATATCCTCTATAGTGTAATTTTCTTTTATGCAGGGGTACGGGAATAATTAATTGTACAGAAGAAAAACCGGGTGCATTTTTTAAATGACGTCCGTATAATTTACCCAATTCAATACCAATTTGTTTTTCGCCATTATATTTCAATGCATGTATCAAATGCTGCACCCGGGAACTTTTATGAAAATAATACAACGATGAAGCATTCTCAAGAGGCAGACGGCCATAAAATTTTTCATGCACCGGATTGTCGATATACTGATGGAATCCGGTTTCAGGCAAATCGTGCCGGCAGTAAATACAAATGGATTTTTCCGGTCTTTGTAAAAGCCTGCCGCAGGCAACACATAAGTTTGGATAAAAAATATTGGCCAAATCGTTTAGCCAGGAAGCAATCAAAAAGCTTTTGTTTCGGATATACATGTACCTCTGATTTTCAAATGAGATACAAATTAAGAAAAACAATTGGGCTAAGAAAGATAAATCAAAAGATTTTTTTATAAATTTCATCCACTCTTTCTACTCCGATTATTTCGATATTCAAAATGGATTTATCCAGGTTTTTCAATTGGGTTTTGGGGATAAAGATTTTTTCAAAACCTAATTTATCTGCTTCGGCCACGCGTTGAGTAATCCGGTTCACTTGTCTTATTTCGCCTGAAAGACCGATTTCACCGGTATAGGTGCTGAGCATGGGAATGGCGGTATCTTCAAAAGAAGACAACAACGCCATAATAATAGCCAGGTCGATAGCGGGGTCATTTACTTTCAGGCCACCGGCAATATTCAGAAAAACATCTTGGGTTCCGAATTTAAAACCACTTTGTTTTTCGAGTACCGCCAAAAGCATGTGTAATCTTCTGGAATCGAATCCGGTACTGCTTCTTTGCGGAGTACCATAAACCGCCCGGGTTACAAGTGCCTGTACTTCGATAAGCATAGGACGCAGCCCTTCGATGGTTGCCGCTATGGCAATACCGGCAACAGATTCTTCCCGTTCTTGAATGAGCAATTCCGAAGGGTTTGAAATAATGCGCAAACCAGAGCCCAGCATTTCGTAAATACCAAGTTCGGCAGTAGAACCAAAACGGTTTTTCATGGTTCTGATAATCCGGTATTGATGATTACGGTCTCCTTCAAACTGCAATACAGTATCAACCATGTGTTCCAGCAATTTCGGACCGGCAATAATTCCCTCCTTCGTAATATGTCCGATAATAAAAACAGGGGTTCCGGTTTCCTTGGCAAAACGCTGTAATTCACCGGTACATTCTCTGATTTGCGACACCGTACCCGGAGTAGAATCAATCAAAGCCGAGTGCATGGTCTGAATAGAATCAATGATTAGGATGGCCGGATTTAACTTTGCTGCATGATTAAATATTCGAGCGGTAGCGGTTTCGGTGAAGATATAAAAATCAGGATTGACGTCCGAAATACGTTCGGCTCTCATCCGGATTTGCTGTTCGCTTTCTTCACCACTTACATAAAGAATTTTTTTTCCTTTCATTTGCAGGGCTACTTGCAGCATCAGGGTAGATTTTCCGATACCGGGTTCGCCACCAATCAAGACCAATGAGCCCGGAACAATACCACCACCAAGCACACGATTTAATTCAGGATCGGGCGTTTCGAAACGTTGTAAATCACCCTGCTGTATTTCATCAAGCCTTTTAGGGCGTTTGCCTGGTTTCGATTTATTGGCGTTTCCTTGCCATTCATAGGGCCTGCTTCCCGGCTTTTCTACAGCTTCTTCTATAAAAGTATCCCATTCGCCACAGCCCGGACATTTGCCCATCCACTTGGGGCTATTGTGTCCGCAATTACGGCAAATAAATATGTTACGCACATTGGGCATGTTTCAAAAATAAGCTTTATACAAAAAGAAATATTTTTTCAGAATGCAGTATTTTTATACTGCATGATACGGTAATTTTTATATGATTTCAACGTCTTCTTCAGGCATCCAGCCTATTTTTTCGGTACTGAAACGAATTTTTACCCATCCGTCATTTCGGTCGAGTACTTGCACTTTGGCTCCTCCATGCAGCATAAAGAGTTTTAAACCACTGCCTCCCGGCTCGCTCTTTACGTATGTGTTTTGTGTCATGATGATAGCCGATATATGTGTTTTATCAAAAGCTTTTCTTTGAGTAGCCAGCATAATCAAAATGAAACTAAACAAAAGCATAATTAATGACAGGGCAAAAAATATTCTTTTTAATTGTTTGCGGTTTAAGAACAAAAACAATACTGCCAATAAAAAGGCAAACCAAAGTACAAAGAGAGCATCACGCAACCATTCGTGTGGACTTTGTTGTTGCAGCATTTTATCGTACCAACGATTAAAAAGACCTTTTTCGATTCCCTCAGATTTATCAACTACATTTAGTCTGGCAAGTTTCAAATTATAGGCAATATCTTCATTGGTGGGGTCGGCTTTTAAAGCACGTTCATATTGCAAAATAGCTTGTATAAAATCTTCTTGTTTGTAGTAACAATTACCCAGATTATAAACCAATGATGCGGAATGATAACCAATTGTTATTAATGAATCATAAAGAAATGCGGCTTTGGCATACGCTTTCCGCTCATAACAATGGGTTGCACTATCCAACAAAACGCTTGCCTCAGAGGCTGTTGTGGTTAAAGCCGTTAAGAAGATACAAATATAGAGCGACAGGCTTTTCATACTTTCATTTGCTTATTGAGTTGTTCAATCAAAGAAACCGAATTATCATAGTACTTTTTCATGTCTCCCCGAACAGATGCCGGTGCATACAGGGCTGTTTCGCAGGTATCAAAAAGTTCTTTAAGCGACTGATACAGCTCTTTATCGATTGGCTGTTCTGAAAATATTATTTCAATCTTTTCTTTTGATAAATCGCTTAGTGGAAGATTCAGACGATCGGCCAAAAATCCCCATAATGATTGATTTAATTCTTTATAAAAGGCTGTTTCATCGTTATGAAGCATAAATTTTTTGGCTTTTGCCAATCGTTTTGTTGCCATGCGGGCAGCTCCTTTCTTTCTGCGACCACTGATATCTTGTCTTTTTTTATCGCGTTGATTTTTATACAATACCAAACCGATAAACAGCAAAAAAGGACTGATGAAAAAACTTATCAATGCTGTTTTTGAATATATATTTGAAGTATTGTGTGATAAAAGTGACGGACCGGTTTCGATAAAACGTATATCCTTCCCCAGTAATTCTACTTCTTCGCGGCTGATACCCGATACCGATTGCAGGTCGTTTTCTTTATTATTGCCGGTTATATGTAATTTATAAACCGGGGTTTTTAAGCGAACATACTTACCCGTATTGGGATTAAAATAGGAAAATTCAATGGGATCGATACTAAAACGTCCTGCCCTGCGTGGTATAATCAGGTATTCAAAAGACTTCGTGCCACTGACTGGAATATGACCACTGAGCGATAAAGATGTTTTGGGGTCATACACTTCAAAATCTGCCGGCATGTTAAATTCAGGTGCCTGAATCAAATTTAAATTTCCGCTACCCGAAATTTTAATTCTGAAAGTAATGGCATCATCGGTAGTCAGCAAAGTATCGCTTAGATAAGGATAGAGTTTGAAATCGCCTACTGCACCGGAAAAAGATGCCGGTATATTGTCTAGAGGCAAAGCTTTAACATGAATCTTTAATGCATTGCCTTTTACCTTTACCTTTACTTGGTTGAAAAAACCTTGCGATTGTATGGCTTGAATTTCGGTAGGGGCCAGGGTTAAATCTCCACTTTTTTGCGGAAACAGGGCTACTTTCTGAATGACTACACTTCGATAAGTTTGTCCGTTTATATTTTCTTGTTTTACTCTTTGTTTTGGTAGCTTAATATCCTGTTTCCAAAAACCATCATAGGTTGCTGCCGGTTGCGAATAATCATTTACTCCTACATTGGCAGGTACTAAAAGTTTGTAAGTAATGGTTATCTGCTGTCCTTTGTAAACGGTGTTACGATCAGAATAAACCAGTAATTTAATATTGGTATGTGCAGGTTGATTATTGTTTTGCCTGTTCGGTTGGGTAGGAAAAGATGGTGTTGAAAATCCAAATCCAAAAGGGTCGCTCCACGGATCACGTTTTTGCTTTTTTTGTGTTCTTCCTTGTACCACTTCAAGCTGAATAGCTTTGCTATGAAAGGTTTTACCTTGTATGGTGGCTGTAGCTTGTCCTATGATGAATGTACCCAATGAATTGGGTTGCAATATATAACTAAGAATGATTTCCTGAGTCATATTGCCATTCACAATTTGTACACTACTCGAACGGTTTGGCCCCGAAATAATTTCAAAATTGCCTAAATCCGGAGCTTTCCAGTTATTGGTTTTTGCATTGACAAAATGAAATTCCAATGTAAAAGTTTCTTTCAATCCTACCGGATTTCGATCAACTTTGGCATAAAAATCCGGCTCCTGGGCCATCGTGCCCAATGACCAACATATCCAGCATATTATCAGTGTGAATCTCATAGACTACCAATCTTTAAGTACCTTGCCCGAAACGGCAGGTTTTACTTCTTTTTTCTTTTTATCCTTCAATGTTTTATCCTCTTCGGCCTGCAAAGCTTTTAATATTTGTTCTGCTTGTTTTTTGTTTAATTGTTGTTGTTGCTGATCTTGCTGATCCTTGTTTTTCTGTTGATTTTGTTGATTGTCTTGCTGATTTTTGTTTTCCTGTTTGTTTTGTTTTTGCTGTTTGCTTTGTTCGTCTTTGTTTTCCTGATTTTGTTTTTGTTTTTCCTGCTGATTCATGGCCATGGCATAGGCCAGGTTATAGCGTGTATCTTCTTTGGCAGGATTTAGCATAAGTGCATTTTTATAGGCATCAATTGCTTTTTTATAATCTTTTTGCTGCATCATTGAATTGCCGAGATTATGAAAAGCTTTACTCTGCATACCTTTATTCTTACTCAAATTTGCAGCCAGTTGAAAAGCTTCGGCAGCTCCTTTGTAATCACCTTGTTTATAGAGTGCATCTCCCCGGTTAAAAAGTGCTTCAAGATATTGGTTGTTTTTTGCAATTGCTGCTTCATACTTTTGCTGAGCTTCGCTGTAATGTTGTTTTTGATACAAATCATTTCCTTCACGCAGCAATTTTTGCTCGGGTTGGGCAAGGGCCAATAAGCCGTAAAACAAGCTTATTATTAACAAATATATTTTCATGTACTGAATATTTTCCAATTTACAAATGCATTGGTTTTTTTGTCGGAAATCAGTATTTCCAATATAATAATAATCAAGGCTATAAACAATGGTATCCGGTAATAAGAAGCATACGAATCGTATTGAACCGTTTCAATGTCTTTTTGTTCTAATGTGGCTAAATCATTTTTTATCGCTTTTATTTGTTCATTCGAGCCATTTAGTTTTTGATATTTCCCACCACCAATAGCGGCTAATTGACTCAATTCTTCATGATTAAGTTTACTAATTACCACATTGCCGTTTCGGTCTTTTTTATAACCGGTCAATATACCGTTTTGATAAAGTGGAATAGGTGCACCTTGATTGCTTCCAACCCCCATTGTTTCTATAAGAATACCGGCATCAGCCGCTTTTTTTGCGCTTTCTATGGTTCCGGGATCATGATCTTCTCCATCCGAAATCAGTATAATAGCATTATTTTTCCCTTTACCTTTTTCAAATGATTTTTGTGCTAAATCTATTGCTTCGGCAAGTGCTGTTCCTTGTGTAGGTACCATATCGGGACCAATGGTTTTTAAAAACATTTTGGCAGCCGAATGATCGCTTGTCAAGGGCATTTGCATATAGGCATGACCTGCAAAAATAATGAGTCCGATACGATCCTGATCAAGCTTATCGAGCAATCGCCCTGCAAACAAACGGGTTCTTTCGAGCCGGTTGGGTTTAATATCTTCTGCCAGCATACTTTTTGAAACATCTATAGCCAGATAAAGATCTACCCCTTTTATTTTTGCTTTGTGCCGGTTCAGTCCTGCCTGCGGATTGGCCATTGACAAAATGAGTAGTGCAAATATCAATAGCGTTAAGATTAGTTTAAAACCATGTTTTTGCTCAGGTTTGCCGGGCATAAGTTTTTGAATCAATGCTTGTTCACCAAATTTTGCAAAGGTACGTTTGCGCCATTGGCGGTTTATAAAATATATTAAAAACAAAAGTGGCAATAAAGCCAATGTTTTTAATAATTCAATATGTTCCCATCTCAACTGTTCCATGCTATATCACGGTTCTGAATATGCTTTGTTTTAGAATGAAGGCCAAAAAATAAAACATCATACCTGCCAAAATAAAGGGTAAAAACAATAATTTTTTTTTGGGCAATACACTCAGTTCAATTCTTGATTTTTCCATACTGTCAATGGTTTTATAAATGGCTTTAAGCGATGCATTATCAACTGCCCTGAAATAACTGCCACCTGTTTCGCTGGCAATATCTTTCAAAAGATCTTCATCAATTTCGACCGGAACACGATCATAGGCATACTGCCCGTTTGGGTAAACACCAACCGGAGATAGTGCGTTTCCGCGAGTACCTACACCTATGGTATGAACCCGGATTCCGAAGGTAGTGGCCAAACCGGCTGCTGTTTTTGGGTCGGTAGATCCCGTATTGTTTACCCCATCGGTCAACAAAATAATGACTTTACTGATTGCATCACTGTTTTTCAAACGGTTTACGGCTGTGCCTAATCCTGATCCGATGGCTGTGCCCGATTGCATATCACCGGCTTTCACCTGATCGAGCAATTCAAGCAAAACCCGGTGATCGACCGTTACCGGACATTGGGTAAATGCTTCGCCCGAAAAAACCACAAGACCAATGCGGTCGTTGGGTCGTTGATTGATAAAATCACTTGCTATTTTCTTTGCCGCTTCAATTCTATTAGGTTTAAAATCTTTTGCCAACATACTGGGAGAAACATCAAGCGCAATGACCATATCAATACCAAAAGTCTCTCTTTTCGATTCACTTTTATCCGTTTCGGGGCCGGCCAAAGCAATAACAAAAAATACCAAAGCAAACAATTTAAACACAAAAACACTATGCCGCCAAATAGCTTTCCAATTCCGGTGGCTTTGCTCAATACCCGGCCAATTTGAAATAAACATATAGGCCGATAAATGGTTATGCCGCCAGCCATACCATGCTATCAATACCGGTAGTAAAATAAAAAGGTAAAAAGCAGCAGGATGCGCAAATAATATGTCTTGCCATTTATCAATCATAATTCAGGTTCTCTGGTTTCCGGAATGCTTCGTTTAATCAAGTTTTTTGCCGCTGTCATACAACGTCCGTTTTCATCGGGCAATGGTTGTGCCTTTGCGAATTTCACCCCATCGGCAGTATGCAATATATGACTAAATGTATCCAGTAAATCCGCATCTAAATACCGGCTCATCAATTGCAGGGTCTCCCTGCTTGTTGATTCCAATACCGGTTCATGAAAAACTCTGGTAAAATAAATCCGGAGTATATCTGTAAGCCGGATATAATAGGTTTTAACTTTCGCATTTTGCCATAATTTTTTATCCTCCAATAGATTTAATTCCCGAAGCGCCCATTCCCGGGGATCAATATCTTCAGGAATAATTCCGGGTTTTTCTTCTTTTTTGTTTTTTCGTTTTTTCCATAAATACCAAATAAGTATCAACAGCCCCAGAACGATTAGCGGTATGGCTATGCGTATGAGAATTTCACCCAGAGTTAAGCCTGCTGTCATAGGATCATGAATGGGTTTAATCGCAGCAGTAGTATCCACCGGAACGGTAGAAACCAGAATTTGAAAAGATTGTGTAATTAGCGAATCTGTATCACCATTGGAATTTAAAATACCCAGATGCAGTGCCGGAATATTTAATTGACCGGTATCAAAAGTGGTCAGTTGAAAAGTATGTTTCACTAAAACCGTATCACCCATCAAACTTGTATCACTTTGACTGCTGATGAGCATGAAAGGATTCCATACGGAGCTGTCGGCCGGAAAAAGCACCTGCTGATTGGTAGTATTACTAATCTTCAACTGCATGCTTAATTGCTCACCAATACGAATCTGATTAGTATCTACAGATGCCGATACATGAATATCCCCTGCCCGCAGCACCGGAATAAACAAAGTGCTAATTATATAATAACAAATCCAATTTTTGTTAAGTATATTCACTATCTTCGTTTACTTCTTTGTTGAAAAAATCCTATAAGTGCCTTTACGTACGAATCCTTGGTAGCAATACTAATTTGATCGGCACCACTTTTTAAAAAAACCTTTTCGAAATATTGTTTGTTTTTTTCAAAAGCGTTGCTGTAATGTTGCCGGAATGTCTTTGAGGAAGTATTAATCCATTTTTGCCGACCGGTTTCCAGATCAATCACAGGCAATAAGCCGGCTTTCGGCAATATTATTTCTCTATCGTCATACAAACGGATACCAACCATATCATGTCTTCTTGAAGCATATTTTAATGGTTTTTCATAATGGCGGTCAAAAAAATCTGATAAAAGGAACACAATGGCTCTTTTCTTTTGCACATTCATCATATATTCAAGTGCCGCTTCGATATCGGTTCCCTTGCCATTAGGTTTAAAATCTACCAATTCGCGAATAATTCTTAAAATATGGCTTCGTCCTTTTTGGGGC
Organism: Bacteroidota bacterium; assembly: GCA_024276745.1. Lineage (GTDB taxonomy): Bacteria > Bacteroidota > Bacteroidia > Chitinophagales > S012-47 > JAJRWN01. The sequence continues at coordinate 25,973 of JAJRWN010000137.1, forward strand.
GGAATATATTGTTCAACATGATCGGAGAAAAAAATGATACCTACTTTATCATTGTTGAGCATAGCAGAAAAAGAAAGTACGGCACAAAGCTCTGTCATCAATGTTTCTTTCTGAGCCCTGCTTGCACCAAAAAAAGCAGATTTACTAATATCGGCCATCAATAATAAGGTAAGCTCCCGTTCTTCTTCAAAAACTTTGATATAAGGATGATTGAGTCTTGCGCTCACATTCCAGTCGATGCTGCGAACATCATCACCATATTGATATTCGCGCACCTCGCTAAATGACATGCCCCTGCCTTTAAAAGAACTTTGGTATTCACCGGCAAACAGCTGGCTTGATAAACCTCTTGTCTTTATTTCAATTTTTCTGACTTTTCGTATCAATTCTTGTGTGTCCATAGTTAAACTACTCTTAAAGAGTTTGTTGATCAGGGAACTTCCACATGATTTAATATTTGATTAATAATATCTTCTGCACCGATATTTTCAGCCTCTGCTTCATAGCTCAAACCAATACGATGACGCAATACATCGTGACAAATGCTACGAATATCTTCGGGTATAACGTATGCTCTTTTCTGCATAAAAGCAAAGGCCTTTGCACTCAAAGCCAAAAAAATGGATGCCCTTGGAGAAGCACCATACTGGATAAGCGGATTTAGTGCTTTCATTCCATACGATTCGGGTTCACGGCTGGCGAAAACAATGTCAATAATATAATTTTCAACTTTTTCATCCATATAAACCCTGCGCACCAAATGACGGGCTTGTAAAATATCGGCCGGTTTAATCACTGCCTTAATATCCGGTTCATCCCCGCTTACATTCATACGCATAATTTGCTTTTCTTCCTTCATGACCGGATAACTAACAATAGTCTTAAGCATAAAGCGGTCAACTTGTGCTTCGGGAAGCGGATAAGTACCTTCCTGTTCAATAGGGTTTTGTGTGGCCATCACCAAAAAAGGTTCTTTCAGTTTATAGGCTTTATCGCCAATGGTAACTTGTTTTTCCTGCATAGCCTCTAATAGAGCGCTCTGTACCTTTGCCGGTGCCCTGTTTATTTCATCGGCTAATATAAAATTGGAAAAGATAGGCCCTTTTCTGGGGGTAAATTTATGTTCTTCCGGATTATAAATCATGGTTCCGGTAATATCAGCCGGTAATAAATCCGGGGTAAATTGAATTCTGCTGAAACGGGCATCTATGGCCCGGGCAAGCGATTTTATCGCAAGGGTTTTGGCCAATCCGGGTACCCCCTCCAACAAAATATGTCCTTCTGCCAATAAAGCAATCATTAATCGGTCTATCATATTCTTTTGACCAATAATGGCTTTGCCCAGCTCCATAGCAAGCAAATCTAAAAAGTTGCTCTTTTGGGCAATTTCTTCCCTTAATGCTGCAATGTCTTCTGCTTGATTCGTATGCATAGTGTATGTTTTTTTTGAAAACCAAAATTAGCTTTTCAGCATATGCTCTTCAAGTTAAACTGTGTTAATGGATACATTCATAATCCTGATATGTGCTTTCAAAAACTTGAAAACCGGATGAATTTATTAGTCTGATTGTTGAACGATATGAGTAAAACCATTGCAAATCAAGTAGAAAAGGATTAGGTTTGTATTTGTTTTACACAGAAAAAGCTTAATAACTATCAGCATTATGAACTGCAAAAAGATATACCCAAGATATCTCCCTCTATCACTCATTATCGGAATACTATCTTTTTCGATATCAGCACAAAATGTAGGCATCGGAACAGCTACTCCTGCCAGTAAGCTGTCTGTAGCAGGCAATGTTTCAATAGGAAACTCCTACGCAACAACAGCGGCACCGGCCAATGGATTAGTCATTCAGGGTAATGTTGGTATTGGAGTTTCAAATCCCATTTCAAAATTACATATACAACAAAGTGGAACACAATCACAAACCCTATATTTAAGCCATACAACCAGCAATTCTTTGTCCTATGGTTTGTTGGTTGTTGCCAGTTCAACGGCATCAAGCGGTTCTGTTTCCGGTGGGTATTTCTCAGTAGGTAATTCAAATAATCTTTTGGTTTCAAAGGGTGTTTATATAGCGAATACAGCAAACTCATCAAGCAATCGCGGGATTGAAGTAGCCGTTAGTGGGTCCACATCAGCAAGTAATTATGGTGCTTTTGTATATACTTCGGGTGGTACAACAAATTACGGGTTATACTCTTCCGCATCAGGGGGTACAACGAATTGGGCCGGCTGGTTTGGGGCAAGTTATTTAAACGATGGAAGAGTCTATATCAAGAATGAAGTAGGTATTGGAACAACCACTTTGTCTGAAAAACTAAATGTAAACGGTGCAATCAAAATATCAAATACAACGGGAGCTAATGTCGGAACCATCCGCTATACCGGTAGCGATTTTGAAGGGTATATGGCCGGCAGCTGGCATTCTTTGACAGCCGGAAGTGATGGTGACTGGACCGTATCCGGAAACAACATGTATAGTGCGGTGAGTGGCAATGTGGGTATTGGCGTTAGTGCTCCAATAACAAAATTGCAGGTTCAATCGGGTTATGATGTATTGTTTGGGTCATCTATGAGCGGGGCAGGCTCAAAAACATATTGGGATGCATCTCAAAGAGCATTCAGAACGGGCTATGTATCCGGTACACAATGGGATGCAGCTAACGTAGGCCTGTATAGTTTTGCGACAGGTTATAATACCACTGCATCGGCTTCAAACTCAACAGCCTTGGGATATAACAATACTGCCAGCGGAACATACAGCACCGTTATAGGATATTCATCAACGGCAAGCGGAAGCCAATCATTAGCTTTGGGAGCTAATAATACGGCTTCCGGAAATCTTTCCTTTACTCTTGGAAATAACAATACGGCTTCGGGGTATAATTCATTGGCTTTGGGTTTTAGTAATCTGGCATCAGCAAATTATTCATTAGCCATGGGGGTGCTTAGTACAGCACAATCTTATAATGTATTTACAATTGGTCGCTATAATGTTGGTGGTGGGAATGCAACATCCTGGATAAATACAGATCCATTGTTTGAAATAGGCAATGGAATATCTTCAGCACATGCCAATGCCATGACTGTATTAAAGAATGGTAATGTAGGTATTGGCATTTCTGTTCCGGTAGCTAAACTACAGGTTCAACCAGGTTATGATGTATTGTTTGGATCATCTATGAGTGGGGCAGGCTCAAAAACATATTGGGATGCATCTCAAAGAGCATTCAGAACGGGCTATGTATCCGGTACACAATGGGATGCAGCTAACGTAGGCCTGTATAGTTTTGCCAGTGGAACCAACACCACTGCTTCCGGATCGAGGTCTGTAGCAATGGGCAATGGCACCACAGCCTCCGGTACAAATGCAGTAGCATTGGGTCTTTCAAATACCTCTTCCGGTACTGCTGCCTTTTCAAGCGGAAATGCCAATACGGTATCCGGTAATTATGCAGCCGCTTTAGGTGCTGGCAATACCAGCAGTGGCGATAATTCAATTACCCTGGGATCTTATAGCACAAGCTCCGCCACAAATGCCATTTCAGTTGGGTATAACAATACGGTTGCCGCCACGGATGCATTTGCAGCAGGATATGCCAATACCATTAATAGTAGTGCAACAGGATCAATAGCGCTTGGTTACAATAATACAATTTCCGGCACGGCAGCCGGTGGTGCTTATGCTATAGGCAATAGCAATACTGTTTCCGGTTGGTATGCTACATCAATAGGATATCATACCACTTCCCAGGCTATGAATGATTTTGTGATTGGCCGTTATAATATTGGAGGAGGTACTACAAATGCTTGGTATAATACTGAACCCTTATTTGAAATTGGCAATGGAACATCTACAACGCATGCCAATGCCATGACTGTATTGAAAAATGGAAATGTTGGCATTGGTACAGCAACACCTTCTGCTACATTTGATTTGGTGGGCACTTTTCAATACGTTGACGGAAATCAGACCAATGGTTATATTTTAAAAACAGATGCCAGTGGCAATGCCACCTGGGCAGATCCTGCCGGTATTTCGGATGCTGACTGGACCGTTTCCGGTTCTGATATGTATAGTGCCGTAAGTAGCAATGTAGGCATTGGCACTAGCACACCGGCCTCAAAATTAGAATTAAACTACTCCGGAACCCAAACTACCGGCTTGCATAATACTTATGTTTACTCCGGTACCAATACCGGAACAGGGATTACCGTTGATGCATCTTTAAGCTCAGGCATTAACATTTATAGTGGAATTTTCAATATAAATTCTTCTGCCAGCGCAACCAATACCACCGCTTTATTTGCACAGAACAGTAATTCGGGAGCAACTAATAATTATGGTTTAAAGGCACTTGTCGGAAATAGTGGTACAAATAATTATGCTGTGTATGCCTATACTACAGGAGCTACTTCTAACGATTGGGCCGGCTATTTCGGTCATTCCACTTATAGCGGACGGGTATATATAAAAGATATTTTAACAATAGGAACCACAAATCCCGGCAATGCCACTGCGAGGGTGTCTGCCAGCGGTTTATATGGATTGCATGCCACCACCAACTATGCAAGTGCGAGTTCTGTTGCGATATATGGAAAATACGAAGGAACGGGTGGGGTAAATGCAAAAGCTTTTTATGGTTATTCTTTACCGCAAGCAGGTTATGGCCTTGGCGGATATTTTTATGGTGGATTTATTGGTATTCAGGGTATTGCGAACAATACTTCTTCCAGTACGTCATATGGTTTATATGCTAATGCTTATGGTGGATCGGGTAACCGCTATGGGGTTTACGGAAACTCAAGTAGTGGTACCGGTACACGCTATGCCGGTTATTTTTCAGGAGATTTGGCTTATACCGGAACGCTTATCTCAGTTTCAGACCGGATGTTTAAAACAGATGTTCAGTCTCTCCCATCAGCACTATCAAAACTCATGCAATTAAAAGCAGTTAATTATTACTTCAATCAAGATATTGCCAATGGTGCAATGCATTTTCCCAATAGAATCCAAACCGGTTTTGTTGCTCAGGATCTGGGGGAAATATTTCCTGAACTTATTGTTGATGCAACATTTGAACAACCTGATTCAGATATTGATCCAATTGATTATAAAGGAGTGAATTATATCGGCATGATACCCATCCTTACAAAATCAATTCAAGAACAACAATCTGAGATTGAAAAACAAAACCAAAATATTGAAGAGCTGAAACTGGAAAATGATGTGTTGAAAGAACAAAACCAAAATATTTTAGAACACCTGGAAAATCTTGAAAAGACTATTGAAAATATATCAAAAACAAAGTAAACCATAAGTAAATTTTATTCTATGAACCGGTTTTGTTATCGCGGCCTTCTGTTGGTCGTATGGCTAATGACAAAAAATATTGGCTTTGCCCAAAATGTAGGAATAGGAACCGCCACACCAGACGCCAGTGCCAAGCTGCACATCCAATCTACTGCTTCGGGAGTATTGATTCCGCGCATGACCGCTGCACAAAAA
>JAJRWN010000138.1 GCA_024276745.1 Bacteroidota bacterium
CTATCGGGTTGTGGCATTGGTTTTAAACTATGTCAGGCATTGGCCATCAGCTGGAATATAAAACCTGATGATGTTTATGAGTTATTAGATATTCTGGTGGTCAGCATTGCTTCCGATATTGTACCAATCAACGGAGAAAACAGAATACTTGCCTGGTATGGATTGAAAAAGTTAAATGATAATCCACAGGTGGGTTTGAAAAATTTGCTTGAAGTAATCGGTCGAAAAAAACCCTTACGAATAACAGATATTGTTTTTGGATTAGCACCACCCATCAATGCTGCCGGACGTTTAAAGCATGGCCGCTATCCGGTGATGCTGATGACTGAAAAAGATGAAGAGGAAATCAAAAAGATTGCTCAGCAACTGCGTGAATTGAATACGGATAGAAAACAATTGGATCAAAGCATTACGGCCAATGCTTTGGAAATACTTGAAAAAGAGCCTGATAATGCCAACCGTAAATCGTCTGTTGTTTGGGGAGCCGACTGGCATCAAGGGGTGATCGGAATTGTGGCAAGCCGCTTAATAGAACATTACTATAGACCAACCATTGTCTTTAGTGGAAATAAGGGAGCTTTAAGTGGTTCGGCCCGCTCGGTACCGGGTTTTAATATCCTCGAAGCCATCGATCATTGCAAACAATGGTTAGTAAAATACGGAGGCCATAAATATGCGGCAGGTTTGCAGATTAAAAAAGAAAATCTTAATGCTTTTAAAAAAGGGTTTGATCAATTCGTGAGCCATCATATTGATCCGGATATGCTTATTCCAAAAATTCATATCGATGCAGAAGTACAATTATCTGATCTTACCATAAGCTTTTATCAATCTATCAGCCGTATGGCTCCATTTGGTCCGGGCAATATGCGCCCTGTTTTTCTTTGCCGCCAGGTGAAATGCCGATGGCAGGCAAGTATTGTAGGCGAAAATCACTTAAAAATGACGCTTATTCAAAATGGTGTTATTATGCAGGCCATTGCTTTCAAGCAGGCCGGTCAACTTCAATTAGTCAATTCGGGACCTTTCGATATATGTTTTAGTATCGATTTGAATGAATGGAATGGAAAAACTTCTTTACAACTCAATATAAAGGATATTAAACCATGCAAATGAAAAGTCGAATATTATTTGTTTTTGCTGTTTTTTTTAGCACAATGATGCTGCAAGCACAAACAAGCCAATCGTTTTTTATGAACCAATATCAATTAAACCGGTATTTACAAAATCCGGGATTTGCAGGTATGGCCAGTGGACAAAATGTTCATTTTTTTACCCGTAATGATCCACCCACCGGTTTGTTTCCTCCATTATATAATTATGCAATGATTTCATGGGATTCGGGTAGCGATACCGGCCGGATTGGTTATGGAGCCAATATTGAATATCAAAGAGAATATAATGAATATACTTCCGGTATAGCACTCTCATTTTCTTATTCAATTACCCATAATGATGATTATGATTTTCGTGTTGGATTCAGTCTTTCGGGACGTTATAAAAGTGTAGCTTTTGATCCTAATACAAATCCGAATCTATTGGGAGGAAGACAAGGAAAAATATACCCCTTGGTGCATGCCGGACTGGCATTGCAAGCCGGTCCTTTGGCTTTGGGCTTTTCAGCTTATAACCTGAATCGACCGACTTTAAGTTATTTGGGTATCAATATTATTGAATACCGGGTTTTCCTGCTTTATGCCGCTTATGACCTGTATGAAGATTTAAACTTTACCTTTACGCCTTCGGTACTGGTCAGGAAATTCGATAGCAATAGAATCCCGGTTTACGATATCAATATGAATCTTAAATTGGTGCATAAACTATTGCTGTCATTAGGATACCGGGGAGGTGGAATACCAAAGCCATATCTTATCGGCCAAGCAGGAGCCAATTTTGGGAAGTATGCAGTGGCTTTATCTTATGAAAAAAGTATTTTCTCCAATAGAATATCGGTATTGAATTATATTGAAGGAACCTTTACCATAAAATTGTAACTTTATTTTATGTTGCTCCGAACAGACAATATTGTAAAACGATACCGGAAACGTACGGTTGTTGACCACGTATCTATTGAAGTAAATCAAGGCGAAATTGTTGGATTATTGGGTCCTAACGGAGCCGGAAAAACCACCTCTTTCTATTCTATTATAGGACTTATCAGACCGGAAGAAGGAAAAGTTTTTATCGATCAACAGGATATTACACGTTTGCCCATGTACAAAAGGGCTAAACTTGGATTGGGCTATCTGCCTCAGGAAGCATCAATATTTAGAAAATTAAGTGTTCAGGATAACATCAAAGCCATATTGGAATTTACCGGTTTATCCAAGGCTGCACAGCATGAGCGCCTGGAGGAACTCATAGCTGAATTTGGCCTTGAAAACGTAAGGCATACCCGTGGCGATTTAGTATCGGGTGGCGAAAGAAGAAGAACGGAAATTGCCCGTGCATTGGCTAATAATCCTAAATTTATTTTGCTCGATGAACCCTTTGCCGGTATTGACCCGATAGCCGTTGAAGATATTCAGTTTGTAGTGGCAAAATTGAAACAAAAAAATATAGGTATTCTGATTACAGATCATAATGTACGTGAAACACTTTCAATTACTGACCGGGCTTACCTCCTTTTTGAAGGAAAAATTTTAAAATCGGGTACAGCCGAAGAACTATCGAAAGATAAAGAAGTCAGGAAAGTTTATCTTGGAAAGCATTTCGAACTTCAAAGAAAAGATATCCTTGGAAGCGAAGAAAGGAAATAATAAAAGGGATTATACCAATGCCGTTAAGCATTTGCCCAAGTGGCAATTATATTTGGCTTTTCTGCTCCCTGTACTTTTATACGCCAATACCTTTAATCATCAGTATGCTTTGGACGATTCGATTGTCATTACCGATAATCAGTTTGTGCAAAAGGGCTTTAACGGTATTGTCGATATCCTTAGCCACGATTCTTTTGTAGGTTATTTCGGTAAGCAGAAAAACTTGGTTGCCGGTGGCCGTTACAGACCTTTATCGCTGCTTACTTTTGCTATTGAACATGAGGTTTTTGGTAATAATCCGGAATTCAGCCATTTTATCAATGTGCTTATTTATGCCATTTCATGCTTGCTTTTACTACTTTTTTTATTCCGGTTCTTACAGTTTTTAAATATTCCCGAAGTCCTGAAATGGCATTTGCCGCTATTAGCTACATTAATTTTTATTGTTCATCCTGTGCATAGCGAAGCAGTAGCCAATATCAAAGGAAGAGACGAGCTGATGGCTTTATTGTTTATCCTGATTGCTCTGTTGAAATTGCTGCAATGGATCAAAACTCCAAAGCGGAAGATGCTCTATTTCAGTGGACTTTTCTTTTGGTTTGCCTTATTATCGAAAGAATCGGCCTTTCCTTTTTTATTGCTTTTTCCGGCTATTTTGTATTTTATAGAAAGACAAAATATTAAAAGTATTGCCGGTGCAGCTATACCTTTTATTGCTGCCAGTGTGGCTGCTTTATTATTACGTTTCTGGGCTATCGGTGCCACAGCTATCAGTGGCAATGCCGACTTGATGAATAATCCATTTGTGCTGGCCATCGGAAGTCAAAAGGCCGGTACAATAGCTTTTACATTGCTTAAATATCTGCAATTATGGATATTCCCGCTTCATCTGACCAATGATTATTATCCCTTTCAAATCGCTTATCATAGGCTCGGCAATCCCATGGCATTGGCCGGAATTCTTTTATATGCGATGATGTTACTTGGCGGCTTTATAGGTTTTTTCAAACGAAAACTTTTCCCCGCATTCATATTGATGTATTGTTTTGCCATGCTTCCGGTGTCAAATATTTTTTTTCCGGTGGGTACTTTTATGAACGAAAGATTTTTGTATATCCCTTCTATGGCTTTGGCCATTGCAAGTGCATGGCTTTTGATAAAACTGTGCTTAATGGTGTATAAAAAAACAGGGTCAGTTTCTTGGTGGTCTTATTGGAAAAGAATGCCTTTGACAGCACTTTTTGTTTTTGCCATGCTTACCTTGCTGGCTTTAAAAACCGTAAAACGCAATCCGGATTGGAAAAATAATCAAACCCTTTTTCTGCATGATGTCAATATATCGTCTGCATCGGCAAAAGCCAATAATGCAGCCGGAGGTATGCTCTATGATATGGCACAACAAAATCCGGATAAGCAGAATGCCCGCTTTCAATACAATCAGTCGAAAATTTATCTTGAAAAAGCAGTAAAAATTTATCCTGCTTATGCTGCTGCCTGGACTACCTTAGGCAACGATTATTATTATTTAAGTCATAATTATAAGAAAGCTATTGCAGCTTATTTAAAAGCCGGAAGTCCACTGGCATTAAAAAATCTTGAAGGTATGGGTAATATGGCTTTACAGCAAAAAGAATATCAAGGTGCCATCGCTTCATTTAAAGCATTGAAAAATAACAACGGGAAAAATGAACATTATTTACTTAAACTCGGTATGGCCTATTTGCAGGCAAAACATGTTGATTCGGCACTTGCTTATTTTAACCGGATTATTCAATTAAATCCGGAAAATGATCAGGCTTGGGTAAAAAAAGGATTGGCATACGCGAGAGATTTGAATAGACCTGAAAAAGGTCTTGAATCTTTTTTAAAAGCCATTAATATCAATCACGAAAATGCCGAAGCACTTGAAAATGCCGCTATTATTTATGCCGGACAGGGAAAATTTGAACAAGCCATTATTTATTTTAAAAAAGCTTTGCAATTTCATCCTAATGATCAAAATTTGTTGCGAAATATTGGCAATTTGTATTTACAAAAAGGACAAAATAAAGAAGCAAATACTTATTTTCAGCGTGCCGGATTGTAAATTTAGAGCATTAATTTTAACCTATTGATACATAGTCAATGAGCTTAATAAATTCTGTATTAACCTGGATGTTTAAAAAAAGACTGGATCAAATCCAGTATTTTATAGACCATCCTGTGGAAGCACAAAACCGGGTTTTTAAAAAGCTGATTGATACGGCAAAGTCAACAGAATGGGGCTTGAAATACGACTATGCTTCCATGCGCAATCCGGAAGAATTCAGAAACAATATACCTCTTCAGAATTACGAATCCTTAAAACCCTATATTGAAAGGATTATTCAGGGTGAGCAGGGAATATTATGGCCATCGGAGATTAAATGGTTTGCCAAATCATCGGGCACTACAAGTGAAAAATCAAAATTTATTCCGGTGAGTAAAGAGACCTTAGACGAATGCCATTTTAACGGTGGTCGCGATGTATTGGCACTATATGCAAAAAACAATCCGGCTACCCGCATATTTACCGGAAAAGGTTTGGTAATGGGAGGAAGCACTCAAATCAATAAAATGAATGAGGGTAGTTATTTTGGCGATTTATCGGCTGTGATGATGAAAAATATGCCATTATTGGGGCAGTTGATCAGAACACCCGATTTGTCTATTGCCTTAATGGAAGAATGGGAAGCAAAGCTTGAAAAAATGGCCAACGAAACTATTAAAAAGAATGTAACCAATATGGCCGGTGTACCCACCTGGACACTGGTTTTAATAGAAAAAATATTACAAAAAACAGGGAAAGTTAATTTAGCAGACGTATGGCCTAACCTTGAGTTGTATATTCATGGTGGTGTTAGTTTTAAACCCTATAAACAGCGTTTTGAAACATTGATAAAATCGGAAAATATGCATTATATGGAAACCTATAATGCATCGGAAGGTTTCTTTGGCATTCAACATGATTTGAATCATCCGTCCATGCTATTGATGCTCGATTATGGTATTTTTTATGAGTTTATACCTGTGTCTCAGGCTAACTCCCCAAATCCGGATGTATATCTGATTGGTGATGTGGAAATCGGTAAAAATTATGCAGTAATCATATCTACCAATTCGGGGCTTTGGAGATATATGATAGGAGATACCATATCTTTTACCGGCCTTAATCCATATACCTTCATCATAACAGGAAGAGTAAAACATTATATCAATGCTTTTGGTGAAGAAGTTATCGTTGATAATACGGATGAAGCTATTGCAAGAGCTTGCCATGAAGAACCGGCCTCAGTACGTGATTATACTGTAGCACCCGTATATTTTTCGGCAGGTGGAAACGGAGCTCATGAGTGGATTATTGAATTTTCGAATAAACCGGCAAATCTTCTCCGGTTTGAAAGCATTTTAGACAAAGAATTGAAAAATTTAAATTCTGATTACGAAGCAAAACGCTATAAAGATATTGCATTGAGAAAACCCATTATCCATGTTGCACAAAGTGGATTTTTCGATACCTGGTTGAAAAGCAAAGGGAAACTGGGAGGTCAGCATAAAGTACCGCGACTGTCAAACGATCGCAGCTACATGGAATCTATGTTAAAATTATTGTCAGCGTAAAGCTCAGACCTCAACTAAACTCAGATAAAGACAGGCTTCGTGGGCAGCCGCTTGTTCGGCTTTTTTCTTACTTGGACCACTTCCGCTTCCAATTTGTTGGCCTTGAAGGAATAATGCAATTTCAAATATTTTCCGGATACCTTCATCATCTTCTTTCATCACCCGAAATTCTATACTTTCCCGGTTTTTTTGAGCATGATTGATAATGATACTTTTGAAATTTGTAATGGTTTGTTCTATTACTTCCAAATCAACCAATACACGTAATATTTTTTGTTCAATAAAACGACATGCCTTTTTTATCCCCCGGTCTAAATATATTGCACCTACCAAAGCTTCAAGGGTATTGCCGGGTGTAGAGCTGCTTTTCAGCACACTGGCGTTTAAATTGGCATGTACCAAAGCAGGTAAACCTAATTTGATAGACAGATTATTAAGCATGCTTCTTGATACCAGTTTAGCTCTTACTTCAGTGAGCTCACCTTCATTCTTATAAGGATATTTATGATATAGAAAATCAGTGATTATAATACTAAAAACAGAATCACCAAGTAATTCAAGCCGTTCGTTATTAAAACCTACATCATGATTGGTAGAGCTGTGGGTTGTAGCAATATGATAGAGTTCAAGATTTTTGGGTGCAAAGCCAAGAAGTTGCTTCAATGATTTGAAAAATTCTTTTTCTTTAGTATTTTTTGAAAATAAACTATACCAACTCAAAATAATTAAATGAAGCGTTTGAATAAAATGCAAGCATTATGCCCGCCAAAGCCAAAAGTATTGCTAAGGGCAATATCAATATGTCTTTCCTGTGCTTTATTAAAGGTAAGATTTAAATTGGCATCAATAGCGGGATCATCTGTAAAATGATTAATGGTAGGAGGTACAATATTATGAACAATACTCAGAATAGCCACAATACCCTCTACGGCACCGGCAGCTCCGAGCAAATGTCCGGTCATAGATTTTGTAGAGCTTATATTGAGTTGATAACTGGCTTCTCCAAAAACAGCCTGAATAGCTTTTAATTCGGCTACATCACCAAGAGGTGTTGAAGTACCGTGCACATTAATATAATCTACTTCTTTTGCTGCAATACCGGCTTCCCGGATCGTTTCTTTCATTACGTTTCGTGCTCCCAAACCTTCAGGATGAGGTGCGGTCATATGAAAGGCATCAGCTGTCATTCCCGAACCGGAAACTTCTGCATAAATACGGGCACCTCTTGCTTTAGCATGCTCCAATTCTTCTAAAACAATACTTCCGCTTCCTTCGCCTAATACAAACCCGTCCCGGTTCAAATCAAAGGGTCGAGAGGCAGTTTCCGGATCATCATTCCGGGTTGATAAAGCTTTCATGGCATTAAAACCACCTATCCCATCAATGGTAACGGCAGCTTCTGCACCACCACAAAGCATGATATCAGCTTTGCCTAAGCGGATAATATTAAAACCGTCAATTAAAGCATGTGTAGAAGAAGCACATGCCGATACCGTAGCATAATTAGGCCCTCTGAAACCATACTGAATTGAAATTTGACCGGCAGCTATATCAGATATCATTTTAGGTATAAAAAATGGATTATACCTTGGTGTTCCATCACCTTCATTAAACTGAGTAACGGCATCATGAAAGGTACTAATGCCACCTATACCCGAAGCCATGATTACCCCAATCCGGTCTTTATCCAGTGTTTCGTCTTGCAAATGAGCATCTTGTACTGCTTCGGAAGCGGATATTATTGCGTATTGCGTATACGGATCCATCTTTCGGGCAGCTTTCCGATCAAAATAATCCAATGGATCGAAATTTTTCAACTCGCAGGCAAATTGCGTTTTGAATAAAGCCGCATCAAAATGAGATATAGGCCCGGCACCACTTACTCCTTTTACCAACGAATTCCAAAATTCGTTTTGATTGTTACCAATAGGAGTAAGTGCACCGATACCGGTGACTACAACTCTTTTTAAAGACATATAAGTATTACTTATTTGCCTGTGTTTTCTTCTAAATAGGCAATTGCTTCACCTACAGTAGTAATACCTTCAGCTTGTTCATCAGGAATTGAAATATTAAATTCTTTTTCAAATTCCATAATCAATTCTACAGTATCTAATGAATCTGCGCCTAAGTCATTGGTGAAGCTGGCTTCCGGGGTAACTTCTGTCTCGTCAACGCCCAGTTTGTCAATAATGATTTTCTTCACTCTAGATGCAATGTCAGCCATAATTTTCTTTTTGTGTTTATGTAATTATGGTGCAAAAGTAAATTATTTGCTTAATCTTAAACAAGCATTTGACTAAAAAATCTGAAAACACTACTTAATTGTGTTTTTGATTATCAGTTTATTAAATTCACATTTGAAAGAATATGGCTAAAAAAATACTTACCCTTGAGCTTGATTATAACTTTAATTTGATTGCATTAATTGCACCTCTTAAGGCTTATCGTATATGCTGGATGCTTAATAATGCCATGAATCTAAGATTAAGAAAAGCTGAAGATTTATGCTATCATGCACCAAAGTCAAAGCAATTCTCCTATTTTAGCCTCTATCATTGTGCTTTGGAAATGTATAAAGTAAACTACTTCTTGATTAGCAATAAATCTGATTCAAATGTGTATTTAATCCCTGAACTTAAACAAGTTGATTTCTTTTTGCGATTTAGTAAAAGCTTAACCTATATACAAAACAAACAAGTCATTGATATCATAAAACCTATTCCTCAAATTCAAACAGTGTTTGAAGTTAATCCTGATTCATTAAAATCAAAGCAAAACCTTATTGTGGATGAAATCGAATTTTAACAGAACAAAAATTGTGGCTACCATCGGTCCTGCTAGTGCCGAGTACAAAACACTATTGTCATTAATTCATAAAGGAGTTAATGTTTTAAGGCTTAACTTTTCTCATGGTACTTATTCCGATCACGAAAAAGTAATCCAATCTATCCGTAAGATTAATCAGGATACCGGTTCAAATGCAGCCATTCTTGCCGATTTGCAGGGGCCAAAAATCAGACTTGGTCATGTAGAAGACAATACTATCCTGCACAAAGGAGATGAATGTATATTGACTACGCGTACATGTATCGGCAATAATAAATGTATGCATTTGGTTTATCCTGATTTTCCGAAAGACGTAAGTAAAAATGATAAAATATTGATCGATGACGGTAAAATTGAATTAAAAGTATTGTCAAGCAATAATCAGGATGAAGTAAAACTGGAAGTATTGATTGGTGGAGCCGTATCATCTCATAAAGGGGTAAACTTACCGGATACAAAAATCTCATTACCGAGTTTAACACCTAAGGATATTGATGATTTGCAATTTGCACTTGATCATGATGTCGATTGGATTGCATTATCATTTGTTCGAAATGCCAACGATATTATTGAATTGAAAAAAATTATAGCACAGCACTGGAACAGCGCCAGGGTAATAGCAAAAATTGAAAAACCGCAAGCTGTTGCAAGAATCGATGAAATTATTCGTGAAACAGATGGAATTATGGTAGCACGAGGCGATTTGGGAGTAGAAGTTCCCCTTGAAAAGGTGCCCATGATACAAAAGGATATTGTTCATCAATGCAATTGTGCTTCGGTACCGGTTATCATTGCTACACAAATGATGGAAAGCATGATTGTCAATGCCGGACCAACACGAGCCGAAATTACCGATGTAGCCAATGCGATACTGGATGGTGCCGATGCAGTCATGTTAAGTGGCGAAACAGCCGTTGGCAAATATCCGCTTAGAGTCATCAGAATGATTAATAAAATAATCATGAATATTGAACGCGAACCGGTAATTTACAATAATGAACATCTGCCTGATCAGGATTCACCTACTTTTCAGTCTGATGCAATTTGTTTTAATGCTGCACGATTGTCGGCTGATGTAAAAGCCAGTGCCATTATAGGTATGACCCGAAGTGGATATACTGCGTTTATGGTATCGAGCCACCGGCCTAAAGCCAGTATTTATATCTTTTCTGACAATAAAAAAATACTCAATACTCTAAGTTTGGTTTGGGGAGTAAAAAGTTTTTACTATAATAAAATGGTGTCAACAGATGAAACCATCAACGATGTACAAAAAATTCTTGTTGAACAAGGATATCTTAGAAAAGGCGACATTGTGGTCAATACGGCTGCCATGCCTTTAACAAGGCAAGGCCGGACAAATATGATAAAAATTACCAGGATTGATTAAAAAAAACCTGCATGAAAAACCTGCATATTGAATTACTGAAAAACTCTTGTGAAACTGCCGGAGTTCCCGGTTACGAACATAGAATACGATCTTTAATTATAGAAACTTTAAAAAATCATGTCGATGATATTTATACAGACGGCCTGGGTAATGTAATTAGTTTTATAAAAGGGAAATCTTCAAAAAAACTCATGTTGGCTGCCCACATGGATGAAATTGGATTCATGGTAAAGCATATTGACGAAAATGGTTTTCTCTTTTTTCAAACACTTGGTGGTTTCGACCCCAAAACCTTAACGGCTCAGCGGGTGATTGTTCACGGTAAAAAAGATCTTATTGGCGTAATGGGTTCAAAACCCATTCATTTAATGAATGCCGAAGAACGGAAAAAACTACCCGAAGTAAGTGATTATTTTATCGATATGGGTATGAACCGTAAGCAAGTGGAACAATATATCAGTATCGGAGACCCCATTAGCCGCGAACGTCAATTAATTGAAATGGGTGATATGGTAAATTGTAAATCTATTGACAACCGGGTATCGGTCTATATACTCATGGAGACCATGATGAAATTAAAACAAGCTCCTTACAATACTTACGGAGTATTTACCGTACAGGAAGAAGTGGGTATCCGGGGAGCTCTCGTGGCTGCTCATGGCATTAATCCCGATTTTGGCATTGCAATCGATACCACCATAGCTTATGATGTTCCGAATGCAAAACCGGAAGAAATGATTACAAAATTGGGTGCCGGTCCGGCTATAAAAATTATGGATAGTTCGGCTATCTCTGATTATAGAATGGTTAAATATTTAAAAGAAATAGCCACTAAACATAAAATTAAATGGCAACCCGAAGTATTGCCAGCAGGAGGAACCGATACAGCCGCTATGCAAAGAATGTCACGCAGTGCATGCATTAGCGGTGCTATATCAATCCCTACCCGCCATTTACATCAGGTAATCGAAACCGCTTCTAAAAATGATATAGCTTTGGCCATTGACTTACTTTTACACAGCATAAAAGAATTAGACGAATTCGATTGGTCTCATCAATAAGCCATAGAAAATGAAA
This sequence comes from Bacteroidota bacterium, assembly GCA_024276745.1. Classification (GTDB taxonomy): domain Bacteria; phylum Bacteroidota; class Bacteroidia; order Chitinophagales; family S012-47; genus JAJRWN01. The sequence continues at coordinate 11,695 of JAJRWN010000138.1, forward strand.
GCCTGGAATACAAAAGATATATTGCAAGTAACCCGGCAATTTTTAGAATCAGATGAATTTGGAAATAAAAATAATATTGACCTGCTACGTGAAGTACTAAACTTTCATGAATGGAAATATTATGTGAAAAACGATCCTTTAATTGCAGATGCTGAGTACGACCGTTTGTTCCAATTGCTTAAAAATATCGAATCGGCCTATCCTGAACTGATTATTCCCGAATCTCCTACCCAAAGAGTAGGAAACGCATTAAGAAAAGATTTTCCGGTTGTAGAGCATAGTCTGCCTATGTTGTCGCTGGATAATTCATACAATGAAGCCGATTTGTATGACTGGAGTAAGCGGGTTCATGCGCTATGTCAAACGGATGATGTAGAATATGTGGTTGAACCTAAACTGGATGGTTCCAGTATTGCATTGATTTATGAAAATGATTTGTTTTTAAGAGCAGCTACAAGAGGCAATGGCATTCAGGGAGAAGCAATCAGCGAAAATGCACGTGTAATACATTCTATTCCACTTAAAGCCGGATTTTCAGTTTCAAATATTTCAAAAGTAGAAATACGTGGAGAAATTGTAATTGCAAAAGATACATTTAAAGCGTTTAATCACGAGCGAATGGAACAAGGATTGCCTATTATGGCCAATCCGAGAAATGCAGCTGCAGGTGCTTTGCGTATGATCAACCCTGAGGACGTTGCCAGGCGTGGACTTACCGCCATTGTATATCAACTGGGTATGGCTATCGATAAGCATGGTCATTCATTGTTAGGCAGTGAAATACTTTCTCATGCTCAGGCATTGCAAGTACTTGAATCAGCCGGTTTTAAAACTACTTTCCCTGAATTGAAAGTTTGCAACAGTATCAACGAAGTGCTGCACATTATTCATGAATGGGATAGCAAAAGAGAACATTTTCCTTTCGAAACAGATGGAATGGTTATTAAAGTGAATCAATTCGATCAACAAAAAAAATGTGGCAAAACAGCCCATCATCCCCGTTGGGCAATGGCATTTAAGTTTAAAGCGAAACAAGCCACTACGCGGCTGATTGATGTCGAGTATCAGGTGGGAAGAACAGGTACTATCAATCCGGTAGCAAAGCTCGAACCTGTTGCTTTGGCCGGAGTTACTATTTCTTCGGTATCATTGTTCAATGAAGATTTGATTAAGGAAAAAAAACTGATGATTGGCGATATGGTATTGGTAGAAAGGGCCGGTGAGGTTATTCCCTATATTGTAAAACCTGTGCTTGAAACGCGCACCGGTCTTGAAAAACCGATTATATTTCCTACCCAATGTCCTTCTTGCGGGTCTGTTTTGTTCAGATCCAATGGAGAAGCTGCCTGGCGATGCATCAATGCTACTTGCCCTGCTCAAACAATTGAAAAATTAAAACATTTTGTTTCTAAAAATGCTATGGATATTGACGGCTTAGGCGAAAAAATGATTGCCCGGCTATATCATTTAAATCTGCTTAAGCAGATTCCGGATATTTATACACTCGACTTTGATGCAATAAGCCGGCTTGAAGGTTATGGCGAAAAATCTGCCGGGAAGCTTAAAATGGCTATTGAAGCTTCAAAACATCAAGCATTATATCGTTTGATATTTGCCATGGGAATACGCTTTGTAGGTCAACAAACGGCCAAAACTATTGCAAAATCTATCAGCAATTTGAAAGATTTATATAAACTGACGGATGAAGATTTAATGCAACTGAACGATGTCGGTCATAAAGTCGCTTCAAGTATTGTTGATTTTATGGCCACTCCGTCAAACCAAATGTTGATCGAAACCCTTGAATCTTTGGGCATCAATATCAACTCAGATTCTTCGTTAACAATAACCAATCTTCCATTGGCCGGTAAAACTTTTCTGTTTACCGGTAGTCTCCAATCTTTAACCAGAAGCAAAGCCAGCGAAATGCTGGAGCAACTGGGTGCGAGAGTTATGAATTCGGTTACTAATAAACTCGATTATCTTATTGTCGGCAAGTCACCGGGTTCAAAGCTTGCTAAGGCTCAGGCAATTAGCAGTATAAAAATTATGGATGAACAGGAATTCTTAAAATTCACTAAAGACCTTTAATTTGTTTGGGGGTATGTAACAATTACACCAAAATATCCGTAATTGGGTTTGTTACAATGCAAATTTTTTAATTAATCTACCCGAAATGAATATTTTATTCGCTTTTATTGAATTAGAATCTAAATCCTTTACCGGAACTATAATTCCTGTCAATCTTGCGAATAAATTAATCAACGACCTTTATCTTAATCATTTTGTAAGATAACATCAATTTATTTCGAGTAGCAACAGAATAAACTACCCTAAAATTCTGGCGCTATGAAATGTATAAATACCCCTTATTTTCTCCTGATGGCCATCGGCTTGATTATGTCATCAGAACTTTATGCTGCCCCTGCCAATGATGATTGCAGCGGAGCAACTCTTCTCACGGTAAATACTACATGTACGACCACCAACGGCACAACGGTAGGTGCATCGCAATCGATGCCTGCCATAAACTGTAATGGATGGACGGGTAATGCCGATGATGATGTATGGTATAAATTTGTTGCCGGCAACACCAGCCAAACCATCACGGTTACCGGTAATGGCTCTTTCGATGCTGTGCTTGAATTATTATCAGGTTCATGTGGCAGTTTAAGCTCTGTAACATGTTCAGATAATACCTATGGTGGTGGTACCGAAACGATTGCCGCTACAGGGCTTACGGTAGGCAATACCTATTATATACGTGTTTACGATTGGTATAACGGCAATAATGGAACATTTACTATTTGTGTTTATGGTACTCCGGCCGGAAACCCCGGAGATGATTGTGCCAATGCTATTGCCATTGCTTGTGGCGATACTTTAACCGGTCAAACCACTTTTGGTAATTCCAATACCGGATCATCATGGAATTGCCATATTGATGAAAATAATATCATTATCCCAACGCCCGGTGAAGATCGTTTCTATCAGGTAAACGTTACTGATCCTACCACAACAACAGTTCGGGTTTACCTGCTCAACGTAGTGGATACTAATACCTGGGTAGAAGTAATTTTTACCGGATCCACTTGTGCCACTTCAACTTGCACTCAAAGTGCTCAATGGGTGGATGCCAGCAATCAATTTCAAGGAGGCTTATCATATCACGATTTTAGTGTACCTGGTGCAGGAACTTATTATTTGATAATCGATAGTCAAGGACCTTCTTCGGGTGTTCAATCATACGATATCAGTATTTCTTGTATTGCCTCCGGTATTCAATTCGATACCAATGGTTGTGGCGATGATGTTGATTCTAACGCATATACCGCCAAGTGGAACGGTGGTGCTCTTTCTACCATCTTTCCCGGTGATACGGGAACCTTATGCTATACGGTTTATATAAAAAATCCGAGTGGCTGGGAATGGTTGAAATATGTTGATATGTATTTAGGCTCTTGCTGGACAAATATAGGCAATATGACACCTAAAAACCCACCCGGAAGCAATGGCTTTTATGATACCAATGGAGATTGGTCGGTAAGTTATAACGGTGCGGGCAACGAAATTAACTGGAGTTTTGTCAATAGTGTGAATGGCCCCTGGGGTGACGATAATATTAATAATTATTATTGCCATGCCTATACCTTTTGCTTCGATACCCGGGTATTAAGCACATGCAGTGATTCAACCAATCTTCAAATTATCGTAAGAGTAACCGATGACGGTATCGGTGGAAGTGGAAATACTTTGCCTTCAAATTATTCTATTGTATCAACTTTTGTGCTTCCTGTAGAATTATTAACATTTTCAGGAAATGCAGAACCGGATGGCAATCATTTGCATTGGGCAACCGCTACGGAAGAAAACAGCGATCATTTTGTAATAGAAAGATCGATTGACGGAGAAAAATTTTATCCGATTGCCTACCAAAAAGCAGCCGGTCAGTCATCTGCAAGAATAGATTACCGGTATATCGATCAATCGCCTATGCCGGGGAAAAATTATTATCGTTTAAAACAATTCGATTTCAACGGTTCCTACGGATACTCTGATATTATTGAAGTTGAAACACAAATTGGTCAGAGCATTATGCTCACCGGTTTTTATCCAAACCCGGTAAGCGATTATGGATCGTTGAGTGTGATTAGTTCTGAAAATCAGGTTATGAAAGCAATGATTATGGATGTTGCAGGAAGACAAATTGCAAGCAGACTATTTGATGTATTTGTAGGTGAAAACACCATTGCAATTGATTTTAGCAGCTTTGCAGACGGCATATACAATATAATATTATTAAACTCGGCCGATGAGCGTGCCGGAACGATTAAGGTCGTAAAATAGGGTTGTTAATGCCCCATTTCTAAAAACTGTGCTGAGGGGTCAGCACAGTTTTTTTTATTGCTTTTCATTAAACAAAAAATACTGCTTGGAAAATAATTAATTTTGATCAATAAATATGAGTCTGTCTCTTGCCGAAATACAAGCTCCTGTAGCATCTGAACTCAACGAATTTGAAAAACGTTTTCGTGAAAATATGCGTAGCAAAACACCCTTGCTTGATCATATTACGCATTATATTGTAAAACGAAAGGGTAAAAGAATAAGACCCCTTTTTATTTTCCTCACAGCCCGGCTTTGTGGAGGCGTTACCGAAAGAACATACCTGGGTGCTTCTTTAATAGAATTATTGCATACGGCTACCCTGGTTCATGATGACGTGGTTGATGATTCAATGTTGAGAAGGGGAGTGTTTTCAATCAATGCAATATGGAAAAACAAAATTGCTGTTTTGGTTGGCGATTATTTGCTTTCAAAAGGATTGCTCCTCTCTATCGAACATGTAGAATTTGATTTTTTACGCATCAGCTCCGAGGCAGTCAGATTGATGAGTGAAGGCGAATTATTGCAAATAGAAAAAGCCCGCAAACTGGATATTAAAGAATCCGTTTATTTCGATATTATCAGGCAAAAGACTGCTTCTTTGATTTCTTCGGCCTGTTCTATTGGTGCTGCCTCGGCAGGCGCTGATAAAGAAACAATAGCCCGTTTAAACAATTTTGGAGAAAAGGTAGGCATGTCGTTTCAGATAAAAGATGATTTAATGGACTATGGATACGAGAAAACTGGCAAACCAAGAGCTATTGATATTAAAGAGAAAAAAATGACTTTACCGCTTATTTATACCCTTAATAAAGTATCCACAAAAGAAAAGCACAAACTGATTCAGGTGGTAAAGAAACATAATAAAAATAAGAAGAAAGTATCGTGGCTCATGGAAACGGTACGAGAAACAGGAGGTTTGGATTATGCTTCAAAAATTATGTATCAATATCGCGATGAAGCCATGGACATCATCAAAACTTTTGGCAATCAAAATGCCCGGGAAAGCCTCTTACAATTAATCCGCTTTACTACTGAAAGAAAGTATTGAAGATTAAGAAGTTTAATTTTTTTCAGCTTTGTTTATTGCTGATTTTTTTACCGAATCGCCCGGTTTTAGCAGTTTATGAATGGCCGTATATGGTCCGCTGATCACTTCTTCACCTTCCTCGAGCCCTTGGGTAATTTCAATAAATTCATCATCCTGAATACCTGATTTTACGGCTTTAATGTTTGCTTTCCCTCCATCAATCAAAAAAACGTATTCTTGGTTTTCGCCCGATGATGTAGAATCATTTTTTGATAAATCTTCACGTACCGTGATACACTCAATTGGTAGGCTCAGTACGGAAGAAGCCCGCTTACTGATGATTTCAACAGAACATGACATGCCGGGCAAAAACACATGTTGCGTTTGTTTAGAGCTTAGCAAATCACGGTATGATTCAGGTAATATTCGAATTTTCACTGTGAAATTGGTGGCCTGGTCGTTGCTTAAGCTTGCCTGGCTGTTGGCCGAACTTGAAATCTCAGATACGATACCTTTGAAATTCCTGTCGGGATAGGCTTCTACTTCAATCTCGGCTGTATCTTTCAACGATATATTTAAAATATCGTTTTCGCTTACTTCCACTTGTGCTTCCATTTCATTCAAATTAGAAACACGCATCATTTCGGTAGCGGCAAATTGGGCAATACCTCCTACTACTTTACCTTCTTCTATGTTTAGTGCCGTAACGATACCACCCATAGGGGCATAAACCCTTGTTTTCGAAAGATTATTTTTTGCTTCCCTGTAGGTAGCCCGGGCACTTTGTACATTATATTTTGCCGCATTGGTGCTTTCCATGGCCGAATGATGTTGAGCCTGAGCTACTTTATAGGCCGTTTCGGCTGCTTCAAAATCAGCATCAGAAATTACTTTTTGATTATATAGAGATTGATTTCGTTTGTAATCCAGTTTTGCATTTTCAAATTTTGCAAGTACTTCAGCTTCTCTGGCTTTGGCATTGGCCAGTGCAGCTTGTGCCGATAATACGGTTGCATGTGCTCTTTCTACAGCATCCTGATAAATATCAGGATTAATATCAACCAATACACTACCTTTTTTAACCGTATCGCCTTCTTCTACATACAATTTTGTGATTTCGCCTGATATTTCAGGTATAATAATTACTTCTACTTCAGGATATATCTTGCCACTTGCCGATACTTTTTGCATAATTGTTCTTTTAGTGACCCGGCTGGTTTCTACTTTAAGTCCATGCGAGGTATTCTTTTTAAATACAATAGCAATGACTATGAGCAAAACAACTGCTCCGCCCAGATATAATAGTATTCTGTTTTTTTTCTTTGCGGCCATTAGTTAATATTTTGAATAGGTTTCCCCTGGTAAATATCAAGAATCATGATACTGAAAAGAAGTTCGTATTTTGTACTCAACAGCGTTGCCCTGGCGATATTATAATTATTCTGTGCGGTAATAAAATCCAGTGAATTAATCATGCCCTGTTCTGCTCTTATACTGGCATACTGATATGATTTTTCCATGGCATCAACTTTTTTCTGCGATGCGATATATTTGCTTTGTGCCGCTAATGCATTTGCATGAACTTGTTGAATAGTGTTTTCCAGTTTATTCTTGGTATCGGTATAATTTAAACCGGCAATCTGATATTGAACCTGTGCCGTTTCTACCAATGATTTGGCCCGGAAATTATTAAAGATAGGTATCCGTAATGTTACTCCATAAACCTGATTAAAATCATTTCTTAATTGATCCATATACGGAAAATCAGTTGCCTTTGAATCAAAAGTAGGAAAATTGGCAATTACCTGTTCTCCGGTAGATAATACCGTTCCAATGGTGTCGAAACCACGAGGTATCAATTCATACTTTTTCCTGAAACTTGAATAATTGGTACCCCAGTTGGCAAATAAATCTAATGAAGGATAATAATTTCCTTTGGCAATATCGAGCCCTTTTTGGGCAATTTGCATATTATATTTTGCCTTTTCGATTGACGGATGTACCGATTCTGCTTTTTCAATAAGTGCTTCAAGTGGTGGGATTTCGGGAATCTGTACTAATGATTGATTTGATGGTGTCATGATATCAAAAGCCTCTGATAAAGGTAAGTTCATATTGATGCGTAAGGTGAGCAGTGCAGTTGTTTCGCGGTTTTTCGCTTCAACCAGGCTCAACTCATCACTCGCTACTTTAGCATTGATATCCAATAAATCACCTTCGGGTAATTTGCCTGCATTAACGAGTATCTGTGTATAATCTTGCTGTTTTTTTGACGATGCCAATTGATCGGATGCAATTTTTACATTTTCTCGGGTCATTAATACTTGCAAATAGCTGTTTGCAATCTGAATGTCTAAATTCTGAAGAGATTCCTGATTGGCGGCTTTACTGGCTTGAAGTTTAAACGCCTGTTGTTTTATGGCATTTTGTTTCTGAAAGCCGTTAAATAAATTCAAATTGCCTGATATACCAAAATTATTAGTTTGAATATTTCCGGTTACAAAAGTGTAAGTAGTAGGATCAACAACACGGCCAATGTTGTAGGCATAAGATGCATTGGCATTGAGGCTGGGTAATAAATCAAATCTCTTTTGTGTGAGAGTAAATTCATCAATAGTAATATTCAAATCAGCCATTTGCAGAGCGGTGCTGTGTGTGGCTGCATAATGAATACAGTCTTTGAGTGACCAATATTGCTGAGCTTTTAAAGCAGGAAACCAAAGAAAGCCGGCAATCCAAATGAGTATAATCTTTTTATTCATAGCGGGCAGGCGCTTTTTATATGTTTCAAATATAGGACAAATTGCAGGTATGGTGATTTACAATAAGCCGGCTTTTGTTAATTTAACATTTTTTAGAGGCGTATAATTAACGGTTAGAATATGAATTTGAAATCTGATGAGTATTTTATGAGAATGGCATTGTCGGAAGCCGGCAAAGCATTAGAACATGATGAAGTACCGGTAGGCGCCATCGTTGTGCATCAAAATAAAATCCTGGCCAGAGGCTACAATCAGGTTGAAATGCTTAAAGATGCTACGGCACATGCCGAAATGATTGCTTTAACTGCAGCGGGCAATGCTTTAAATAGCAAGTATCTTGACAGGTGTACGATTTATGTAAGCCTCGAACCCTGCCCCATGTGTGCAGCTGCAATGAATTGGGCACAAATCGGCCGTCTGGTTTATGCAGCCGGTGATCCTAATAATGGGTTTAAGGCTGTTTCTAAAAAGCTATTGCATCCGAAAACGAAATGCAGTAACGGAATTTTTAAAGAGGAATCAGCTCAATTGTTAAAAGAATTCTTTAGCAAGAAAAGAGCTTGATTAATAATTTTTTTTCTTCCACACTGAACAATTTTTATGTACTTGATGTTTCTTGATTGCGGAATCATTACTTAATCAAAAAAATTTGTAAAACCATGTCTTTTAAATTACTCGAATTGGGCTACTCATTTGATGCTTTAGAGCCCTATATTGATGCTAAAACAATGGAAATTCATCATGATAAACACCATGCAGGATATACCAATAATTTTAATAAAGCTGTTGAAGGTACTTCGTTTGAAGGAAAACCGGCAGTAGATATTTTATCAAGTGCCGGTTTGCCGCTTGCCGTTAGGAATAATGGAGGAGGATTTTATAATCATGCATTGTTTTGGGAGTTTCTATCACCTAAAGGTGGTGGAAAACCAAGCGGAAAATTAGCCGATGCCATCGTAGATAGTTTTTCATCTTTCGATGCTTTTAAAGATTTGTTTTCAAAAGCAGCCGCTACCCGTTTTGGATCCGGTTGGGCATGGCTATTGGTCAATAGCGAAGGCCGGCTTGAAGTGAGTTCAACACCCAATCAAGATAATCCTTTAATGAATGATGTAGATCAAAAGGGGACTCCAATACTGAATATTGATGTATGGGAACATGCTTATTACCTAAATTATCAAAACCGCAGAGCCGATTATATTCAGGCATTCTGGAATATAGTAAACTGGGATGCAGTAGTTGCCCGTTTTGAATCAATATAATTTTTTTTCGGCTGAGAAGCCGTTTTTCATGGCAGAAAACCGGGGTCTTTTAAGATTCCGGTTTTATTATTTCTTATTCTACCGTTACCGATTTAGCCAGATTTCGTGGTTGATCTACATTGCATCCTCGCAATACGGCTATATGATAGGATAATAATTGAAGCGGTATTACAGATACAATGGGCGAAAAAGGCTCTTCCGTTTCGGGCACTTCCACCACGTAATCGGCCAATTCGGAAATAATCTGATCTCCCTTTGAAACAATGGCAATAATTTTCCCGCAACGTGCACTTACTTCTTTAATATTGCTGATAATCTTTTCGTGGGCACTTCGGTTTGTTGCCAGTACAACTACCGGCATTTCTTTGTCAATCAAAGCGATAGGGCCGTGTTTCATTTCTGCCGCAGGATAGCCTTCGGCATGTATATAAGAAATTTCTTTCAGTTTTAAGGCACCTTCAAGGGCTACCGGGAAATTATAGCCTCTGCCGAGGTATAGAAAATTCCTTACGTCTTTAAAAGCTTTAGCTATCTGTTCAACGGTCTTATCTTCTTTTAGGGCAATTTCTACTTTATCGGGTATCTGCCGTAATTCATTAATCAGGGTATGATAGCGGCTTTCGGCTATGCTTCCCTTTCGATAGCCTAATCTTAATGCCAGCAGTGACAAAACAGATAGTTGTGCAGTAAAGGCTTTGGTTGAGGCTACTCCAATTTCGGGCCCGGCATGTGTATAGCTGCCGGCATCTGTTATTCTCGATATGGATGACCCCACTACATTGCATATTCCAAAAATGGTCGCTCCTTTTTGTTTGGCCAACTTTACCGCTGCCAAAGTATCGGCTGTTTCACCCGACTGGCTGATGGCTATCACCACATCGCCTTCGCGAATAATCGGATTGCGATAACGAAATTCCGAAGCATATTCAACTTCTACATTGATACGGGCCAAATCTTCAATCAAATATTCACCCACTAATGCTGCATGCCAGCTTGTTCCGCAGGCAAGAATTATGATTCGATTGGCTTCCAGTAATTTATTCTCTAATTCTTTGATTCCACCAAGAGTTACCAATTGATTTGTCTTATCAATTCTGCCTCTCAAACTATCGGCTATCGATTGTGGTTGTTCATAGATTTCTTTCAGCATGAAATGATCGTAACCACCTTTTTCCAATTCTTGCAATTCCCATTTGATTTGCTGAATGTAGGGTTCTATATTCAAATTATCAATGGTTCTGATTTTTAAGCCGTCTTTTAAGCTTATATCGGCAATCTCTTCGTCTTTCAGGTAAACTACATGATTGGTATATTCAATGATTGGGGTAGCATCGGAAGCAAAGAAATATTCACCTTCACCAATTCCAACTACCAAAGGGCTGCTTTTTCGGGCCGCTATCAAACGTCCGGGGTCATCATTTGACATAAGTACTATAGCATAAGCACCTACTACTTGAGTCAATGCAAGGCAAAGTGCTTCTACCAAAGGTTTACCGGTTTCGTTCCAAATTTCTTCTATCCATGCTAATAATACCTCGGTATCGGTATCAGTTTGAAAAGTATAGCCTTTTTTTTCAAGCTTTTTTTTCAGCAACATGTAGTTTTCAATAATCCCGTTATGTATAATGGCCAGCCGTTTGGAATGGCTTACATGCGGATGGGCATTGAGGTCGTTTGGTGCTCCGTGTGTAGCCCATCGCGTATGCCCCATGCCAATGTTTGATTCCGGTATCTTACCTTGGCAATAGACATCAAGATCAACAACTTTACCAGATTTCTTATAAATATGCAGCTTATTATCTGATATTAATGCAACTCCACTACTGTCGTAACCCCGGTATTCGAGCCGTTGCAATCCTTTAATAAGTATAGGATAAACAGGTTTATCTCCGAGATAAGCTACTATTCCGCACATGGCTTATTTGAATTTGGTGTAGATAATATTCAGATGCAATCTTTTATCCGGATCGGGATAATGAGGACCAGCTATCATAATTCTTCCCGGATTACTGCTTGATTTGTTTATTTTTAAAACTATATCATTGGTGTCAAGCATTCCGTTTTGAACCTGGTATAAATGTTTTGATAAATTAATTACATATTGATATACATCTACCCCGTTTTTGGTTTGTTTTTGCAGGTCTCCTCCTATATCGTAAGTAGTAAAAATCAATCCTAAAGATTCATCGGAAATACTTGCAAATCCATTAACCGAATCAACAACTACACGAGGTACAATTTTCGAAGGCATTGCATAAGTACTATCGTTATCGGTCAATACGGTAGCTACAATTTGTGCTTTATTGATTGCAATATGTCCCAATTTTGATAAATCAGGCATTTTTAAACGGATTCGTAACCCGGCTGCACCTTGCAGATACAAGGTATCCGAAGGATTTCCTTGCTGAAGTGCGGGGGCAATTTCAGTACCGCTGTATTGATGCGTCAGTAAGTTTGATTTTGAACTTACCACATTGATAAAAAAAGTATAACTCAGCGAATCACTGGTATTATTATGAAAGTATAGTTTTAACCCTGATAATGTAGATGATAAATCAATGGTCATCATATTATTGCTAAATCCTTCAGAAGTATCGGGAGCAATATAGATTCCTTTCACAACCGACATGAATGCAGCAGTATTCGAAAAATTACCATCTGCCGTTTGATTGAGCAACCAATTGCCAAACGAATTATTGATAGGAATGGCAATGGTAGTGTCTTTATCGGGTGTTTTTAGATTATTTATTCTTCCTATTTCAATCGGGTTAATCATGAATTTGTCGTTGCTCCTGTTTTCTATATCCAAATTCATAGATTCATTTAGTTGGTAAACCAGCAGATTTTGTAAAGCATCGGCATTGCCATATTGACCTTTATAGTTTAAAATCAAAACGGCTGAATCAAGCTGACGACCTGCACCAAAATCAACACTTAATAAAGGAAGCTGCAATTGTGCAAAGATGCCTGCATAGGTTTTACCAAATACCGGATCGTTTAGGGTACCTAACAAGTAGTTGGTTTGCCAACTGGTAACGAGCGAATCATCCGTTTCCTGTGAAGCATCAAACACAGTGGTATCGGAAAAGCTTACATAAAATTTATCCTGGTTTGGTAAAATTTCAGAACCAATCGTTCCTGGTGTATTGCAATTTGTTAAAAAATAGCTGGCTATGACAAGCAAAACGACCAGTTTACTCATTAATTTCATACAGTATCTTCTTAGCTGAGTATGGAATTGTAAAAATTAATATAATCTTCAAGGTAATTTTCTGTGTCTTTTAACTCAAGTACAGGTTTCTTTATTGTACTTAAAATTTTTCTTACCGATCCGTTTACTTCGGCATCGCCTATGATAATGGCGTCTGAGTAGGAAATAGCTCCTTTATTTAAACCTTCATTATCAGCATCTTTGTATTCATCAAGATTTTCTTGCTTAATAACCCGCTGAATTTGAGCTGCTTTTTTTAAGAAATTTTCTGATAACTTTTCTTCAAAACTATTCCGGTAAACAGAATATACAATTTTAGAATTTTGAAATACCGGTTCATTTTTATAGGCAGTACGGATGTATAGAGGGAGCAAACTGGTCATCCATCCGTGTAAATGGATAACATCCGGAGGCCAGCCAAATTTCTTTACCGTTTCAATTACACCTTTACAAAAGAAAATCATCCGTTCTGGGTTATCTTTGAAAAACGGTTCATCATCGTTTCCAAAAACACCTTTACGTTCAAAAAAATCATCATTATCTAAAAAATACACTTGCATTCTTGCTCCCGGTATAGAAGCTACTTTGATAATTAAAGGATAATCGTCATCGTCAATGATAATATTAATCCCTGATAATCGTACTACTTCATGCAAACGGTGTCTCCGTTCATTTATCGATCCGTATTTAGGCATTAATATGCGTATTTCTATACCTTGGTCTTGTACATATAAGGGTAAATCACGAGAAATTTTAGCCATTTGACTAATAACTACAAAAGGATCCATCTCTTGTGTGACATATAAAATCCTCTTTTTTTCACTCATAGCTTTGAATTTTCATTTCGCTGTTTTGTTAATTTCAAAACGGGTTGCAAAGATAATAAAAAAATCTCGCTTTCTTTGCAAATAATTCTTTTTAAACATTTTGGTTTCTAATCATTTCTTATTCAATTTTAACTGATTTTCATGCAAGTAATTAAAACTGTTAAAGCATTACAGCAATATTTAGCCGGTAAAAGAGGCTTGCATAATACGATAGGTTTTGTTCCTACTATGGGAGCATTGCATCAGGGGCATTTGTCTTTAGTAAACAAATCTGCTGATGAACAGGATATTTGCGTGGTTAGCATTTTTGTGAATCCTACTCAATTCAACGATCCCAAGGATTTAAACCAATATCCCCGGATGCTCGAAGCCGATTGTCTGAAATTGAAATCAACAGCTTGTGATGTAGTTTTTGCACCCGATGTAAAAGAAATTTATCCTGACGGCAAATCTAATCAGCAAATATTTGATTTTGCTTATCTTGACCATGTGTACGAAGGCCGCCACAGACCGGGCCATTTTAAAGGGGTAGGGCAGGTGGTTTCCCGTTTACTTCGTATTATTCAACCCAATGCTCTTTATTTGGGCAATAAAGACTATCAGCAATTATTGGTTATCAAGCAATTGGTAAAACGCTACCTTAAATTGCCCATTCAGGTAATCGGTTGTCCTATTGTTCGTGAAAACGATGGTCTGGCTATGAGTTCAAGAAATATGTTGTTGAGTCCAACACAAAGGAAGGATGCCAGCGCTATTTATAATACACTGCAATTAGTCAAGGATAAAGCAGAATCATTAAGTCCTGAACAACTTATTCAACTGGCCTATCAAAATTTGAATAAAGTAAAATCTATCGTAAAGATTGAGTATTTTGCTTTAATTGATGCTCAAACCATGCACCCTGTCGATGAATGGAATAATCAGGTTGAGGTTCGTGCTATAACAGCTGTTCAAATGGACCATGTACGTTTGATTGATAATATGCAAATCAACTAATCAATGAGTGGTAAAAACAGATAAGATTCAATTAAACTTCCGGAAAAAGTATAATTTTGCAAGTGAAATGCAAATACAAATTTTAAAATCAAAAATCCATAAGGTAAGGGTAACCGAAGCCAACCTTGAATATCAGGGTAGCATTACCATTGACGAAGATTTATTGGATGCAGCCGGTATGCATGTTTATGAAAAAGTGCAAGTACTGGATATCAATAATGGAGAGCGGCTCGAAACTTATGTTATCAAGGGTAAAAGAGCTTCGGGGGTTATTTGTATGAATGGGCCTGCTGCCCGAAAAACTGCCGTTGGTGATATCTTGATTATTATTTCCTATGGTTTAATTGACGAAAATGAGGCTGCCAATTATCAACCGGTAGTTATTTTTCCTGATACACATACTAATCGTCTGCCTTAATCTATTATTTTTTGAATCAAAAGCTACTAACCGTTTTAAAATTTACCATCTTTCTGGGTATTGGCATTTTTTTGCTGTGGCTGGCGGTAAAAGGTCAGGATTTAAACCGGATTTTGGAAGCTTCTAAAACAGCTAATTTTACCTGGATTGCTATTTCTATGTTGCTGGGCTTTTCATGCCTTTTTATACGTGCATTACGTTGGAATCTTCTAATCCGTCCCTTAAATTACCGTCCCAGAATTATAAATACTTTCTTTGCCGTTCTGACCGGTTATTTTGCCAATCTGGCTTTCCCCAGACTGGGTGAAGTAAGTAAATGTGGTGTGCTTAATAAATACGAAAAAATACCAATTGACCGGCTTTTGGGTACTATGATTGTAGAACGCAGCTTTGATATGCTCGCATTGCTTATTCTGCTGATAAGCATTGTTGTTTTTCAATTTCATATACTTGGCGATTTTATCAATTCAAATTTACTGCCGTCCTTAAAAGGAAAAATGGGTGGAGCAGGCCGCTTATTACTTTATACAAGTATTTTTCTGGGATTGACTTTATTATTTATTATTCTGCTTAGAAAAAAATTAATCAAACTAAAAATTGTTCAAAAACTTATCGGCCTTTTCAAAGGTATTTGGCATGGAATAAAAAGCGTAAAAGAACTAAAAAGTGTTTGGGCTTTCTTGCTTCAAACCA
>JAJRWN010000139.1 GCA_024276745.1 Bacteroidota bacterium
GTATCAATTTTTCGGGCAAGATTTGGATCGCTGGTAAAGATTTTATCGGCTATTTCCTTAAAAACGGGAGCAGCTACCGAACTACCGTAATAAGCACCTGCCGATGGAGCCGATATCACAACGATGCATGAATAAACCGGGTTTTCGGCCGGAAAATAACCTACAAAAGAACTTTGATAAATCTTCCGGTATCCTTGATTCTTATCGGCTATTTGTGCTGTTCCTGTTTTGCCGGCAATACTGTAAGCTTTGCTTTTGATATTGCGGGCTGTACCTGAATCGGCAACTCCTTTTAATAAAGATTGAAGCTGTTTAACCGTAGAAGCACTGCATATTTTTGGATTTAATACCTGAGGTCCAAAAGTCTCAACGCGCTTGCCAAAATGCTGAATCCCACTAATCAGGTAGGGTTTCATCAATTTACCATTATTGGCTACGGCATTGTAAAAATTTAAAATCTGCAGAGGGGTAAGCTGTACTTCATAGCCTACCGACATCCAGGGAATGGAAATAGCGCTCCACCCTGCATCACCGGGTGATTTGATCATAGGAGCAGGTTCACCTTTGATTTGGATACCAGTCATTTTATCAAGACCAAAAGCACGTAAATTAGCTACAAACTTTTCGGGTTGATTGGAATAATACCGGTAGGCCAGTTTGGAAATACCCACATTAGAAGATATTTCAAAAGCTTTCCGGATACTTACATTTCTTACACGATGATGTTCAGAATCTTTCATCCATCGATCGTAGTATTTATGTTTCCCGTTTTCAAGATCAACACTATCGCTTAGTTTGATATAAGCGTCTTCAAGCAAACTCATCATGGTAGCCAGTTTGAATGTTGATCCCGGCTCGCTTCCCTCTCCAATAGCATAATTATATTTCTCCCAATAATCGTTTTGGCTGGTTTTTCCAAGATTAGCTATGGCTTTAATTTGACCTGTAGCCACATCCATCACGATTACAGAACCATGATTGGCATTATTTTTTTCTAATGCCTGCATTAATGCATATTCTGCGGCATCCTGAATATTTACATTTAAAGTGGTGATTAAATCATCACCATTAAGGGTTTCAATTTCATCCCGGTCGTTGACCGGCATCCATACGCCACCATTGATTTTTTGCATCAGGCGTTTACCATCGGTACCCGATAAATAATCATTGAAGTAGGCTTCAAGACCAACCGACTGCGAGCCCAGACCTGTTCGTACATAGCCAATGGTTCTGTGGGCAAGCAAACCGAAAGGGTTTTTACGCTTATTTGATTTGATTACAATAAGTCCGCCCTTGTAGCGACCAAGCCTGAACAAAGGAAATTTTTTTAATTGCTCGAGCTGAGGATAATTAACCTTGCGATGAATAAGCAGAAAATGTTTTTTTTCATGTCTTCCGCTTACAAGCATTTTTTTATAGGCTGCCTGGCTTTTGTTTTTAAACAAGCGTGACAGATGCCAGGCTAAAGAATCTACCTGATCATAAAATTGCTGATCGGTCATGGCTGGAACGGCCAAATCCATCCGGATTTCAAAAGAAGGTAATGAAGTTGCCAAAAGCCGGCCATCATCAGCATACACATTGCCCCGGGCAGCAGGAATGGTATGAAAACTGGTGGTAAGGCTATCGGCAATCGAACGCCATTTGCCACCCTGAACAACTTGAATGCGGAAAGCTTGTACCAGAATCAGCACAGCAACCAGGAAAATCCCCAAAAAAGCCAGATATATCCGCCACAATATGTCTTTCTTATTACTTGGCATGCTCAATGATTATTTCAGGCGGTGAGCTAAGCACACGCAATCCAAGTGGCTGCACTTTTTTAATCACTTCAGATTCCATACTTTTTTGATTAAGCTCAGATTTTAAGGTTGTATATTGCCAGTTGACTTCGGTAAGTTCTTGTTGAAGCTTGTTGATCTTCAAGGTTCTGCTTTCAGCCTGATGCCGGTTCCAGATATAGACTAATGCCAAAGCAGTAAGAAAAAATATGAATCCAAGATTTTGAGCATAATAATCAAATTGAAACCATTGCCTCAGCCAGTTTCTTACGCTTTTCATATAATATTTCAATCCCTGATCAGTCATAATGTTTTTACGGCTACCCGCATTTTTGCACTTCTGGCTCTTGGATTTTGTTTAAGTTCCAGATTAGTGGGTGTAATAGGTTTTGAATAAAGTTGCTTTAAAGGATTATGGGTATTGCCATATAAATCGCGGGTGGCTTCATTATTGAAATTGCCGTACTTCATAAAAGATTTCACCAGGCGGTCTTCAAGTGAATGATAGGCTATAACTACCAGATGCCCCCCTTTATCGAGCACGTCAACCGATTGTTGAAGGAATAATTTGAGTGCTTCCAATTCCTGGTTTACTTCAATACGTAATGCCTGAAAAGCTTTAGCGAGAAATTGTGTTGGGTTTTTCCCGGCAAATGATTTTAATACATTTACCAGCTGCAGGGTTGAGAGGAGTTTATCATTGGCCCTTGTGTTTACAATAGCTTTGGCAAGGGCTCTTGAATTCCGGATTTCACCATACTGATAAAAAACATTGGCCAAATCATGCTCTGAATAGCTATTGATAATGTCGGCTGCCGTTAATTTTGACGAAGTATCCATTCTCATATCCAGCGGTGCATCAAAGCGAATAGAAAAGCCACGACTTCCGGCATTGATTTGATGAGAAGAAACCCCAAGATCAGCTAATATTCCATGTACGGGTATGGCTCGATGCAGTTGTAACATGCGTTGCAGATGTTTGAAATTATGTTCAACAAATACGAATCGTTCATCAGCGGGGAGCTGATCTTTTACATCTGAATCCTGATCAAAAGCAATCAATCTTCCTTGCTTCATCGTCTTAAGAATCAAACGGCTATGGCCTCCTCCACCAAATGTGGCATCAACATATATTGCACCGTTTTTAATGTTTAATTCTTCAACGGCTCTTTGCAATAATACCGGCCGGTGATACTCATCAGTTGTCATCACCATTATTTGAAAGATCATTATCCCCCATTACCTCTTCAGCCAAATCAGCAAATGTGTCGGAATCCATAGCTAATTGTTCTTCATAGTGTTCCTTATTCCATATTTCAATTACATTCTGCCTGGAAGCCAAAAAAAGCTCTTTACTTATTTCGGCATATTTCAGTAAGTGATTAGGAATATTCAACCGGTCGTTGGTATCCAGTACCAATTCGGTTGCACCTCTGTAGAAATACCGGACAAACAATCTTTTCTTTTTCTCAAAAGTATTCAGACTGTTTACCCGCTGGCTAATTTTTTGCCATTCATCATACGGATACAAAACCAAACATTTTTCGAAACCGCGATTGACCACGAAACGTCCTGCCGCTGCCGCCTGCAATTGCTTTTTTAAAGCTGCCGGCAAGCGCAAACGCCCTTTTGAATCGAGCTTACAATCATGTTCTCCTAAAAATCCGTACATCACACTTTTATGGCTGATTAGATATCAAAACTAATCATTTTCCCACAAAATACCACTTTTTCCCACCACTAAATACAAAAAAGTTATCCACATTTTTTCAGTTGTTATACCGGTTAATAAATGAGTGGTAAGCAGATAAACTACTGATAAGCAATTTATTGAATAAAAATAGAGCCTTGAATGAGGGATTTAATATTAGTTTTCGATGGCAAGCAAACCGGGCAGTGTTTTCCCTTCGAGGAATTCGAGCATAGCTCCACCACCGGTAGATACGAATGAAATATCACCGGACAGATGCATTTGATTGACTGCAGCAACCGAATCGCCTCCACCGACCAGTGAAAAGCAGCCATTTCCGGTGGCTTCGGCAATGGCAAAAGCAATTACCCGGGTACCCCCTGAGAAAGCTTTCATTTCGAATACCCCCATCGGGCCGTTCCACAATACTGTGTTGGAACTTAGAATGACATCACGAAACATTTTGGCTGATTTGGCACCTATATCAAGACCCAAATAGTTCTCAGGGATTTGATCAATTTCAGCATTCGAAATTTTTGCATTTTCATCAAATTGATCAGCGATAATCGAATCTACAGGCAGATGAATATTCACCCCCAGACGATCTGCTTTTTCTAATAATTGCAAGCAAAGATTATACTGTTCCGGTTCGCAGATAGATTTTCCGATTTTGCCTCCTTTGGCAGCAATAAAGGTATATGCCATGCCACCGCCTATCAAGATATGATCGGCCAGTTTCATTAAATTGTCGATAACCGGTATTTTATCCGATACTTTTGCACCTCCCAGGATTACGGTAAACGGTTTGACCGGATGATTCATAATGCGATTTGCTTCTTTCACTTCGCGGGCCATTAATAATCCGGCTGCCTTTTTTCCTGCAAAAAATTGTGCAATAACCGATGTAGAAGCATGTGCACGGTGTGCGGTTCCGAAAGCATCATTTACATAAAAACCGGCCAAAGCAGCTAATTGTTTTGCAAAAGCTTTATCTCCGGCTTTTTCTTCGGGATAAAAGCGAAGATTTTCCAGCAGTAGAATTTCTCCGGCTTGTAGTTTATCCGCTTTTTTTTGAACTTTCTCTCCAATGCAATCGTCAATAAATTGCACCTCTTGTTTCAGCAAATCAGAAAGCGGTTTTACAATATGGCGTAATGAGAATTTATTTTCCGGTCCGTTTTTAGGGCGGCCCAAATGCGACATTAAAATTAATGAAGCCCCCTTTTCAATCAACAGTTTGATACTGGGCAATGCGGCACGCAAACGGGAATCATCATTGACTTCCAGATTTGCATTCAGCGGTACGTTAAAGTCAACCCGCATGATAACTTTTTTACCCTTTAAATCAAAATCAGAAAAGATTTTCATGATATATATTTAAGCAAGATTGACCATTTTAATCAGTAATTCGGCTAAACGGTTTGAATAGCCGGCTTCATTATCATACCAACCCAAAACTCTGACAAGATTGCCCATTGACTTGGTAAATTCGGCATCGAAAAGACAGCTATGCGGATTACCCAGAATATCACTGCTTACAATCGGATCTTCGTTATAGTAAAGAATGCCTTTAAATTCATTTTCAGCGGCAGCTTTCATAGCTGCATTGATGGCTTCCACACCGGCTTCATTTTTCAAAATGGCATTCAGCTCGGTTACTGATCCGTCAACCACCGGAACGCGGATGGCCGTACCATCCAACCTACCCTTCATTTCCGGCATCACCAGGCCTATTGCTTTGGCTGCACCGGTTGAGGTAGGTACAATATTTTCGGCAGCAGCACGGGCTCTTCGATAATCTGAAGGATGAGGTGCATCTTGCAAATTCTGATCGGCCGTATAAGCATGAATGGTTGTCATAAATCCTTTTTCAAGTCCAAAATGATCATTAAGCACTTTTACCATTGGGGCAAGGCAATTTGTAGTGCATGAGGCATTCGATACCAATATATCGGAAGCTGTTAATTCATCATCATTCACGCCCAGAACGATGGTTTTAATATCCCCTTTCCCCGGTGCCGATAAGAGTACTTTCTTGGCACCGGCATGTATATGCTTGCTCATACCGGCAACATCACGAAACCGGCCGGTACATTCCAATACGATATCTACACCCATTTCTTTCCAGGGTAATTTTTCGGGTTCAGGCTGCGAAAGTGCAGTGATTGTTTTTGTATCGACATACAGATTATGTTCATCAGCTTTAAGCTCACCGCGAAAAGCACCCTGTGCCGTATCGTACTGAAGCAGATAGGCCAGCATTTTATTTTCAGTAAGATCGTTGATAGCAACTACTTCTACATCGGGTTGATTATAAAGTGCTCTAAATGTGAGCCGGCCGATACGACCAAATCCATTGATGGCAATTCTTGTTTTTGACATGCTTGCTGATTTTTGTTTTTTTAATTTTATGCAAATTTATAGAGTGTACTTGGAATGATTAGCGGAACTTGAAATTATTTCGAACTTTTTTTTAGGAGAATCCATTTCAATTGTATTATTTTTGCCGAGCAAATTTAAAAACAGGCCCGTTAGTCTATCGGTTAGGACGCCAGGTTTTCATCCTGGAAAGAGGAGTTCGATTCTCCTACGGGCTACATAATAAACGTTTCCACTCTTTGGAAGCGTTTTTTTACAAGTATTAACTCCCTTTCCTTTCAAACGCTAACAGTTTAAGTATATAACCCAAACGTTTAATTCCGGTACTGGTAACAGTCGGATTTTCATTAGAACATTAAGTAAAATTACTTTACTTTTATTGTACTTAAATGCAATTTAAATGAAGAATATAAGCTTAATCCTGTCATTGCTATTTATTTCTTTGCTTTCCACCAGTCAGCCTTATCATAGATTCACCGATAATTATGGGTGGTGCGTACATCAAAGCTTTAGCCTTGCTGAAACTTATTTCGCTTATACGAATCTTGGAGACTCAATAGTAAATGGTAGGGTTTACAAGTTCATTAAAGCCCCATATCATTGGAGCGATTTCCTGGTTAGAGAAGATGAGCTTGAGCAAAAAGTATGGATTATTTTTAAGGATAGCTCATCAGAAAACTTACTATATGATTTCAGTTTAAAAACTTATGATTCAATAACAGTAAAACCAGTTTTGTATCCTCCTGTTACATATGTGGTTGACTCAATAGGTTTTGCCCATACCCCTCTGGGCATCAGAAAAAAGATATCTCTATCAACTTCAGATACTACTTATGTATATCATAAATTAATCTGGATTGAAGGTATTGGAAGCACATTCGGCCCGGATTATTTATCCGAAACCACTCTTAATCCTAATAAGTATTTTAATGGCCCTTTCTACTGTTTGATTTGTGCCTATACATCACCCGGTGTACAATCTTATTCACAAAATTGTGGATTGCCCTGTTATCCCTGGCCGGGTGGCCCTTGCTACTCTATGATAACCGGTATGAACTCGGTGCCTGATAATAATCCGGAAGTAGAGGTGCATTTTATCAGTAGCAGGGAATTATTGTTTCAGAGTAATGAAATTATAAAACTTATTCAGATATTTACAGTGGAAGGTAGGCTCATCGACCAAATAAGCATTGCTGATCATCAGTTTACTTATCAAACAAATCATTGGGCAAGTGGGATATACGTGATTAAGATTTCCTTAGATAATAAGCAAACACTGGTAAGAAAAATCAAAATGTAAATACTTCATAAAAGCAAGTCATTTGCTTGAAAATCTATTCATGATAATCGATTTAGCATATTAATATGTCCGCTACAATAAAAGACAAGGCCCGTATTGCAGCTCAATTTATAAACAGCACTAATAGCCATATCTTTCTAACCGGTAAAGCAGGTACGGGAAAGACTACTTTTCTGCATGATTTATCGGCTTCAACACATAAAAGGCATTTGATTGTAGCCCCTACGGGAATAGCGGCATTAAATGCAAACGGAGTGACCATACATTCCCAATTTTTATTGCCGTTTGGGACTTTTTTGCCTGGCCGGAATTTGCCTCCGGATATACCGGAAGGTTTTAATTATTATACCGAAAAAATGCTGGCCAGAAAGCATCCGCTCAATGCCAAACGCAGGGAAGTGCTGCGCGATATCGACTTGCTTATTATTGATGAAGTAAGCATGCTTCGAGCCGATTTGATGGATGCACTGGATTACCGGATGCGTTCGGTAAAACGAAATTATAATCAACGTTTTGGAGGCATACAATTGTTATTGATTGGCGATTTGTATCAGTTGGCCCCTGTGGTCAAAAGTATAGATTGGAAATTGATGAAACATTTCTACCGCAATCCATATTTCTTTGAAGCTTTATCACTTCAGGAAGATGGTTTTGTTTATATCGAACTCGATAAAATCTACCGTCAGCAAGACACTGCTTTTATCGGCATACTGAATCATTTGAGAAATAACACCCTTAGCCATGACGACCTTCAGGAACTGAACCGGCATTATCATCCGGATGCCCTTGCCGAGGAAGGAGTCATCACCATCACCACGCATAATTACCAGGCTGAAGCTATGAACCGGAAGGCATTGCAAAGGCTGAATACAAATTCCCATTTTTTTCAGGCCTACCTTCAAGGTGATTTTCCCGAAAGGATTTTTCCGGTTTCCGAACGGCTTGAATTAAAAATCGGTGCACAAATTATGTTTGTAAAAAACGATACTAAAGAAGCCATGTATTTCAACGGCAAACTGGCTACGGTTACTGCTATTGAAACCGATCATATCGAAGTGCTTTTTGCTGACGGTTCGGCAAAATATACTTTGAGGCTTGAAACCTGGGAAAACAAAAAATACAGTATTAACCAAAGCACTAAGGAAATGGAAGAGGAAGTGATTGGCACTTTTACTCAATATCCGGTAAAACTGGCATGGGCCATTACAGTGCATAAAAGCCAGGGACTTACTTTCGAAAAAGCCATCATTGATGTTGGCAGAGCATTCGCACCTGGGCAAGTTTATGTTGCACTCTCACGCCTTACATCGCTAGATGGTTTGGTGCTTCGAACACCCATTAATCCGGGGGTGGTTTCGTGCGACCGGCAAGTTGTTGAGTTTTCAAAACAGTATAATCTGCAAAAACAACTCACTCAAATCCTTCAACACAAGCAACGATTATTTCTTAATGATTTATTGCAGGAAACATTCAGCTTTCAGGATATTATGAATCAGTTGGACTTTACAAGAAAAAAACATGATACATCCACTTTTGAAGATGAAGACATGCGGAATGCCGCAGAAAACCTTTCGGACATGCTTGAAGCTGAACTTTTAAATACCCAAACCTTCCGTTCGCAACTTCATCAGCTGCTTGCAGACAATAAGCATGAAACCTTATTGGATAGAATCGAAAAAGGAAGTGCTTATTATCAGAAGTTTTTATTTTCTGGTATCGAATTTTTATTAATTCATAAATCAGAGGTAGATCAATTCACCAGAACCAAGGCATACAGCAATGCATTATCAGAATTGGATTTGCTGTTGATGAAAAAAATCGAAGACATCGGCCAGGTGGCTCATATTGTTATGGGTATTCTAAACAATAAAGATATCAAACGTCAAAAAGAATTGGACAGGCAGCTTCAAAACAAACGAAACGAGCTGCTAAAAAGAGTAGAACAATATAGCAAGGATCATCCAAAAAGTTCAGCCTTAAAATCGGGCAGGAAGCGAAAAAGAGGGGGAACAAAAAGAATACCCGGATCTACCTATCTCGAGACCTATACATTGCTGCAGGAAGGATTGAATATTAAGCAGATTTCGGAAAAGCGGAATTTAAAGACCTCAACCATAGAATCCCATATAACCCGGGGTATAGGAGTAGGTCGCATAAACATTGAGCAAGTTGTTGACCGGCAGTCAATACATCAAATTCAAATTGCTTACGAGCAGCATAAAGGAGAAAGCATTTCCGAATTATATCAAATACTGAAAGGGGCATACACTTACGGACAGATTCGAATGTTCATCGCCCACGAAAATTTTAAAGACAAGGTTGAAAGCTGATATCAACGCATCAAATACATTTTCCCAAAACCTTTTTTAAAATATTTGTCAACGGCCGTGGCATAGCTTTCAAGATTGCTTCCGTTGGATGAAGCCACTACGCGGTAAAGATAAACTCCGTTGGCAAGCGGATCTCCAAACTGATCGGTTCCATCCCAGGCAAATTCAGATATATTACGGCCTACATGTACATTGCCCAATTCGGCCATATTGATTTCGCGAACGATTTTCCCGCTAACGGTCATAATCTGAATCTTCATAAAATCAGGAATGCTTGTACCGGTAAGGGTAAAAATAAAATGCGTAGAAGTACTGAAAGGATTCGGATAATTCAATACATTCGAAATCATAGCTTTATTGATAACCTCGAAACCAACCTGATAATCTGTTTTACCTGATTCGTTGCCGGTTTTATCCCTGCCATTGACGATAAGCTGATAATTCCCATCGTTCAAAAAGCTAGGATGAGCAATAATCATAGCCGAGTTATCGGTACCTAATTTTGTGGTATCAGCCGGAATAAATTCAGCTTGATCGGCAACCCAGTTCAAAGGTTTTTTGAATCCATCGGGATACTTGAACGATACCTGAATTAAAGAAGTATCATCCATGGCAAGATATTTATTTTCATCTTTCAGGCGGATGATAATTTCAGGATTTGCCGATACAATATCGCCATCCATGATATGAACGGCATCAAAAGTCACATCCATCAAAGGATTATACTTGTCTTTCTTTACATAAAAAGGTACTATTGCATAATTATTAACATGTGTTTGTTCCGGTTGATCAAAATCCGGATTAGCTTCGAGAATAAGCAGATTTGTACCGGGAAATCCACTGGTAGTAGTAGTTATACCCGCTTGTAATTGTTGATTTGCCACTAAGGGCGGATATCTGGTTAATGCATCATCATGCCGTACATTGGCATAGTCAATAATTGAAAATTTCACCAACAGGCTATCCATATCGTAAGGGCTGATATTTTGAATAATAGTAGATAATTTTAAATCATCGCCCTGATCGAAAGTATCTTTATTGATACTGAATCCCAACATAGGATTTACAGCCGCTTCGGGCACCGGTTGATAACGGATACGCCAATGATTGAGCTGAGCCGCTGTTCGAAGAGAATCATCGCGTACATTCCATCGTAATTTTAAATAAGGATACAGCACTGGATCCACACTGTTTAAAGTAGTATCGAAAGCATGGATAGAAGGCATGAGCAAGGTTTGATTTCCGGTATTGTCGATGCCATATAAATCAACCGATACCTGATCAGTGGCTTTTCCATCCGGAGGATAATCGAACCAGTTAAAATCTGTCCATTGTGCAGCCGGACCTATTAGCGATGTAGTAGCAAAACCATTATTCCACAAACCCTGAAAAGCAAATGTTGTATCTATCATAGTAGAAATGGTATCGCCAACCACGAGTTGGGCATTAGCAGGATCACCTTTTTTACAGAAAAAACCAAAAGGAACCGGATAGCCCAGCGTATCAACACCATCGAGACCGGGGCCACCTAAAGCAGCTATTGTCTGAAAAAGATCGGTACCCAATGTAGCCGTATCCGCTTTCCACAACTGATAATGAGGATCTTGAAAATTATAAATCAATATCCGGTTACCGTCAGGTATTCCGTTGGTCAGGAAATTAATAATATTTTGACGTTCGCTTTGGGTGGAAGTTTTAAAATGAAAAGTATGCTTCATGTTGTTATACCCACATTCTACTTCACCGAAATTATAATCAGGAGTATACCAGGGTAATCCTGATGTAGCATCAAACACGGCAATATTCAAACCGCTGCCCTGACATCCCCAGCGATCAACGGGGTCGCCATTGATATAAAATTTTATAATAGACCAGTTTACATAAGGATGAATGCCTGCCACCAATTTTAATTCCTTTGTTTCGCTAACAAAATTAAACTTGCGATTATTTTGCAGGTTAAGGTTACTATAATTGTCTTTTTTAAACTGAAAATAATGAGATTGATTCCAGCCGGGTGATGATCCGGAAATATAGACAAAAGAGCTATTATGCCATTTAAATGGATTAGTGCCCGAAGGAAGAGGGCTCACCCTCCAATAATAAACCGTACTGTCAATCCAATTAAGCGGCACCTGATCCCAATTCAATACACCCCCTGCCTGAGATAGGGTTTTGCTGAGCAAAAGCGGTGAATTAAAAGCTTCGGTAGTATCTATTTCAAATTGATATGTTTTTGAAGCTTCAAAAGGATTGGCAGTGGAAGCTTTAAGCGTAAGCTGCTGATTGCCAAGGATACTAAATTCATAGGGATAAACCGGAAATGCATCATCTGAATTGATAAACATTTCATTACTCGAATAGTTATTGATGTTTGTAATTTCAGGTATTTCGTTATCCGGGTCGAGATAAACTTCAAATTTATTCTGACCGATTCCATTCACCGGATCAGTAAAAAAGGTAAAATAAACCGTATCGAGATAATAGGTAGCCTTAATGCGTTTACGTTGATAATCTTGCGAACCATCTGCGAAAACCCGGTAGATATCTACATTAAAAGCGGTATCGATAGCCCGGCCAAGATTATGGATAATCACTTTAACCACAAAAGAATCAAGATCGGCTGTAACGATGGAAGGATTAAACTGAATAAAGCGGGATTCCACCGCATAATCGGGTTTTTCATGAGGATTGATTTTTATGGCCGGATCGCCATGCAAGGTGTTTTGCTCGGTCAGAAAATCAAGAAATAAATTATGGGGCAATGAATCGGTAATAAATTGTTTGGTTTTAAAAATAATTTCACCAATACCTTTTCCATAATAGGGGCCTGAACAATAGCGATATAATTTATCGGTATAGGTATTGAGCGAAGATACTTCGGCATAATAAGAAGAACTGATAAATGCAATGGCACCTTTATCTTCCGTTAAAACAAATTCTTCGCTGGCCGAACCTCCTCCCCCATGTATTTGACCGGCAAAACATCCGTTTGAAATCATCACAGGATATTTTCCATAATTTTCATAATTCTCGGGCCGGTCAAGATTAATATCAAAAGATCCGGTTGAGCTATGCCCAAAAAAGGTTATCAAGGAAACTCCTGAATTGATAATACTATCTAAATATTTGGTAGCCAGATATTGAATTGGGTCAGGACTGGTTTTAAAGAAAGAAGTCACCACTCCTCCAAATTGAGGATTTTCGATAATTTTCGAATAATTTGAAAGGAAAGAACGGAATAATGATTGTTGTCCGGCATCAGAACCTCCGCCAAAATGCAATACATTTTTCATCCATGCCTTATTGGAAATACTTTGATCCGGATCGTTTTGATTGGCCTCCAAAGCAAGGGCTTTATTATAGTATATCCTTACATCATTGGGTGATTTGGCGGCCAAACGCCCTATGGAGGCAATGGGTGTTACATCCTGACCGTCTGTCATTAATAAATTATCGGAAC
>JAJRWN010000140.1 GCA_024276745.1 Bacteroidota bacterium
CGTTCAAGAAGAGGAAGCGCTAAATCTAAATCTGCTACTTCCGATGTGAAAAATGAAAAACAAAATCAGGAAAATGTTGAAAAGGTAAAAGATAAACCTGTTGAAACAAAATCAACTGAAACAAAATCAACTGAAACAAAAGAAGTAGAAACGAAAGCAATAGAAGAAAAGAAAACCGATAAGGTAAATCCTGCTGCTGATGAAAAACCGGCAGATAAAGACAAGTCCGGATCGGATAAAGCCAAAACGGAACCGGAAACAGAATAACAAGATATTATCAACAATAAAAAAGGATAGTCTTTCAAGGCTGTCCTTTTTTATTTTTAAGCAAAACAATAGGCTTCAGAACAATTCAATAATGCTCTATTTGCTTTAACTTTACGCACAGCTGAATAAACCCGAGTAATAAGTATGAATTACTTTAAAAAAGTACCTGCTGTATTATTATTGGAAGATGGACAAGCCTATCATGGATATTCAATCGGGGGAATAGGCACCAGTGCAGGAGAAATATGCTTTAATACCGGAATGACCGGTTATCAGGAAATATTTAGCGATCCTTCTTACTTCGGGCAGCTGCTTGTGATGACGAATGCACATATAGGAAATTACGGTACGCTGGCCGATGATCAGGAAAGCAAAGGAATGAAAATTTCCGGTTTGATTTGTAAAAATTTTTCCCAATTATATTCAAGGAAACAAGCAGATCAATCTTTAAACCAATCATTAATTGACAATCATATTATCGGTATTTCAGACGTAGATACCCGTGCCATTGTCAGGCATATAAGAAATAAAGGAGCCATGAATGCCATTATATCTTCCGAGGATCAGGATATTGAATCTCTGAAGAATAAACTGGCCAAAATACCCTCTATGAATGGTCTTGAATTGGCTACAAGTGTTTGTACTAAAGAAGCATATTCTTATGGCCCGGATACTGCAACCTATAAAATAGCAGTTCTTGATCTTGGGGTAAAAACCAGTATTTTAAAAAATCTGGCAGCACTTCATTTTCAATTAAAAGTTTTCCCTGCAAAAACAACTTTTCAGGAAATGCAACAATGGCAACCTGACGGATATTTTTTTTCCAATGGTCCGGGCGATCCTGCTCCACTTGATTTTGCAATTGAAACAGCCCGGCATATTTTGGATGCCGACATTGCATTTTTTGGTATTTGCCTGGGGCATCAGGTATTAGCCCGGGCTCTAGGTCTCGATACTTTCAAAATGCACCATGGACACCGGGGCGCCAATCATCCGGTACTAAATCTTGAAACCGGCCGAAGCGAAATTACTACACAAAACCATGGATTTGCCGTTGATGCCAACTCGTTAAAACCATTTAGTAATCAAATAATACTGACACATCAAAATCTAAATGATCAGACTATCGAAGGATTTCGATTAAAAAACAGAAAAGCTTTTTCGGTGCAGTTTCATCCAGAAGCTTCACCCGGGCCCCACGATTCGAGCTATTTGTTCGAACAGTTTAAACAATATTTAACACAATAATAAAACGATAATTATGAGCTTAATCATTGATGTACATGCTCGCCAGATTTTAGATTCTAGAGGAAATCCTACGGTAGAGTGTGATGTGATAACCGAAAACGGCATTTTGGGACGGGCTGCCATTCCATCCGGTGCATCGACCGGTAAATTTGAAGCTGTTGAATTGCGCGATCAGGGTGATCACTTTATGGGAAAAGGTGTATTGAAGGCTGTTTCCCATATTAATAATGATATGAAAGAACATTTGATTGGGCTGAGTGTTTTCGATCAGGCTTCCATAGATCATCTGATGATTCGCCTGGATGCTACCGAAAATAAATCAAACTATGGCGCTAATGCCATTTTAGGCGTTTCGTTGGCTGTAGTGAAAGCTGCTGCCGAAGAAGCCGGTTTACCACTCTATCATTATATCGGTGGTGTGAATGCCAGAAAACTCCCGGTACCTATGATGAATATTCTTAACGGAGGCTCTCATGCCGATAACAATATCGATTTTCAAGAATTTATGATTATGCCGGCAGGTGCTCATTCTTTTTCACAGGCTATTCAAATGGGCTCTGAGGTTTATCACCATTTGAAAAATGTGCTTAAAGCTAAAGGATATTCTACTAATGTTGGTGATGAAGGCGGTTTTGCTCCTGAAATAAAATCAAATGAAGAAGCTATTGAAATTATTCTTCAAGCTATCGAAACAGCCGGATATAAACCCGGTGACGATATCTATATTGCCCTCGATCCTGCCAGCTCTGAATTTTATCTCGAAGATGAAAAAGTGTATCATCTGAAAAAATCAAGCGGTGATAAATTGACTAGCAGCGAAATGATAAGCTACTGGGAAAACTGGGTAAGCAAATATCCAATTGCCGTTTTGGAAGATGGTCTTGCCGAAGAAGACTGGAATGGCTGGGCTCAACTCAACCAACGTTTAGGCTCTAAAATACAATTGGTAGGTGATGATATCTTTGTGACCAATGTAAAAAGACTTCAAAGAGGTATTGATGAAAAATCAGCCAATTCTATATTAATAAAATTGAATCAAATTGGTTCGCTTACCGAAACTATTGAATGTGTCGAACTGGCCAAAAGCAATGCTTTTAAAAGTGTTATCAGCCATCGTTCGGGTGAAACCGAAGATACGACCATTGCCGATTTGGCAGTAGCTTTGGATACCGGTCAAATAAAAACCGGCTCTATGGCCCGTACCGACAGGATTGCCAAATATAATCAGTTGTTAAGAATTGAAGAAGAATTGGGCGATGCCGCTGTTTTTCCGGGTCGTAGTATGATTCTTTGAGCTAACCATTGCTTTTCGTGTATCAATTTTAAGGCAAGCCGTTTTTACTGTTTATTTACTGACTTGTTTTTGACAAATACTAGAATCATATTTGTAAATCATTTACGTTATTATCAAAATGAAATTCAGCATTCCTCCTGTATTTAAAAATCGTTATCTGATTACTCTTATAGCTTTTTTAATCTGGATGACTTTCTTCGATAACAATAATTTTGTAAGACAAATTAAATCAAAACAAGAAATTAAAGCTGCTGAAGCTCAAATTATCTGGCATAAACAACAATTGCTCAAAGTAAAACATGATTTGGATGAATTGTTTACCAGCAATGAAACCCTTGAACGTTTTGCCAGAGAAAATTATCATATGAAAAGAGAAAATGAAGATATTTATTTGATAGTGCACGAAAACTGAATCCTTTTTTTTAATCTATTCAAAAATATAGCTTTCTGATTTTGGAATTTAATACGGTATTTTCAAATTTTCCGGTTATTCAAACTTCCAGACTTATCTTAAGGCGAATATCTCTCGAAGATGTTGAATCTGTTTACCATTTATTTCAACAAAAAGAATTATTGGAATATAATACCTGGAATCCATTAGCCAATCGCGATGAAGCCTGGAAACTGCTTATTCAGTTTGACCGTGAATACGAATCAGAATCATGCCTAAGATGGGGCTTAATGCAAAAAAAATCTTTAGAAATCATTGGCGAC
>JAJRWN010000141.1 GCA_024276745.1 Bacteroidota bacterium
CTTTACGATAGTTTGTTGAATGATGGGCCTAATCGAATTGGATATCAGTTGGATAAACTGCCTGGAAATATTTACCGGTTCAGGATTAAAGTATCGGCCAAATGGCTCAACCGACCTGAGCGGGTATATCCGGTAAATATCGATCCTGTGGTTATAGGTACCGATACTTTTTATACCGGATTAATGGGTTTTAAATTTGCCACTTGTTATGATTTGAATAATTACTGTCCCTATACCCTGGTTGTTACCGTGCCCGGCAATTCGAGTTTGAGCAATGCTTATTTTGATGCACGCTATGTAAGTCAGATTCAAGGATGTGGTTTTGCTACCGATTGCAAAAAAGAAGATGCCTGGTTTCGAATTGTAGGCCCTTGCGGTTCAAGCCCTAGTGCAACAGGTTATTGGTCTTGTACTACACAGCCTCAGGGGCAACTTCCCGGAACTTGCTATGGCGATACAATTCCTATGTTCAACACAATTGATTGCCTGGCTCCTTCCTGCCCTGACCATGTCATTAGTTTTGAATTAAGAAATGCTCAGTGTTCCTGTAATTTAAGTGGTTGCGATACAAATTGCCATGTTATGAATGTGGGTACCTGGCGTATTACTATTGAAGCCCGGACACTCGAAAGTAATGTGATTGGATCGAAAGCAATTTGTTATGGAGATAGTGCTAAACTAACTGCTTTCGGCTATTGGGGAGTGCCACCTTATACTTATTCCTGGAGTCCCGGAGCTTTTACGAGTAAATCCATCAAAGTATCTCCCACAAGCACTACTACTTATACTTGCACCGTAACTGATACCTGTGGCATTACTTCTCAATCATCAGGCAAAATAACTGTCAATCCTTTACCGGTATTAAGCCTTACGAGTACAAATGCTTTTTGTACCGGAGGCACGGATGGTTCTGCAACGGTAAGTGTAACAGGAGCTACTGCACCATTTACTTATAAGTGGAATACTCAACCCCAGCAAAACACATCAACAGCCTCAAATCTTGCCGGTGGCACTTATACGGTAACGGTTACCGATTCAAAAGGATGCCGGCAAATTGATTCCGTAGCAGTTGGTTTCGACAATCTCTTAAAAGCATCAGCTACGATACATAACGCAAGTTGTCCCGGGGTCGATGATGGATGGATCGACCTGAATATTGATATCGGTCAAGCACCATATACTTTCTCCTGGTCAAATGGCGATCAGGTAGAAGATCCTCAAAATCTACCTCCCGGTAACTATGATGTTAGCATTGTTGATAATCTTGGCTGCAATACAAGTATGTCTTTTGTCGTAGGCCAAGATGCTGCCGTTACGGTAGATGTAGGAGCAGATCAAACCATTATTGTCGGTTCTAGTGTTCAATTAAATGCTAATGTCAACCCTGCCGGTTCATATACTTATCTATGGTCACCGGCAAATGGATTAAGCGATCCTACCATACCCAATCCGATTGCTACACCTGATAGCACAACTACTTATACCGTCACCGTCACTTCCAATAAAAACGGAGCTTGTTCTGATGAGGATACCATTACCATTTTGGTATTGCCCGATCTTGATGTACCGATTCCGAATGCTTTTAGCCCAAATGCTGACGGACTGAACGATGAATTTTTTCTTCCCGGAAATTATGATATTGAAAAACTTCAGATTTTCGACAGATGGGGTCAATTGGTTTATGAAGGCAATCAACCCTGGAATGGTTTGTATAAAAATGTGCCTCAACCGATTGGTACCTATGCGTTTCAAGTTACTTTGCGGTTTTCATTAAACAATGAAACCGTTACTAAAAAAGGAAATGTTACGCTTATCCGTTGATCTTGTTAAAGGCTAAAGGCTTTTTTCAGATCATCAACCCTATCCAATTTTTCCCAGGTAAATAATTCAACTTCACGGGTAATTTCTTGCCCGTTGTTTAAAAAACTGAGTGTTTTGGTCTCCGGATTACGTCCCATGTGGCCATAAGCAGCTGTAGCAGAATATATCGGATTCTTTAATTTTAAATTGCTGATGATAGAAGCCGGTTTCAGGTCAAACATTTGTTTTATTTTATCGGCAATTTCACCGTCAGTCATATTTACCTTTGCCGAATGATAGGTATCTATAAACAGACCTACCGGATCGGCTACACCAATAGCATAAGCAACTTGTACCAATACTTGATTGGCAATACCTGCAGCAACCATATTTTTAGCAATATGGCGGGCAGCATAAGCGGCCGAACGGTCAACTTTCGATGGGTCTTTACCCGAGAATGCTCCTCCGCCATGTGCTCCTTTGCCTCCATAAGTATCGACAATAATTTTTCGTCCTGTAAGTCCTGTATCTGCTGCCGGACCTCCATTCACAAAAACACCTGTCGGATTGATATGGAATTTAATTTTATCGGTAAACAAAGATTGAATTCTTTTTGAAACTTTGCCTTGTACTCTGGGCATTAAAATGGTCTGAATATCGTGACTGATTTTTGTATGCATCTTTAAATCAGCTTCTTCTTTAGAATCAGCATCAATAAACCGGTCGTGCTGGGTTGAGATAACAATAGTGTCAATGCACTGGGGTTGGTGGTCATCGGTATATTCAATAGTTACTTGTGATTTGGCATCAGGCCTGAGATAGGGCATTAACTCAATGTGGTTTTGTCTTATGTCAGCCAATTCTAACAAAATTAAATGGGCCAAATCAAGTGACAAAGGCATATAATTTTCTGTTTCGTTGCTGGCATAACCGAACATCATTCCCTGGTCTCCGGCTCCTTGTTGACGGTCTGTTTTCTTATCCGAATCCACTCCCTGGTGTATATCATCCGATTGTTTATGAAGTGTAGTGATGATACCGCATGATTCTGCATCAAATTCATATTCGGTTTTTGTATAACCGATTTTTTTGATTACCTGGCGTGCAATATCCTGTACATTCAGCGATTTATTACTTCTTACTTCACCGCTTATCAATACCAATCCTCTGGTAACCAGTGTTTCGCAGGCAACTTTTGCATCAGGTTCGTGAAGCAAGTAATAATCAAGTATGGCATCTGATATTTGGTCGGCAACTTTATCAGGATGACCTTCTGAAACAGATTCTGATGTGAATAGATAGGACATAAGTTGTTTTAATTGATGAATAAATTCGGGCTTGCTAAAATAAGATAATCAAGATTATATTTCATGAAGTTTTATTGATCGTACTAATTATTTTAACAGCTTTTTAGTTCGCTTTATCAAGCAGGTTCTCTTTTTTGATATATCGATTTATCTTTTGGTTCATTCGGTAATTTTACCATGCAGGTAAGCATACTTTGATTAGCAATAAAAGCTTCAAGAAAATCACCTTCTTTTACCTGACCTACTCCTGTAGGAGTACCCGTGAAAATGATATCTCCGATATTAAGGGTAAAATAAATGGAAATATAACTAATCAGCCGTTCGAATGAAAATATCATTTGATTGGAATTGCCTGTTTGAACAGTCTCTCCATTTTTTTTCAATGAGAATGGAAGATTATGAATATCATCAAATTCACTTAAAGGATAAAAGGGGCTTATAGGAGCCGATCCGTCAAATGATTTGGCAATTTCCCATGGCCATCCGTTTTCTTTGCATTTTTGTTGCACATCTCTGGCGGTAAAATCAATACCTAAGCCAATAGATTTGTAATAGTTTTGAGCATCTTCAATTTTAATGTTTTTTCCATTCCGGCAAATTTTCAGTATCAGTTCTACTTCATATTCAATTCTATCGTCAAAGGCCGGTATTACAAAAGGCATTTTGTTTTTTAAAATGGCAGATTGTGGTTTATGAAAAATGATTGGTTCTGCCGGAATTTCGTTACCGAGTTCTTTTGCATGTGCAGCATAATTTCGACCAATGGCTATTATTTTCATGAATCAGGGTTTTGTGTTGAAGCGGTTCATTGTTTTTTCAATTCCTTCCAATCCAAAATTCAATATTATTTCACCTGCAGTTTTGATCGGTTCTGTTATTTGTTCCCATTCTGTATGGCTCCATTTTCCTAAGACATAGTCAATTTGATTGCCTTTGCTATAATCAGAGCCAATGCCAAAGCGTAATCTTGGATAATTAGTCAACCCCAGGGTTGTGCTAATATCTTTCAATCCATTATGTCCACCGTCACTGCCATTTGGCTTTAACCGCAGGTATCCAAGTGGTAAATTCAAATCATCTACGACAATAAGCATATTGGCAGGTTCAATTTTTAATTTTTGTAACCAGTAGCGTACTGCTTTACCGGATAAATTTACATAAGTACTGGGTTTTAGGAAATGATAAATTCTTCCTTTATGACGTAGTTGACATTTAGCGCCAAGCCTAACGTCTTCAAATATCAGGTTATTATTTGCAGCAAAATGATCCAATACATCAAATCCGATGTTGTGCCGGGTATGCAAATAGCCCTGACCAATGTTGCCAATACCAACGATCAGGTATTTCAAGGTATATAGATTTTATTCTTCTGTTTTTTCAGTATCCTTTTGTTCTCCGCCTTCTTCTTCACTTCCTTCTCCGCCTTCTTCTTCATCTAAAATTTCGGATTCAGCAGATTTGGCAGCTCTTGTTACTTCAACTGCAAGTACTGGCATAGCCGGGTTTTGTATAAATTGAAAATCCGGATAATTGTTTATCAGTGTTTCAATTCTTATAGATTTTCCAATTTCAAGATTAGTAACGTCCAATTCAAAGAAATCTATCAAATCTTTTGGCAATACGCTTACCTTTATTCGCCTCATTTTTGAATATAATTTACCGCCCATGGCAACACCGG
Source organism: Bacteroidota bacterium (assembly GCA_024276745.1). Lineage (GTDB taxonomy): Bacteria > Bacteroidota > Bacteroidia > Chitinophagales > S012-47 > JAJRWN01. Next base: position 4,786 of record JAJRWN010000141.1, read on the forward strand.
TAGAACGACCGGTAATTTTAACCGGAATTTCAACATTAACTCTTTCATTGGGTGTGAGTTGTTGAAAATCAATATGCAATAGTTGATCGGATACCGGATGAAATTGTAATTCTTTAACAATGGCTTTATAGCTGTTTCCTTCTAAGTTGATTTCCGCATCATGCAATCCTTTGGTATATATCAAATCTTTAAAGGCATTCAAGGGTGCCGAAAAATGCAATGTTCCATCTTTGGTATAAATAACACAAGGTACCATGCCTGCCCTGCGTAATAAAGTAGCTTCTTTGCTTCCGTGGGCTGTTTTAATTTGGGCGTCTATTTTTACTGTTTCCATTTCTATTATTTGTTTTATATCAATCCTTCGATAAACAATGAGCTTATCGACTTATTTTCATGTGTATTTCTTATGGCAGTAGCAAAAAGTCCTGCTACCGATAATACTTTAATTTTTGAAGAATGATTTTTCATCGGTATGGTGTCACATACCCATAATTCTTTCATGGCAGAAGCTTCAATTTTTTCAATGGCTTTGCCGGATAATACCGGGTGGGTTATCATGGCTTTTACCGTTAATGCACCCTTTTCAATCAGTTTGTCTGAAGCTTTACATAGTGTATTGGCAGTATCTACAATGTCATCTACCAAAATTATATGTTTACCTGCCACATCACCTATTACGGTGATTTCGGCTACTTCATTTGCTTTTTGGCGATACTTATCACAAATGACCATTCCGGTTTTGAAATATTGTGCATAAGCCCGGGCTCTTTTTGTACTGCCAACATCAGGAGCTGCGAAGATAATATTTTTAGGTTGCTTGCTTTCTAATGCCGGTGCAAAGATGGCCGTACTGGTTAAGTGGTCAACGGGAATATCGAAAAAACCTTGAATCTGATCGGCATGCAAATCCATGGTAACAATACGATTGGCTCCGGCTGCAGTTAGTAAATTAGCAAATAACTTTGCTCCAACCGATACTCTTGGTTTATCTTTTCTGTCTTGCCTGGCACCTCCGAAATATGGAATTACAGCAGCTATATATCCGGCAGAAGCTCTTCTTGCTGCATCAATCAACATTAATAATTCCATTAAATTATCGAATGGAGCATTCGTTGATTGTATGAGAAAAACATATTTTCCTCTTACCGATTCTACTATATTTGGCTGATACTCACCATCGCTAAACTCCTGAACAATAACTTCACCGAGTGCTTGCCCATAGCTATTGGCTATCTTCTCTGCAAGATATAGCGTATTACGACCTGAAAATATGGCAACTTCTTCGTTGATCACTACCTATTGGTTTTGGAGGCACAAAAATAGAAAATATTTCCCGGTTTACTATCAATGTACCAGCCTATTAAATTATTGTATCAAAAAAAAGCCGTCTTAAAAAAGACGGCTTTTTAGTTGGCCGACCAGGGCTCGAACCTGGACTCTTCTGGACCAAAACCAGACGTGTTGCCAGTTACACCATCGGCCATTTGCGGATGCAAAGTTAAAATCTTCTGCTTATGATTGCAAAAGCTTCTTAAAATTTTATCTTTTTCTTGTTTATTTAATTTAAAATGACTTCAATTTTGGTTTCATTCATGAATCACTAATCAATTCATTCCTTTATTTTTTAACTTTGACCATCCTTTTCTAAAATTAATGAAAAACCATAGCGGATGAACCGTTTTAATCGTTGGAATAATATTGCCGGATGGCTGGTATTTACTATTGCTTTAATTGTCTATACGCTCACTATGCAGCGTACGGTAAGTTTTTGGGATTGTGGTGAGTTTATCTCATCTTGTTTTAAACTGGAAGTGGTGCATCCACCGGGAGCTCCTTTATTTTTAATATTAGGCAGAATATTTACCTTGTTTTCTGCCGATGTAGCCGGTAAAGCAGCCATGGTTAATTTCTTAAGTGCCCTTGGCAGTGCTTTGAGTATGTTATTTGTCTTTTGGAGCATTTCAATGATTGGGTTAAAAATTTATGAAAAGAAAAATACTGAGCTAAATATAATTAATATTATCGTTTTGTTGTCTGCTGCTGCTGTAGGTGCTCTTTCAGGTACTTTCCTCGATTCTTTTTGGTTCTCTGCTGTTGAGGGCGAAGTATATGCCCTCAGCTCTATGTTTACTATTATGATTTTTTGGATTATGCTGAAATGGGATCGAAGATCTGATGATCCTCATAGCGATCGCTGGATTGTTCTTATTGGTCTTTTAACAGGTCTTGGTATCGGTGTTCATCTTTTGCATTTGCTTGTTTTGCCTGCGGTTGCTTATATCTACTATTTCAATAAGTATGAAGTCACACCCAAAGGGATGATTATTACTTTCCTGGCCGGTTTTGGACTTACGGCATTTGTATTATTTGGTGTATTGGATTATTTCGTCCGCTGGGCAGCATGGTTCGATTTGAAATTTGTAAATGGTCTGGGTTTGCCCTTTTGGAGTGGAGCTGTTTTTTATCTTTTCTTGATTGGGGTATTACTCTTTTTTGGCTTTCGTTATGCTGCAAAATCTCAGCGTTGGTGGATTCAAACGGCTTTGTTATGGTTCATCATGTTGGTTATTGGTGCATCTTCTTATTCAACGGTTATTATAAGAGCTAATGCCAATCCACCTATCAATATGAATGAACCTACCGATATTCATACCCTGTTGGCATACCTCAAACGCGATCAGTATGGCCACCGGCCGCTGATTTACGGGCCTTCGTTTACTGCCCAGCCTATCAATACAAAAATTACCGGTGTTCGCTATATACGGGGCTTTGATGATAAAGGCAATGAAAAATATATTGAAGCAGGAAAGAAGTTTGAATACGTTTATTCCTTTGGGAAAGATCTGGAAGATATGTACCGGAATAATGGTTATAGCGAAGCTCAGATTCAACAAATAAAAGCCAATATTGAACGAACGAACAAAATGATGCTGTTCCCAAGAATGGGTTCAATTGGCAATAAAGCTCATGCAAATGCCTATCGTACCTGGCTTGATATGGGCCCAAACAGCATTCCTACATTTGGCGATAATCTTCGATTCTTTATGAAGTATCAGATTGGCTATATGTATTTCCGCTATTTCTTTTGGAATTTTGCAGGCCGTCAGGATGATATGCAAGGGCATATTCAGCGTGGCCGAACCAATGGAAACTGGCTTAGCGGAATAAGTTCTTTAGACCGTTCGAGAATCGGTCCCGAATACGACCGGCCTGAATCGGTTCATAATAAAGCCAGAAATCAAATGTATATGATTCCATTTATTCTTGGCCTTATCGGATTATTATTTCATTACCGGGAAGATAAAAAAGGTATGTGGATTATTTTTATGTTGCTGCTTTATACCGGTTTTATGAATATTATCAATGCCAATGAACCTCCTTTTGAACCAAGAGAACGGGATTATGCTTTGGCGATTTCTTTCTATTCTTATGCCATGTGGATCGGTCTGGCGGTGATGGCTATATTCTCCTGGCTATCGGATAGAATACAAAGAAAAACGGCTGCCGGACTGGCTATTTTTATCGGCCTTATTGTTCCGGTTCTGATGGCTTCCCAAGAATGGAACGATCATGATCGTTCTAAAGCTACCATGGCACGCGATTCGGCTATCGATTATCTCGAATCTTGTGCACCTAATGCCATTTTATTTACGCAAGGAGATAACGATACCTATCCTTTATGGTATGCGCAGGAAGTTGAAGGCATAAGAAATGATGTAAGAGTGATTAATCTAAGCTTGCTTGCGGTGGATTGGTATATCAATCAACTACATAATAAAATGAATAATTCTACACCCGTAAAGCTTCGTTTTAAATATAAAGACTATATGGGCGATAGAAGACAAATGATTGATATTAAGGAAGACGAAAACTTTACTAAAAAATATGGTCATGATTTAAGTACGGTTCTTGATTTTGTGAAAAGCGACAATCCCAATACAAAATTAAATACACGGGGAACCGCTGATGATTACCTGCCTACCCGTACCATGACGATTCCGGTTGATTCGGCTACGGTGATGAACAATGGAACAGTGGATCCTGAATATGCTGCAAATTTGGTTAAATCATTAACCCTGAAATTACCGAAAGGGAAAAACAGTTTGATTAGAGATGAGCTTATTATTATGGATATCATTGCTTCCAACCATTGGGAAAGACCCATTTATTTTGCCATCACGGTTCCTGAAAATAAGCATATGGGCTTAAATAATTACTTACAACGTGAAGGGCTTGCCTATCGATTGGTACCTGTTAAAGGGCCTACTGACGAATGGACTAATACCGACATTATGTATAATAATGTCATGACAAAATGGAAATGGGGTGGTGCCGATAAACCGGGTTTATATGTAAATGAAACCGGAACCCGTACTGCTCAAATGTTGCGTTCGAATTTAATCTTTTTGGCTCAAAATTTAGCAGCTGAGAATAAAATGGATAAAGCGGTAGAAGTAATGGATAAATCAAGATCAGCTTTTCTTGAAGAAAATTTACCTTACTACGATCCGCAACAACTCTATCCTCTGGTGAGTATCTATTACCGGGCAAAAGCTACCGAGAAAGCACAACCGCTTGCCAATCAGCTGGC
>JAJRWN010000142.1 GCA_024276745.1 Bacteroidota bacterium
CAAGCAAAACGCCAAAGACTTTTTAAAGGTAGCTATCCGGCTCTATAAAAAAGATCCAAATTGGATCAGGCCGTTGGATAAAGATATTGATAATGTATTTGATCGTAATAAAAACAAACTTTTTAAGCGTGGAGGCGAAGCAATCCGTTGGATACTGCTGAACGATAACCATGAGCTGATAGGCCGCGTAGCAGCTTTTGTAAATCCAAGTGCTATTAATAATAATGAATTCCCGACCGGAGGAATGGGTTTTTTCGAGTGTATTGATAATCTGGATGCTGCATTTATACTTTTTGATGCCTGCAAGAAATGGTTGTCAGAAAAAGGCATGGAGGCGATGGACGGCCCCATTAATTTTGGAGAACGGAATTACTGGTGGGGATTGCAGGTAGAAGGATTTAGTCCACCGATTTACGGAATGACCTATAACCATGCTTATTATCAACATTTATTCGAAAGTTATGGTTTTCAATTATATTATAATCAAATTTCATTTGGAATTATTGTAAACACCCCTCGCCCTGATGTATATTATCAGAAAGCAAGTATGATTTCTGAAGATCCGGATTATCATTATGAACACTTCAATAAGAAAAATATCAATAAACAAATTGAAGATTTCAGAACCGTTTATAATGAAGCCTGGGGAAACAAACATGCCGGGTTTAGAGCCATGAAAAAAGATCAGGCAATCAGTATGTTTCAGAAACTAAAAAGTCTTATGGTCATGGATTTGGTTTGGCTGGGCTATCATAAAGAGCGCCCAATTGCCATATTCATGATGTTGCCTGATTTGAACCAATATGTAAAACTTGTTAACGGAAAATTCGGTCCTTTGGGAAAATTGAAATTTTTATACCACAAATGGCGCAAAACAGTACGGAAACTCTATGGAGTGGTCTTCGGTATTTCGCCCGATTATCAGGGCAAAGGGGTTGAAGGAGGCCTCATTATGGCAGCAAATGCTTGTTTAATTCCTCAATACCGGTGGGATTATCTTGAATTATCCTGGATAGGTGATTTTAGTCCGAAAATGTTTAAAATTGCCGAAAATCTCGGTGCTGAAAAAGTGAAAAGGCATATCACTTACGAAAAACTCTTTGATGAAAACCGTCCTTTCAAACGTTATCCGATTCTTGAGTAATTCATCAGGTGCTTAAAGCTCCACATACGCTTATCACCTGACCCGATACGTATGATGACATATCGGAAGCCAAAAACAAACAAGTACCTGCAACTTCTTCGGGGCTGCCAAATCTTCGGAGCGGAATACTTTTGAAATAAGTTTCTTTTACTTCATCGCTAAGTTTATCGGTCATTGCCGTTTGAATAAAACCCGGAGCTACTGCATTGACCCGGATATTTCTCGATCCCAATTCCTGAGCCATAGATTTAGTGAATCCTATAATTCCTGCCTTCGATGCTGAATAATTAGCCTGACCGGCATTGCCTTTTACACCAACAATAGACGAGATATTAATAATCGAACCTTTGCGCGCTTTCATCATAGGACGCAATACTTGTTTGGTCATGTTAAATACTGATTTCAGATTAATGTCAATCACCATATCCCAATTTTCTTCTGTCATCCGCATCAACAGGTTGTCGCGGGTAATACCTGCATTATTGACTAGAATATCGATTTGTCCAAAAAAGCTCATCACATCGTTTACCAATGCTTCACATGCTGAGAAACTTGACGCATTCGAAGCATAACCTTTGGCTTTTATGCCCATGGCTGTCAGTTCTTTTTCAAGAGAAGCTGTTTGTTCGTTTAGCGCAATATCGGTAAATGCTATGTTAGCACCGGCTTTAGCAAGCTCGCATGCTATCACTCTGCCTATTCCTCTGGCAGCTCCGGTAACAATGGCTGTTCTTCCTTCTAATAGTTTCATGGGTTAATAATTTGAATTCACCGGCTAAAATAGAAAATTCATACCGATGCTATAGCATCAATGTATTAGTTAATGAAAAAACATCCTGTAGCTTTGAGCATTCAAAATCCATTATCTTTGCCCCCTTCAAACGATGCTTTGAATCATCATGAAACCATCAGAAATTCTTTTTATTTTTCTTTTTTCAGTGGGCCTGCTTTTAGGAATCATACTCATTTTCCCAAATGGTAATATCCCTGTTACACGCACGTTCTCTCTTCATTTCTATACGCAGAAGTCGCTTTCGAACCCATGGCCGACAGAAAGGAAAGATATCAAAAACATACTTAATGTATATGATAGTCTGGAGTATAAGAATACATCAGATACAATAAGCACGGCAGATACGAGTACACCGGCAGATAGTTTCCGGATTGATCCTTCCCGGATTGCCAGAGTGAAGCATCACATCCAATTTCCTGCAGATTCTTCAGGCGTGTTAGATAATTTTTTCTCAGCCTTAGATGATGTCAGAATTAATCACACTCATATTCATATTCTCCATTATGGTGATTCACAAATTGAAGGAGACCGAATCACATCCGTGATACGTGAACGCTTTCAAACTGATGAAATGTTTGGAGGTTGTGGTCCCGGCTTAATACCTGTTCGAGGTGTATTGCAAGGTTCCGCTTCCTGGCGATTACGCGATAGTGGTAACTGGACAAAATACAGCAATTTTCAGAAAAATAAAGTTGATCCGCCCCATCATCAGTATGGTCTTCATTGTGAATTTTTTCGCTTTATCCCCTACCTCGAACCCGATACTGTTCAAGCAATAAACGACAGTTTGAATCCTGAAGACAGTCTTAAGTTAATCGCAAATGTTGATTCGCTACCGGAACCGGCAAGTCCGGATTCAGCATGGTTTGAAGTAAAAAGTAATGGCTCAGCAGCTCCTCATACCCGTTATTTTAGCAGGATAAGATTATTCTATGCCAATGTTGAAAAAGAAGTAGCCTTAAAAATTACCATCAACGATCATGAAATTTATCATGAAATACTTACACCGGGAGCAGGATTGCAGGAAAAATCCTGGCCAATGAAAGGTAATTTTAAATCCATTCGTTTTGATTTTAAAGGTGATACTAGTCCTGATATATACGATGTGGTTTTAGATTGCAAACAAGGCATTTCGGTTGACAATCTGGGATTAAGAGGAAGTGCCGTTACCAATTTTACCGGAATGAGCCCAAGTATATTGGCATCCCAGATAAAAACCCTGAATACCAAATTGATTATTTTACAATTTGGAGTAAACGTGGTTCCCAATGTAGTAAAACATTACAAGTATTATGAGAACATGATGTACAGACAGATATTGGCCTTAAAAAGAGCCGTTCCCGGCATACCGGTACTAGTCATTGGTGTGTCAGATATGGCACGAAAAGAAGAAACATCAATGGAATCGTATCCTAATATAGAACTCATCCGAAATGCACAACGTAATGCAGCCTTTCGATCGGCTTCAGCATTTTGGGATTTGTATGAAGCCATGGGAGGGCATAATTCAATGGTATCCTGGGTTGAAAATGATCCTCCTTATGCCGAAAAAGATTATACCCATTATAATCCCAGAGGAGCCAAAATAATCGGACAAATGATTTACGATGCTTTGATTGAAGCCTATTATAAATATAAAGATGCTTTATAAAGAAATGTTGAAGTTTTTATGTGCACTATTGCTTTTACCTGTTGTTTCACAGGCTCAGCCCGACCGGGAAGTTTATGAAAAATATCCTTTCCTTGCACTTGACTCCAATTACATACATATAAACGATCATTGTCTTAATACAGCCTTTCAAAATCTTGACAGTTTAATAAAACGTGGCGACCGTCAGTTAAGGATATTGCAAATTGGTGATTCACATATTCAGGCCGGATTTTTTTCAGACCGGGTACGCGAAGACCTGCAGCAAACATTTGCACTTGATAATGGCGGACGTGGTTTTCTGTTTCCCTACCGGATAGGCAATACCAACAATCCATTAAATTTTGGGGTAAGCTATACGGGCGAATGGACAGCTTGCCGGAATATGCAAAGAAAACTGGCTTGTAATCTGGGTTTATCGGGTATGACGGCCACAACCTATGACTTTAAAGCTACTTTAAGCATTGACCCCAATCGGGAAAGACCCGGAAAACCTTATCAAATTACGAGGATAAAAGTTTTTTATGACCGGCTTCCTTCAAGCTATGAGGTAATGATTGCGGGTGCTCATGTTATTGAAATGACCGATTATAGTCAATACCGTGAATTTATCTTGCTGAAACCATTAGAATCAATAAAACTTTATTTTGAAAAAACGAATGACGTTCAAAACCATTTTACATTGTATGGACTAAGCCTCGAATCGGACGATCCGGGCATTATGTATAGTTCGGTAGGTATCAACGGTGCCGATGTAACAGCCTGGTTGAGATGCAATTTGTTCGATAGCCAACTCACGGTATTAAATCCTCACTTAATTATTATCAGCCTCGGAGCCAATGATGCATATCCCAAAGCGTTTGATGTAGATCATTTCAAACTTCATTATACCCGGCTGATTAAGCAGATAAAAAAGGCTGTACCTGATGCTTCCATTCTGCTGACCACCCCCGGTGATGCTTACCGTTACAGACGTTATTATAATTATAATTATATAAAAACCCGGCAGGCTATTATTGAATTAGGCCTTGAACAACAATGTGCTGTTTGGGATTTTTACTCGGTAATGGGAGCTGCCAATTCGATCTATGAATGGTATAAAAACGGACTGGCAGTAGCCGATAAAATTCATTACTCCGAAGCCGGATATAAACTGCAAGGCGATTTGTTTTACGATGCTTTAATGGAATCTTATTACCAGTATTTACAAGAAATGAATAAATAAAACAATGCTCAACTGGCTTCAATATATTTTTGGTTACAGTACCGATCCGGCTCATGCTTTCTTTTTCAACCGATACGATTTTTGGTTGTTCTTCACAGTCATGTATGCCATTTTTACTTTGGTTTATAAAAAAACAAGAATAAGGAATATCTATCTTACTTTATTCAGTCTGTTTTTCTATTATAAATCGGGTGGCCTTTATTTTTTATTATTAATTTTTTCAACTTTGGTTGATTATAATATCGGGCGTTTGATTTATGGCTCCGATAATGAAAAAAGACGAAAATATTTGCTCGCAGCCAGTGTGATTATCAATCTTGGTGTACTGGCTTATTTTAAATATGCCGGCTTTTTTATCGATTCCTTAAATAATCTTCTAGGGACTCATTTTGTGGCTATTGATATATTCGCACAAATGGCCAATAGCCTGAGTGGAAGCCACTTTAATATTGAAAATATTTTTCTGCCTATAGGAATATCATTCTATACTTTTCAAACCATAAGCTACTCGATAGATGTTTACCGGAGGCAGGTAAAACCGGTAAACGATGTTTTTGATTTTGCATTCTATGTAAGCTTTTTCCCTCAATTGGTAGCCGGTCCTATTGTGCGCGCATCTTCTTTTGTACCACAGATATACAAGCCCTATTCCGTAAGCCGTGCCGATGTCAGTCGTGCTTTGATACTCATTATGGCCGGTATGATAAAAAAAATATTGATTGCCGATTATCTGGGAGCCAATTTTGTAGGTGCTGTATTCGATGACCCTGCAAAATATACCGGGTTTCAAAATCTTACGGCTGTTTATGGTTTTGCCTTGCAAATTTATGGCGATTTCTCAGGATATTCCGATATTGCTATCGGTATCGGTTTGCTCCTTGGATTTCGATTACCATTAAATTTCAATAGCCCTTATAAAGCCATTAATATTCGTAATTTTTGGCAGCGATGGCATATCAGCCTGAGTACCTGGTTGCGCGATTATCTTTATATACCGCTTGGTGGCAATCGACATGGAAAATGGAAAACCTATAAAAACCTGATGTTGACTATGCTTCTCGGAGGGCTTTGGCATGGTGCAGCATGGCGCTTTATTATTTGGGGGGCTTTGCATGGTGCCGGCCTCAGCTTTCATCGATATTTAAATGAAATCTTTCCTTCCAAAAATAAAATCATCCCTATCTGGAAAAAATTAGTTTATGGCTTTATCACCTTTCACTTTGTGTGCTTTGCATGGATTTTCTTTGCTGCCGGCAGTATGGACAAAGCCATTAGCATGATCCGGCAGATTACTACTCATTTCTACTGGTCTTTGATTCCTGATGTTGTCAGCAGCTATAAATCTGTTTTTGCGGTTCTGTTGATTGGATTCATACTACACTTCATACCACGTGAATGGAAAAACCAGAGTGAACATATATTTAATCAATTTCCCCTTTTTGCACAGGCAATGATAATAGCCCTGGTAGCATTCGGCCTCTTTCAGGTCATGTCGGCACAAGTTCAACCCTTTATTTATTTTCAGTTTTAAGTAGTTTCTTCATAAGTGACGATAAACAGACAAAGTTCTTAATCTCCTATAAAAGAAGCCTGCATCCGCAGGCTTCTTTAAATAGGTTTGATTATTTATTTCAGATCATCCAACAATTCCCTGCATCCTTCCAATCTACCTGCATCATCAGGTGATTCCGGTTTTAATGCTAAAGCTTTGTTTAAAATCAATATCGCTTTCTCATCTTGATGCAATCCATCATAAGCTTTGGCCAAGTCAAGATAATATAAAATATAATCAGGGCGCAATGCAATTGCTTTTTTAAAACATTCAACGGCCGATTCGTAGCTGGCTTTTGGCAAACCGCCATAAATAAGTTTAATCAGTACCATTTTCGTAGCACCCAGCTCTTTTACTTCATAATGCCAACGTCCTAGCGTATGCCATGCTTTTTCATTACTTTTATCATATTTAATGGCTAATTCTGAATATTTTTTTACATCGCGTGATAATTCAAGTTTTGTTTTTGTATCAGAAATTAAAGCCAAACGACCAACAGCCAAAGCTTTTACATAATTGGCATCGGTGCTGGTAGGATTGATTTGCAAAGCCTGATCGGCCAATTCATTAGCTTTCCGGAACCAATCGGCTTGCTCTGATTTTGTAGCCTGGCGATTACCCAATATGGCAGTGCAATAACTGGCATTCCATACAGCTTCAAAATTATTTGGATCAATTTTCAAAGCAGCATTAAATTTTTCAAGAGCAGCTGTTTCTTTATATGTATTTTTTAAAGCTACTCCTTTCGTTATCAACTGGTTAATGTTCTGCCCTACGCTTGATAAAGTGATGGCTACCGAACATATAAGAAATAAGATTGTACGTTTCATGTATGTTTGTTTAAGATTTGGGAAATAAATTTAGACATTTGGCTGATGAATACAAAATTTAATCATTAGTATCCAATCATTATGCCTGTTTTTCAATTAGCTGAATTTAACAATTATACAAAAGTCATTCCATACGATCTTAGTACATTCGCAGAAAACAATACACTATGAAAAAATACATTGCCCTGTCTTTTATAACCGGATTAATGTTTACGGCTTGCCATAACAATGAAACATCACGAAAAAAAATTAAAGTTGACCTGCCCCAAACCCGGATGGACAGCACGGTAGTTGACGATTATTTTGGTACCATAGTACCGGACCCTTACCGTTGGCTCGAAGACGATAAAAGTACGGAAACAGCAACTTGGGTAAAAGCCGAAAACAAAGCCACATTCTCTTATCTGGATCAGATTCCCTTTAGAAACAAAATTAAAGATCGACTCAGCGAGCTATGGAATTATCCTAAATCATCAGCTCCTTTTCATAAAGGCAACCGCTATTTCTACTATAAAAATGATGGCTTACAAAATCAAAGTGTTTTGTATATGCAGGATGGCCCAAATGGAGAGGCGAAAGTACTGCTCGATCCAAATACTTTTTCCGAAGATGGTACGGTTGCCCTGAAAGGATTTTCAGTTTCAAAAGATGGCAAATACTCGGCCTATACAACAGCGGCAGGCGGTAGCGACTGGGTTGATATGAAAGTGATAAATCTGGAAACAGGAGAAGAACTTGCCGATCATCTCGAATGGATAAAATTCAGCGGAGCCGATTGGTTTGGCAATGGTTTTTTCTATTCGCGCTATCCTGAATCTAGCGATGCAGATGTTTTAAAAGGTCAAAATCATAATCAAAAAGTTTATTATCACAATTTGGGTGATGAACAATCGGCCGACCGGCTGATTTACGAAGACAGCGAACATCCTTTGCGCTATAATTTTGTATCCATAACCGATGATGAACGCTGGCTTTCATTGTTCAGCAGCGAAGGAACGAGTGGCAATACCTTGAAAATCAAAGATCTGGAGAAAGGAACAGACAGTCCCTGGATTGATGTAGTGGATAATTTTGATAACGATCAATATGTGATTGGAAACGATGGCAACCGGCTTTTTATCTATACCAATCTTGGAGCTGAGAACTACCGGCTGGTAGAAGTTGACCCCGGGAATCCAAGCTCCGGTAACTGGAAAGATCTGATTCCTGAATCGGATAATACACTTAGCGGAGTTACTTATACCGGTAAATTATTTTTTGCCAATTATATGCAAGATGTGCATACTTTAGTTTCGGTATTTGATAATGAGGGTAAGTTTTTGCACAATGTGGATTTACCGGGTATCGGCACAGCCGGTGGTTTTGATGGCGAGGATGATGACTCGATTACTTATTACAGTTTTACTTCTTTCACCTACCCTACCACCATTTTCAGTTATAAGCTCTTAAGCGGTTCTTCATCTGTTTACTTCAGACCCGATGTACAATTCAATCCGGACGATTATACTACCGAGCAGGTTTTTTACAATAGTAAAGACGGAACGAAAATCCCCATGTTCATTACCTATAAAAAAGGCATAAAAAAAGATGGCAATAATCCTGCTTTGCTATATGGCTATGGCGGATTCAACATCAGTATCATGCCTTCGTTCCGGATTTCAAACATTGTTTTCCTGGAGCAAGGCGGTGTGTATGCACAGGCCAATATGCGCGGTGGTGGCGAGTATGGTGAAGCCTGGCATAAAGCCGGTATGTTGATGAACAAACAAAACGTTTTTGATGATTTCATGGCTGCTGCCGATTTTCTCGCTGACCAAGGCTATACTTCCCATGATAAGTTGGCCATAAGTGGTCGCTCCAACGGAGGTCTTTTGATTGGCGCTGTGATGACTCAAAGACCGGATATCTGCAAAGTGGCACTTCCGGCTGTAGGTGTTCAGGATATGTTGCGCTATCATAAGTTTACCGTAGGCTATGGCTGGGCAGTAGAATATGGTACGAGCGAAGAAAGTGAAGCCAGTTTTAAAAATTTGTATCGTTTCAGCCCACTGCATAATGTAAAAGCCGGTGTTTCATATCCGGCCACGCTAATAACCACGGCCGATCATGACGATCGTGTAGTACCGGCTCATAGTTTTAAATTTGCCGCTACCCTGCAGGCTAAACAAGCCGGTGACCAACCCATTCTTATCCGTATTGAAACCCGGGCCGGACATGGTAGCGGTAAACCGGTATCCATGCAAATCGATGAAGCCGGTGATATCTGGGCTTTTGTATTCTGGAATCTTGGAATGAATTATTGATAACAAACTAATTAATAACTAAAGATAAAAAGGCATCCTTTTGGATGCCTTTTTATCTTTCTATTGCCATTACAATTAATTAAAATCAACACCATTGTATGATACAGTCTGAGCTTTAATAATCACTCCACTTACATTAGATATTGGACGATGGACAATACTGGTATAATGAATTTCTCCTGAACAACAATCCGAGCAATATAAATCTTTGCATTTAGCTGTATTTCCATTTCTAATGGGAGTGCATCCGGTTAATAATCCACCGCATAAGCAAACAAATTCATATCCACCCGGATCTAAAATGGTCATTTTTGCCGGATCATCTAAGGGGATATACCAATATTTTCCTGAAACAGGAATGTTAAAAGTAAATGAATCTCCATCCCATAAATTCATGTTCTGGCCCAGAAATAATTTGTGTGCCACAGTTGTATCAATATTTTTTTCTTCCCTGTTCACTACAACAATGGTATCGTTGCCGATAATAAGATTCCAAAGGAAAATTACCGCTGTTGAATCAGACTGACATGAACCATATGATGCATAAAATGAATCTGATTGTGTTTTAAAATTCAATTCCATTGGATTTGACTCAATGGTTTCATTTTCTTTGATGCTTTCTTTCATGCATGACGAAATAAATGAAAACCCAAATAATATTATGATATATTTAATGGTTTTCATGATGTTTAGTTCTTGTTTATGATAACAAAATACACTTATCTATTTGAACATACCAAATTTATAAGGCATTATTTTAGGAATTTAACATTTCGAAATACCCTGCAGGCTAAACAAGCCGGTGATATCCGGGCTTTTGTATTCTGGAATTTTGAGACGGATTATTATACATTGAAATTAAAAGGGCATCCGCACGGATGCCCTTTTACTAATATCCAATCATTTTATCGAATTGAAATCTGTCGTGCCATGTTTTGATCACCGGCCTGAATGATGAGCATATAATTACCCGCTGAAACCTTATCAGGTATTGAATACCGAATTCTGCTTGTGCCGGAAAGCTTGCCTGCATTATAAAGATCTATCAATTTGCCATCAAGCGAAAACAATAACAAATTAACATTTGCAGATTCTTTCATGCTTAAGGAAACCTGCAGGCTGCTGCCACTGGGATTTGGAAATACCTTCACTGCATTTTCATCAATAGGGTACGTTCCTGATTCGAGCTGACGATTCAAGTAATCTGCCACTGCCTGATTGATTTCGGGAAATTTTAATGCATTTTCAAAATCCGGATTTTTCAAACCGGAATGATTATTCTTTTGATTTATTGCATCCGGACACATTCGATATGTTGATTGTACAATAATCGATGTAATGTTGCCATTATTGTCAACGTCTGCGATGAAAACAAGCACCGTATAACATCCGTTATCCATTCCTAAGAGTTGGACAAATGCCTTCGGTGTTGCAAAACTGACACTGGAAATCATCATGGCCAGCAATAATGTTTTAATTTTTTTCATGTCTTTATGTTTTGAGTGATTTAATAATAATATTTTACGTATGAAGTATCAAAAAAAAAAAAAAAAATGATATAAAACAAATTATTCTCACTTTTTTTTTACTCATAATGATTTGTTTACTCCATAAATAAATCAATTATCAATAAAAAGACCTGCCAGACAATACTTTTGATTAAATATGGTATCTAAAAAATTATTTCCCCCGGATGTTTTGAAATGCTATGCAGAAAAATGAGTGGCCTTAGACAATTTAAAATTGTCATTTTGCATAGATGCATGGAAATACCTTTGGTATAAAAAAAAGAAAACCAATTTTCACATAGAACTCAATCCTAAGGAATATCCTTGGATTGAAAATTAGAATAGAATGAGAAAGCAGGGTGTTTATTTCGCACCATTCATAGCATCAGCCATTGTTTGTCCGATAAAGGCAGGGGATTCGGCTACATGAATACCACAAGAACGGAGGATATCCATTTTGGCAGCAGCTGTATCGGCTTTACCCCCAATGATAGCTCCTGCATGTCCCATTCTTCGACCTTTAGGGGCCGTTTGACCGGCTATAAAACCTGCCACCGGTTTGATACCGTTTTCTTTAATCCAGTAAGCAGCATCGGCTTCCATGTTTCCACCAATTTCCCCGATAATGATGATGCCATGTGTATCCTCATCAGCCATAAGCAGTTTTACTGCATCAAGCGTGGTTGTGCCAATAATCGGGTCTCCGCCAATTCCGATACAGGTTGACTGCCCAAGCCCGGCTTTGGTAACCTGGTCAACTGCTTCGTAGGTCAATGTACCACTTCGTGAAATGATACCGATATGACCATCGCGATGAATAAAACCCGGCATAATACCACATTTAGCTTCACCGGGAGTAATAACACCCGGACAATTGGG
>JAJRWN010000143.1 GCA_024276745.1 Bacteroidota bacterium
CAATGTATGCAAAAGGAAAAGCCTGGTTTATCCGCGGGGTGGAAGAAATTATGTACCGGTAAAGGATGTTGCAAGAGGCATTGTTAATGCAGTGAGCATGGGAAGCATAGGAGAATGTTATATTTTGGGCAACATAAACCTGTCTTATAAAGAAATATTCCGTTTGATAGCCGATACTGCTGAAATCAAACTACGCTTATACCCTATCCCGTCTTTTTTGCTAAAAATAGGCGGAATTGCTGCTGAGAGCATTGCTAAACTAAGCAGTAAAAAGCCTCCATTCAGTTATGCCTTAGCCCGGATGTCATGCGATGATAATTATTATAGTGCTCAAAAAGCTGTCAACGAACTTAAAATGCCTCAAAGTTCATTGCAGGAAGCCATAAAAGAAGCTATAGAATGGAACCGTTCGAAAAATTTGTTTTAATTCTACAATACTTCTACAAAATAGATTATAAAAAGAAAAAACAGGTATCTACAAAATCGCTTTGTTTAGATTAAAATCCTTTCATTAAATTCGCACAAAGCAATGCCATGAACAAACAGGTTATCTGGATTACCGGTGCATCGTCAGGACTGGGACTTGAATTATCCGTCCAATTGCATCAATTGGGTGCAAGCCTGATTCTGTCAGGTAGAAATGTACAAGCACTGGAAGAATTGAAACAATCTTTAGGCAATCGGCATCAGATATTGCCCTTCGATTTAGCCGAGCCTGAGAAGATTGGAGATGTAGCGGACAAAGCTTATCAATTATTTCCAAAAATAGACCAACTTATATTATGCGGAGGCATCAGTCAGCGCAACTTATTCATTGAATCCTCTTTGGAATTAGACAAAAAAATCCTGGACATTGATTTTTTCAGCAATACGGAGCTTGCCCGGGCCGTGATTCCTCAAATGATCAGGAATAAAGGAGGTCGTATTGTCGTGGTGAGCAGTCTGGCCGGTAAATTTGGATATCCCCTTCGATCGGCCTATTCGGCAGCCAAACATGCTTTACATGGTTATTTTGAAACCGTCAGAGCCGAACTTCATGATGAACAGATTAAAATCACTATTGTTAATCCCGGAAGAATAAGAACCAATATTTCGTATAATGCTCTTTTGGCCGATGGTAGTCCGCAGGGAACCATGGATTATGGTCAGGCACACGGAATGGATGCTGCCAAATGTGCCCGGAAAATAATAAAAGCAATAAAAAGGAATAAAAAGGAAGTATATATCGGATGGCCCGATATACTGCTCATTTATATTTATCGATTTGTCCCCTCAATTTATCACCGCTTGATACGCAAACTCAATGTGAGATAGTATCTTTACATACTCTTCTACAAAAACAAACCAACATAATGCATAATATAATTACAGGAATACAACAAATAGGGATTGGTGTTACAGATGTTCACAAATCATGGAAATGGTATCGTCAAAATTTTGGTATGGACATCAGAGTATTTGAAGAAGCGGCCGAAGCAGGACTGATGTTAAAATATACAGGCGGAAAACCCCGTGAGCGACATGCAGTTCTGGCTTTAAATCTTCAGGGCGGCAGTGGATTTGAAATATGGCAATACACCAAACGAACCCCAAAGGCAGCCGATTTTGAAATTCAATTAGGCGATTTGGGCATTGTTTCAGCCAGGATAAAAGCTAAAGATGTGGAAGCTACCTACCGGGCATTTAAGAAAAAAGGAATTCGGGTATTGGGCAAATTGGAAAATGTGCCCAAAGGAGCGTATAAGCACTTTTTTGTTTCCGATCCCGAGAATAATATATTTGAAATCACGGGTCATCCGGTATGGTTCAGACTAAATAGAGGTTTAACAGGAGGTCCTACCGGTGCCATGATTGGTGTTTCAGATATCGATAAAGCACTAAGCGTTTACCGCGATATTTTAGGATATGATAAAGTATTGTATGATATTTCAGGTATTCATGAAGATTTAAAAGCTTTACCGGGAGGCGATAGAAAATTACGCAGGATTATGCTTGCCGACAGCAAAATAAGAAACGGTGTTTTCAGCCGTTTGTTTGGCCCGAGCCAGATTGAATTAATTCAATCGCTTGATCGTAAACCAAAGAAAATTTATGAAAACCGGTACTGGGGTGATTTAGGTTTTATTCATCTTTGTTTTGATATCAATAATATGTCGAAACTAAGGGAAACTTGCGAAAGCAATGGATTTCCGTTTACCGTTGACAGTTCCTCTTCTTTCGATATGGGTGAAGCAGCAGGGCATTTTGCCTATATTGCCGATGCAGACGGTACTTTAATTGAATTTGTTGAAACCCACCGGATACCCATTATTAAAAAATTAGGCTGGTATTTGAACCTGAAGAAAAGAAATCCAAATAAACCCCTCCCCAACTGGATTATCAGAGCCATGTCGAGCAGCCGGGTAAAAGATTAAACTTCAGTCCATTGCAAACGGTCTTCCGGTGAAAATTGCCAAGGGGCAAAATTATTTTCCAAATTTGAAAACATCAGATTCCATTCAGCCGGTGATTTGGATTCTTCCATAATCAGATATCGTCTTAAATCAATAATAATTTTTAAAGGATTTATACTTACGGGGCATTCGTAAACACAAGCCTGGCAGCTTGTACATGCATTCAATTCCTCCACACTGATATAATCGCCCAATAAGGACTTACCATCATTTTTATCCTTTCCGTTTTTTCTAATAAATTTCCCTAATTCATCGGCCCGGTCGCGCGTAGCCATCATAATGCTTCGTGGCGATAGTTTTTTACCGGTTTCATTGGCCGGGCAAGCGCTGGTACATCGTCCACATTCAGTACAACTGTAAGCATCCAACAAATCTTTCCAGCTCAAATCATTCACATCTCTGGCACCAAAACGCCCGGGTGGCGGGACATCATCTGATCCGGATGTGGCTGAAGGATCAAGCATTAATTTTACCTCTCTCGTAATGGCCGGCATATTGGCAATCTCCGACCAGGGTTTCAGACGCATAAAATAACTGTTTGGGAAGGCCAGAAAAATATGTAAATGTTTTGAATAGGTAACATATACGGCAAAAGCAAATACACCGAGTATATGAAACCACCATGCACTTCGTTCAATTATATGCAATCCGTCAACGCTTATGCCCGAAAATAAAGGCTTCAACATAGAGGATATTAAAAAGGAACCGGTAAAAACATAATGTTGATATGCTGATTGCTGCAAAAGTTGGTCGCAGGCATTCATACTCAGAAATGCACTCATCAAAAGAATTTCGGTAATCAAAATAATATTGGCATCGGAACGGGGCCATGCAGTCATTTCCGCACTATGAAAACGTTTCAGTTTTAGTATATTTCTACGAATAAGAAATATGGCACAACCCAAAATCACCAAAACCGCCAATATCTCGAAAGCAGAAATAAAACCGGCATACGAGAAGCCCATCAGCGGTGCAAACAAACGATGCCTGCCGGTGACTCCATCGAGTACAATCTCAAGAATCTCAATATTGATAATGATAAATCCGGCATACACAAAAAAATGAAGCATAGCCGGAACCGGCCGCTGAAACATCTTCTTCTGCCCGAATGCAAGCAAGAGCATATTTTTAAACCTGCGCGATTTCCGGTTATTGAGCTTTTCCGCTCGCCCTAAACCTATATTAAACAGTATGGTTTTAATGCGAAAACTGAAAAAACCTATAGTGAGTAAGGTTGCCAATATGAAAATTACTGCTGAAATGCTCATAAGTATTTTATTTTTATAGTGCTAAGTTAAGAGCTACTTTCAAATTTTATAAAAACCTTTATCCTTTACTGCATTTTTACGTACAAACCGCTAAACAAAATATAGATGCGCCACTTATCCTGTTGTATTATTGTTTTTGGGTTTTCTTTCTTTGCCCTACAAGCCCAATCCACTGCATCTTTTAAAAATAACAATACTTTCAATAATCAGGTTGCTATTCTGATGCATCATCCCGAACGTTTCCCCACTAGGGTTCCATTGCTGGTACAAGGTGATTTGAATACGATTATGCTGATGACCCGTGAACTGGGTGCTACCTATAAATTTGCCAGTGGCGATATAGCCTCTATCGAAATGGATGTGGCCGATATACCCAAATTACTGGCAAGCGGAAAGATTAAACGTATCGAGTATTATCCCGGAAAAGGTATGATGATGAATGATAAAATGCTGCTTAATAACCATGTAAAAGAAGTACATCAGGGTTCGGGAACTTTGCCCAGGCCTTTTCTGGGCGATAGTGTTATCATTGGTTTTCTTGATACCGGTATTGATATTGATCATCCGGATTTTAAAAACCCTGATGGAAGTTCCAGGATTTTGTATATCTGGGATCAGTTTTCACCGCTGGGGCCCAATACACCTGTACAGTATGGCTACGGGCAGGAATGGAGCAAAAATGATATTGATCAGGGCAATTGCACCCATATCGATCCATGGTGGAAAAACAGCCATGGAAGCGATGTGGCCGGTACAGCAGCAGGCAATGGTTCGGCAGTAAATAATTATGCCGGTGTAGCACCTCATGCCGGTATTATTATGGTTGCCATTGATGAAGGTGAAAATTTTCTTACCCGTGTGGCCGATGCCGTTGATTATATTTTTAAAAAAGCCAGCTTATTAGGAAAACCTTGTGTTATCAATACCAGTGTAGGTACTTATTTCGGTTCTCATGACGGGCTCGATCTCACATCAAAAATAATTGATAATGAATTGGAACAGGCCAATGGAAGAGCTGTTGTTGCTGCAGCCGGCAATGG
Organism: Bacteroidota bacterium; assembly: GCA_024276745.1. Classification (GTDB taxonomy): domain Bacteria; phylum Bacteroidota; class Bacteroidia; order Chitinophagales; family S012-47; genus JAJRWN01. The sequence continues at coordinate 4,762 of JAJRWN010000143.1, forward strand.
AGGGCGTTTTCCCTATCATCTCTCCTATCCACTGAGCAGCGACACTAGTTTTACCTGGTTTGACTATAACCCTCAATTAAATGCAGTTTACTATCAGGTATGGGCTAATGAGGCCGATTTTAATCATGCGCAATTTTCAATAGGTGTTGACGATCCAACAGATTTCAAACACCGGGGAGAAACAAAATTTTATAACCTGATTGATGACTTACACATGAATGATTCTACATCGGGTTTTATAAAGGATTCTATTTATTATTATCAAAACCGGCTTGGATTAATTGAAATTTATGTAGAAAAAAGTTATGGACGTTATGGCATTGACGTAGTCATTCATCCTGACAGCACCGCTTATTATTGGAGCTTCAGAGCAAGCGGAAGCGGACAGTTTGATATCTGGTCTGCTGCTACGGTTACGCATACCTCCAATATGATAGTTGCCGGTTTACCGTCAAGCAGCACTTTGCCTTCAATGGAATTTTATCAATTTCCTGATTATAAAAAAAATATAGTCTCGAGCTGGCAATGTTCTGATCATGTGCTTACGGTAGGAAACTACGTGAACCGGTCGAGTTACATTGACTATAACGGTAATATTCAAATAATATCAGAACCTGTACAAAATTTGGCTGCTTCCTCATCACACGGACCGACCCGAGATGGCCGTCTTAAACCCGATGTTTGCGCCAGTGGAAGTGGCACTATTAGTACCGGGGCACATAATTATATGAGCATACTGATTCAGGCCGACCCTACTAAAGTAGCACAGGGAGGTATGCACCGGATCAACGGAGGTACTTCTTTAGCCTCACCGGTTGCTGCCGGTATAGCAGCTTTGTTTTTTCAACTTCATCCTGAAGCTAATTATGCTATGATGATTGATGCTATGAAAAAATCTTGCTTTCAGGATGCCTTCACCGGGACAAACTTACCTAATAATGTTTGGGGTTATGGTAAGGTCAATGCATATAATATCATGACGGCCACATTAGGCTGCACCAATCCTGCAGCTGCTAATTTCAATCCCTTAGCTTCAATCGATGACGGTTCGTGCCTTTACCTTACCGGTATCGGTTCATACAACAAGAACAAGGTAAAGATATATCCAAATCCGGTGAAAGATATATTGTTTATCAGTATCAATAAGCCGTCAGAATCTATTTACAATGCCGAAATCACCAATCTTCAGGGTAAAATTGTAATACCATCGAATACACTCAACAAACACACCATTAATACCATTGAGCTGTCACACTTGCCAAGTGGTACTTACTTTCTACATTTGTACGAAGGTAAACTGCTGATACAAAGCAGAGCTGTATTACATTTATAAAATATCCACTATGGAAACTAGAACCCTTGTTTTGGAAAAATCGCTTATTCGAAAAAAGATTGAAAGAATGGCTTATCAAATTCTGGAAGAAAATTATGGAGAGAAAGAAATTATTTTAGCCGGTATCAACAATAAAGGATTATTATTAGCCCGTCAACTGGCATCTTTTATCAGAAAAATAAGACCGGTCAATGTTTCGGTATTGCCAATCAGTGTGCATGCAGCCAATCCGGTTTTGGAAGAAGTAAGCGGAAAAATTGATGAGGAGATCAACGGAAAAGTGGTGATTATTGTAGATGATGTAGCCAATACGGGGCGTACCCTGCTCTATGCTACCAAACCTTTTTTAGACTTTCTTCCTTGCCGCTTGCAAACGGCTGTATTGGTCGACCGGCAACATAAGGTTTTTCCGGTATGCCCTGATTTTATCGGCCTGAGTTTATCTACAACATTGCAGGAAAATATTGCCGTTGAAGTAGAAGGTCGGTCGGTTGTTGCCGTTTATCTTGAATAATTTTCTGATAAATATGCTGCCAGTTGTTTTGCCTGAATATGAAGCGAATCAATAATAATATCGGCTTGATGATAATAATAACTGCGATAATCCAACATTTGGGGAATTTCGATATCCAATCGATCCTTGCTTAGGTTTTGTAAGAGTGGCCTTTTTTTATGTGAACGATTCAACCGGTCTTTAATGGTCTTTACCGGCATTTTCAAATATACACTTATTCCATCTTTTTTTATCGTATCCATGTTTTGAAAAAAACAAGGAGTCCCTCCTCCACAAGCAATAACACTGTTTTTAGTATTTAAATTATTTAATACCTTCGATTCAATCTTTCTGAATATATCTTCACTCGATTCATCAAATATTTCCAAAATGGTTTTTCCAGTTTGTTTTTCGATTTTCTTATCTAAATCAATAAAATGAAATTGAAGTGCAGCTGCCAGTTTTTTACCAAAAGTAGATTTCCCACTTCCCATAAAACCGATGAGGTAAATATTATTCATTATTGTTTTGCTTTGCCGGTAATTTTCACTCGCGGATCGATCCAAACATAGGACAGATCTACGGCAAAATTGATTAACACAAATATAAGGGCAGCTGCCAGAACAGAAGCCAGAATAACAGGAAAATCATTGCTTTCTATAGCTTTTACCGTTTCATAGCCCAAACCTTTGAAATTGAAAATTATTTCTACAAAATAAGCACCGGCAAGCAAGGAAGCAAACCAGCCTGATACTGAAGTAACTACCGGATTGAGTGCATTGCGCAAGGCATGATGATAGATTACCCTTAGTTTGCTTAATCCTTTGGCATAAGCTGTCCGGATATAATCTTCATACAAAACTTCGAGCATGGCATTCCGGCTGAGTTGGGTAATAATGGCTATTGGCCGGATGCCTAAAGCAAGTGCCGGGAGAATCAGATTTTTTAAAGTCAGATGCCCTTCCAAATCATACAAACTTCCAATCATATTCAAACCGGTAAATGATTTTAGCATATATCCAAATATTATACTCAAAAGGATCGCTGAAAAATAAGAAGGTATGGATACCCCGATGGCCGATAATGCAATGACTATACGATCCAGTAAGGAATCTTTGTAAACAGCAGCCAATGCTCCGAAACATAAACCCCAGAACAAAGCAAATATCATTGCCGTTATGGCCAGAATAGCTGAGTTTTTCAAACCTTTTCCAATCATTTCACTCACTCTCCTGCCCGATTGCATCGAACGGCCAAAATAAGGTGCTTTTACAGCCAGCACCTTATGGTGACCCAGGCCAAAGATTGCACGATAGCGATATTCTGCTTTGTTGCTTGCATTATTATCGTAAACCCATAAGGGCGACAAGTCACCGATATAGGCATAGAAACGCTGATACCAGGCTTTATCAAGCCCATATTTTTCCATAATGGCTTTCCGGGTTTTTGCATCCGATCTTTGATCCAGACTGGCTTTTGTGGGATCAATTTTTAAGGCATAAAACAAGAAAAACACCAAAAGTATTACACCAATTAAAATGGAAAAGGCATAGAATAATTTATTCCGGATATACTTACTCATTCAAAAAAGGTCTTTTTCAAATAGTCAAAGCTTGGCGTGTCATGCGCATTCCATTTCCCCACTATTTTGCAAGCATTCATCAAAATAATACCGGGATTGGCACGTACCATTGTTTTTAATTCAACCTCATCGCCAATAAGAAATGGAATGCTGCTGCCGGTTTCTTGTTTAAAGATTTCGATATCCCTGTCGGACGATGAAGTAATCCCAAAAACGGGAATACCAGCAGCCTTTAATTTAGCACTGAGCCGGTTGATAGCAGACATATTGCCTTGTTTTGTATGACTGATATTATACATCACTATCATCACTTTGTAGCCATCCAATTGCAGCAGACTGTCGGTAATTTCATCTCCTGCTGAATTGGTCAATCTGAAATTAACGATTTTGGCCGCTTTACCTTTTTTCAATATTTCCGTTCGGCTTTTTACAAAATCCCAATTCTTTTCATAATCGGCTGGGAAATTTTCAAATTCCTGAACCTCTCCGGATGTTTTATTTTTTAAGATATAGAAAAATTTAAGCTGATCGGGAATATCTATTCTGTTTTCACACACATTGCTACCCACATAATAGGGTCTGAAATCTTTTACCGGAAGATGATAAATGCAATGTAGAGCAAAGCCAAGCGAGAACAATAGTCCGCCAGCTGTAAACGCAACAGCAAAGCGTTTTGAAATAGCCGGATGGATTTTTCTACGGTTAAGAAATATAAAACTGATAAAAACCAATAGCGCAATATCTTTCCAAAATGAGCCCCAATTACTAAGTTTTATGGCATCACCAAAACAACCACAATCGGTGATTTGCCCCGAAATGGCCGCAAAAGCGGTAAGAAAAGTAAACCAAATCATCATTAATAGTGATATCCAGCTTGCCAGTTTGGGTAAAGCACCACTGAGCAAAGCAAAACCAAGTGTTATTTCAAGAATACACATAATAACGGCTGCTTCAAGTGTGGTGTTTAAAAACAGGGGTGTATTAAACCATTTCAGCAAAACATAATGGCCGAAGACTTCATAAAATTCTTGCAGTTTATAAGAAAAACCCAGAGGATCGTTGGCCTTGATTAAACCTGAAACAATAAAAAGTACACCGACCAGATAGCGGCTAATATTTGTGATGTGTTTCATGCTTTTCATTTATCGTTATCAATGCAAAAACGGCATAGTTCAAAATATCAAGAAAATTGGCATCAAGCCCTTCGGATACTTTAGTATGACCTTGATTATTTTCAATTTGTTTTATTCTGAGCAATTTCATTAAAATTAAATCGGTAAAACTACTGACCCTCATATCGCGCCAGGCTTCCCCGTAATCATGATTTTTTGCCATCATCAGTTTTTTGGCTTCCGCAGCTTTTTGATGGTATAAAGCATCGAGGGTGTCAAATTTTTCATGATCAGGTTTATTGTTGCCCAATTCAAGCTGAATCAAAGCCATAATACTGTAATTAACGATACCGGTAAATTCATGATTAACAGGGTCATCAACTTGCTGACTACCCTTTTCTTCTATCGTTCTTATTCTTTGAGCTTTAATAAAAATCTGATCGGTCAGTGAAGACGTTCTCAAAATACGCCAGGCAGTTCCGTAATCTTGATTTTTTTCAAGAAACAGCTTGTGGCATTGCTCAATAGCCTCATCATATTGATTTGAAGTTGGGGATGTCATTAATTCACTAATTTTGACTGATAATATTCTACAATGGCGAATAAAATTACATCATTTAGTACAAAGAGAACTTTAAATTTCCGTGGAAAGCTTTTCGGAATGGAAAGGCCATTGGTAATGGGTATTCTAAATTGTACACCCGATTCCTTTTATGACGGTGGAAAGTTTGAGCATATCGATAAAGCCATGGAGCATGTTAAAAATCTGCTTGATGAAGGTGCCGATATACTCGATATAGGGGGCATGTCATCGAGGCCGGGTGCTCAATTAATATCCGCTGAGGAAGAACGCAAACGTGTATTACCGCTTATAAAAGCTATTCTGAAAGATTATCCGGATACGCTTATTTCCATAGACACTATCCGGGCAGATGTGGCCAAAGCAGCTGTGGATGAGGGTGCCTTGATGGTGAATGATATTTCGGCCGGCAGGATGGATAAAAAAATGTTTGAAACAGTAGCCGGACTCCATGTTCCTTATGTAATGATGCACATGCAGGGTTTACCAGCTGATATGCAAGCAAATCCTCAATATGACGATATCGTATCGGAACTGCTTGATTTCTTTAACCAAAGAAATTCCATTGCCCAAAAAGCAGGTATAAATGACATTATTATTGACCCGGGATTTGGTTTTGGCAAAACATTGGAACATAATTTTACCTTGCTCAGGCATTTGGAACTATTCAGCATGCTCGAATATCCGGTATTGGTTGGCATGTCCAGAAAATCTATGATTTACAAATTGCTTAATTGCAGCCCCGATGAGGCTCTCAATGCAACAACCGGCTTGAATACCATTGCCTTAATGAAAGGAGCCGCTATTTTGCGGGTTCATGATGTTAAAGAAGCCAAAGAAGCCATTCAAATTGTTGAACAATTAATAAAGGCTTAATGAAATGAATAGAGTAGTTTTGTTTATTCCTTGAGACATATTAAATATGCAGTATTTTCTCTTTAGTATTGGATTTTTGGAACTTCGCTGGATAGATGTGCTCGATATATTTCTGGTAGCCTTGCTCATTTTCCAACTTTACCGCATCGTACGCGGCAGTCTTGCTTTCAATATCCTCTTGGGTTTGCTGTTTGTTTATATTGCTTCGCTGATTGTACGATCCATACATATGATTTTACTGTCGCGCATTCTCGGTCAGTTTGCCGGAGTAGGTATCATCGCCATACTGATTGTTTTTCAACCAGAAATAAGACGCTTTTTATTGTATATCGGCCAAAGCAGCCGCATAGGAGGAGGTTCGGTTCTGAAACGTTTAAGTTTTAAAAATCTGGCCATAAGCAGACAAAGAAGCATAGAAATTCATGAAATCATCAAAGCTTTGCATGGCATGTCGAAAAACAAAATAGGCGGAACGATTGTATGTGCCATTACCAGCCGTTTGCAAACCATTTCGGAAACCGGTGTTTCCCTGAATGCTCAAATTTCTGAAGAATTAATTGAGTCTATTTTTTTTAAAAACAATCCCTTGCATGATGGTGCAATCATTATTGCCGATGGAGCTGTTTCGGCTGCCCGTTGCATATTACCCCTTTCCGATAGTCCTGATTTACCGGCAAATTATGGCTTGAGGCATCGTTCTGCTATTGGCATTACCGAGCAAAGTGATGCAATTGCTTTTATTGTTTCTGAAGAAACCGGACAGATTAGTTATTCAATAAACGGAGAAATTACTGAAGACCCAAGTGATTCCGAAATTGAACATTTACTGTTAAATAATCTTCACCGGCAGTTTAGCGCAAACTTGCATGATATCCCTTCCGAATAAAATAATCATCTAATTCGCTGATTAAGGAAATTTTTCTTTCCTCACTGGCAAAAGATATTTCAAAACTGTTTCTGGCAAGCCGGTAAATATCCCCTGCATTTAAATCAAGATGCCGGATCATAGTTTCAAAATTCTGATTCAAATAGCCTCCAAAATAGGCCGGATCATCAGAATTAATGCATACTTTCAAAGCTGCCGAAAGCATTTTTTTAAGTGGGTGTTTACTTAAATCAGGAGTTACTTTCAATGCAAAATTTGATAAAGGACAGACAGTAAGACCTATTTTTTCTTTTACAATCCGTTCTACGAGTTCAGGGTCGTCAAGCGCATTATTACCATGATCGATACGGTTTATTTTCAATAAATCAAGCGCTTCGCGAACATAGACTGCCGGTCCTTCTTCACCGGCATGAGCTACACAATAAAGACCCTCTGTCCTGACCCTTGCAAAAACATTTTGAAAACCGGAAGGTGGAAAATTTTGCTCAGAACTGTCGAGGCCGAAACCATCAATCCACTCTTTGTAATTCAAAGCCTCTCTAAAGGTCAATATTGCATCTTCCTCGCTAAGATGACGCAGAAAACAAGGAATCAGCTTACTGCTGATACCCCATTCTTGCCAGGCCATTTCCAAAGCCCGGTGAATGCCTTTAATTACTGTATCGAAAGCAATTCCCCTTTGTGTATGTGTTTGGGGATCAAAAAATATTTCGGTATGCCTGATATTCTCATCTTTACATTTTTTTAAATATGCCCATGTAAGATCATAAAAATCTGATTCGCGTTGCAATACCGATGCACCATCATAATAGATATCAAGAAAAGATTGCAAATTATCGAAACGGTAGGCTTCTTTCAATTCATCAATAGAAGTATAGGGTAAATCCATGTGGTTTCGTGCAGCTAACCGAAACATGAGTTCCGGTTCCAAACTGCCTTCAATATGAATATGTAACTCAGCTTTAGGCATAGCGGCTGCAAGTGCTATCAGCTTATCCATGCGATTCATTTTGGCCTGCAAATTACAAAGGATTGATCAATTTATAGTGAATATCAACGGTTAAGGTCGTGTTATACTGTTCCATTTAATCAAAATCAGGAATCAGCACATTACGTTTCAAATATTTATGTTGTAAAGTATTTTTAAAGACTTCGTTGATTTGCGACATAGGTAATTCCTGTACAAATGGATTAATATCCAATTGCCCGGTATCAAGCAATTGAAGCACATCGGCATAAAGTTCAGGTTTGCAGCCCCAGGTACCTATAATCTTAGCATCAAAAGCCATTAAATTACTGAGTCTTACTTCAGGCTTATCAAGGGTAAAACCAACGATAGAAAGCGTAGAAGCAAATGTTAAGAGACCAAAACCGGTTTCCTGACCGGTTTTACTACCCGACATTTCAAAAATTTTCCATTGATATTTAGATACACCCAGGTCTTTTGCCATATTCCGGATATTTTGCTTCAGGCTTCTGAAATCCATTTCCCGCGTATTGAGCACCGCCTCAATTCCGTTGGCTTTGGCTAAGGCAAGTTTTTGATCATCCACATCGAGGGCAATCACTTTTGCACCTTTTATTTTAGCCAGCAAAGCAGCGTAAATACCCACTCCTCCAACCCCGATAATAATAGCCAAATCGCCTGCTTGCAATTCAGATTTCTCTACTACCTGAAAAGGTGTACTGATTGCATCGGCAACAACAGCCAAACGGGATAAAGGGTATTTCTCCAGCAAAGAAGCAGGTACTTCGGCCAGAAATTGAGCCGGTACTTTTACATGCGAGGCAAAACCTCCATCAAAATCATTGCCGGGCATTAATTGATTCTGACAAATATTGGACCTGCCTGATTGACAAATTTCACAATGACCACAGGGAAGCACTGCAGGAATAACTACTTTCTTACCTATCCATTCTTTTTCGCCCGAAACAACCGTACCGCTAATTTCATGACCTAGCGTAAGCGGCAAATCTTTTCTGGTTTTTACCCCATAATGCCAAAAACTCAAATCGGTATGACATACTCCGCATGCCGATACCTTTACCAAAACTTCTCCTTCGGAACAATCCGGTAAATTACTTGTTTTTTTTACGAAATCTTCACCAATATTAATCATTTGCCAGGCATGTAACATAGTCATATTTTTAATTTTTAATTAATTACAAATCAATCATTACAGGAAAGAGTCTTTTACCTGTTTATCCAATTCTTGAATCAAGCACTAAAATAAGGAATATTCAAAGGTAAAATCTTGATTAAAATCAATTTGCAACCAATTACATTTATTCGGTGTTCACATATAAATGCGCTACCTTTACACGCTAATTTTTTGTTAAAAAAAAGAAATTTATTAAAGCATAGAAATATGAAGAAATTTTTAATTACAGATGGAAACGAAGCTGCATCATACATTGCTTACAAAACCAGTGAAGTATGTGCCATATATCCGATAACCCCTGCATCTCCAATGGGTGAGAATGTAGATTTATGGGCATCACAGGGATTGACGAATATATGGGGAACCGTACCCAAGGTTATTGAATTGCAAAGCGAAGGAGGAGCAGCAGGAACGGTTCACGGTTCTTTACAAACCGGAGCACTTACTACTACTTTTACAGCATCACAGGGATTATTGCTGATGATTCCGAATATGTATAAAATTGCCGGTGAACTTACGGCTACCGTATTTCATATTGCATCCCGATCAATAGCAGCTCAGGCATTATCTATCTTTGGTGATCATCAGGATGTGATGGCAACCAGAGCTACAGGATGGGCCATGTTGTTTAGTTCCAACGTTCAGGAAGCCATGGATATGGCCCTGATAGCTCATAGTGTGACCTTAAAATCGCGCATTCCTTTTCTGCATGTATTTGACGGTTTCAGAACTTCACATGAAATTAATAAGATTAATTCAATTTCTGATGAACTGATTAAATCCATGATAGATGATGAAGCGGTTGAAGCACACCGGAAAAGAGCTTTATCGCCCGACAATCCTTTTGTCCGGGGTACTGCTCAAAATCCCGATGTCTATTTTCAGGCCCGGGAATCGGTAAACAAATATTATGATGCCGTACCGGGCATGGTAAGTGAAGCTATGGATCAGTTTGCCAAACTTACCGGAAGACAATATAAACTCTTCAATTATACCGGAGACGAAGATGCCGAACGCATCATTATTATTATGGGTTCGGGAGTGGATACCAGCAAGGAAGTAGTTCGTTGGTTGAATGCTAAAGGCGGCAAAGTAGGTGTCTTGAATATTCATTTATATCGGCCACTGGATGTAAAATGCCTGATTGATGCCTTGCCGAAAACAACCCGTAAAATTGCTGTTCTCGACCGTACCAAAGAACCCGGAAGCGTTGGAGAACCGCTTTATTTAGATATCGTAAATGCTATCAATGAATCGGGAAAAACAGATACACCCTGGTTATACGGTATGCCCTATGTAGTTGGAGGTCGCTATGGTTTATCATCAAAAGAATTTACACCTTCAATGGTGAAAGGTATTTTTGAAGAATTATCAAAAGAAAAACCAAAAAATAGCTTTACCATTGGTATTCACGATGATGTGAGCATGACCAGTCTTAAATATACCAATGATTTAATTCTTGAAGACCGCTATGAATTCCGTGGTTTATTTTATGGTTTGGGTTCGGACGGAACAGTGAGTGCCAATAAAAACTCTATTAAAATTATCGGCAATACCACTGATAAATATGTACAAGGTTATTTTGTTTATGATTCCAGAAAGGCCGGATCACAAACTATTTCGCATCTCCGCTTTGGCGACAGGCCAATTAATTCATCTTACCTGATTCAATCTGCTAATTTCATTGCCTGTCATCATTTTAATTATATGTTCAGGTATAATATTCTGGCAGAGGCTGTTCATGGTGCCACATTTTTATTGAATTCACCTTTTGGACCTGATGAAGTATGGGATCAATTACCGATGAAAGTTCAGAAAGAAATTATTCTGAAAGAGTTGAAATTTTATGTCATTGATGCGACCAAAGTAGCAGAAGACGTAGGCATGGGAAGCCGCATTAACACCATTTTACAAACCTGTTTCTTTGCCATATCCAATATACTTCCGCAGGATGAAGCAATCAGGCGAATAAAAGGAGCTATTGAAAAAACCTATGCAGCAAAGGGAGATAAAATTATACAGCTCAATTATAAAGCCGTTGATTCTGCAGTTGCTCATTTATTTGAAGTGTCATACCCCAAAAAAGCAAGCAGTGTTATCCGCTTTACTGATCCTATTACTGGCGATGCGCCCGATTTTGTAAAACAGGTATTGGGTAAAGTAATCTCAGGAGAAGGAGATGATTTGCCGGTTAGTGCTATGCCGGTTGACGGTACTTATCCTTCGGGTTCAGCAGCATTTGAAAAAAGAAATATTTCTAATAAGGTGCCGGTTTGGGATGCTGAAATATGTACACAGTGTAATAAATGTGTTGTTATCTGCCCGCATGCTGTAATCCGGGCAAAAATTATTGATAAGGAAGTATTAAAAAATGCACCCAAGAATTATCAAAGCATCAGGCCGATAGGAAAAGAATTTGATGCAGAGAAAGAAGTTTACTCTTTGCAGGTTTCAGTTGAAGATTGCACAGGATGTTCTTTATGTACTGAATATTGTCCTGCAATCAGCAAAGAAAATCCGAACCATAAAGCCATCGACATGATGGATAAAGAGCCTGTGAAAGAAGCTGAAATCGAAAACTGGGATTTCTTTTTGCAAGCCCCTGAGGTAGATCGTTTACGGGTAAATCCGGTAGGTGTGAAAGGTTCGCAGTTTTTACAACCTCTTTTTGAATTTAGCGGAGCATGTGCCGGGTGTGGAGAAACACCTTATATAAAACTCCTTACCCAGCTTTACGGTGACCACATGGTAATTGCCAATGCAACCGGTTGTTCTTCAATTTATGGTGGTAATTTACCCACTACCCCATGGGCAAAAAACAAGGATGGACGCGGTCCGGCCTGGTCAAATTCATTGTTTGAAGATAATGCCGAATTCGGCCTTGGTATGCGCCTGGCTTTAAATCAAAAACAGATTATGGCTATGACACAGCTAAAAAAAGTGTCTTCTATTTTGGGTGATGAACTGGTGAATGCCATTATCAATACCGATGAGAACTCAGAAACCGGTATGCAGGAAAAACGCGGCCATATTGCAACTTTAAAAAATAAGCTTCGCTATTTAAAAGATCCCGAAGCTATTAAAATGATGCGATTGGCAGATGATTTAATTCATAAATCAGTTTGGATTATCGGAGGTGATGGTTGGGCTTACGATATAGGTTATGGTGGTCTTGACCATATTTTGGCATCAGGTGAAAATGTAAATGTCCTGGTACTCGATACAGAAGTATATTCAAATACCGGTGGTCAAAATTCAAAAGCTACACCTCTGGCTGCAGCTGCAAAATTTGCTGTTTCCGGCAAAACAAAACCAAAAAAAGAATTAGCCTTTCAGGCGATTGCTTATGGTAATGTGTATGTGGCCAAAATCGCCATGGGTGCCAAAGATGCCCATACGGTAAGAGCCATTCATGAAGCCAATTCGTTTCCGGGTACCTCTATTATCATAGCCTACACACATTGTATTGCTCACGGATACGATATGGCCTTTGGTGCGGCACACCAGAAAAAAGCGGTCGAAACCGGCTATTGGCCTTTATTCAGATATAATCCCGAAAAACCGGAAGGCAAACGTTTTAGCATGGATTCGAAACCTCCTACAACTGATTTGGAAGAATATTTATACACCGAAGGACGTTTCAGAAGTTTGATCAAGAAAGATAAAGAACATGCAGCAATGCTACTAGACCTTGCTAAACAGGATGTAAAAAATGTTTGGCACCGGCTTGAAATGTATAAAAGTCTTTAATTAATTTCTACTTACAATAAAAAGGCTCCGGATGACCGGAGCTTTTTTATTTAGTATGCTAAACAATTAGTGTTTTGTATTCAACCAACTGATTTCAACCAGAAATTTCTCGTCATGAACAATGAGTTGCTCCCGGGCATCTGCCGGTAGTTTTAAAACAATATGATCGTCATTTGGAGGTAAGTTTCCAATTACTTTAGCATAAATACTCCGATGATTAATCGGATTGGTAATTTTAATCAGGCTGCCTACCGGTAAGCTTTCATGAAGTGCATAGAAACCACTGCTAAAACTGGCTGCATCATATATCCACGAAACCAAACCTTCTTTATCAAGCTCATAGTAATTGCCGTTAGACAACATTTCTTTATAACGCAAGGAAAATTCATCTTCTTGTTCAATATCCGTTTCCTTATCACCGGGCTTGCCAACTTCAGCACTTGAATCAAGCGGTGTTTCAAAAGTCATGGTATCGGCAACAGCTACGTCTCCAACAGTAGTTTTAATAATCAATACCTGACCTTCGCTTATATCATTATTGCTCAGATGGTTTAGCTTTATAATGTCCTCAAGCAATATTCCATATTTCCGGGCAATTGAATAAAGGGTTTCCCCTTTTTTCACGGTGTACTGAACAACTTCTGTTTCCTTTTCGTCACTTTTATCAATAAGCGTATTGTCATTATCTTTATTTAAATCGCTATTTGCAGGCTTGGCAAGTGGGATTTTCAATACCTGTCCAACCTGAATTTGATTCTGCTGAACAATAGCATTCGCTTCAATAATGTTTTCAACACTAACACCATATCGTCTGCCAATGGAATATAAAGTTTCGCCATGTTCTACTTCGTGAAGAATATAGGTTTTACCATCAACAACATGAATACCCAGAGAATCGGGCACTAAAACAGAACTTGAGAAAGCCGGCAAGGAAAAACAAAAAAATAAGATGCCGAGGTGGATGGGTATTAAGCTGTATAATCTATGTATTTTCGTCATAATAATTTAGCGTTAAAAAGCGTCTGAATAACTCTTCAAAACTAAATAAATTGCTTATGCCATCAGGCAAATTCATAATCTTGTTGTACACCTTCACAAGCTGCCTCGTATCAAATAATATACAAGCACAAGATAAGCATGAAGATAAATCCAGGCCATTGGTATATATGTTTACCATTGATCAGGAGATTTTTAAACCGGCCTTACGAATTTTTAATAATGCCATGGATGAGGCAGACAGCCTGCATGCCGATGTTATTTTATTACGGCTCAATACTTATGGTGGTGCGGTGGATGTAGCTGATAAAATGCGAAGTCGCTTATTGGCATCTAAACCTGAAACCATCGTCTATATTTATAATAATGCTGCTTCGGCCGGTGCTTTAATATCCATTTCATGCGATAGTATTTACATGAAAAATGAAGCTACTATAGGGGCAGCCACCGTTGTTGACCAGAGCGGGGCACCGGCTACCGACAAATATCAAAGTTATTTTAGAGGGAAATTCAGAGCTACTGCCGAAAAACAAGGTCGAAATCCTGAAATTGCCGAAGCTATGGTAGATCAGGATATCGCCATTCCGGGTATTATCGATTCGGGAAAAATATTGACATTTACTGCTACCGAAGCATTGAAATATGATTTTTGCGATGGTATTGTAAACAACGAAAAAGAAGCTCTTGCCATGGCCGGTTATGAAGATTACGAGCTGCATGAATACAAAACCAGTGCTCTTGATAAAATTATCGGTTTCTTCTCCTCCCCAATGCTCAGCGGATTATTGCTTACTGTTATTTTTCTGGGTATTTTCTTTGAATTGCAAACTCCGGGTATTGGATTCCCCCTTTTAGCGGCTATCATTGCTTCAGTATTGTATTTTGTTCCACTGTGGCTTGACGGTCTTGCTGAGAATTGGGAGATTTTGATTTTTGTTATTGGTATCATCCTTATTATGCTCGAATTATTTATAATTCCGGGTTTCGGTATTGCCGGTGTCAGCGGAATAATAATGACTTTTTCAGGTTTACTGCTTAGCTTGATTAATAATGTAAAGTTTGATTTCAGCATGACCGGCAGCGAAGATGTCTCTCAAGCACTGATCATTCTTATCTCATCCATATTATTAACATCGCTGGGGGTTTATTATTTAAGTACCCAGTTTTTTAAAAGCCCTTTGCTTGGAAAATTAATATTACAAGATACTCAGCAAAGTATGGAAGGATATGACGTAGATTTATATAAAGGAATGAAACTGAAAGGGAAAGTAGCTATTGTTGTAACAGACCTGCATCCATCCGGAAAAATTGAACTAAATGAGGAGCGCTATGATGCTCATTCAGCAGGCGAATATATTGCCCGGGGCAAAAAGGTAATTATTCGCAAAGCCAGCGGAACCAACTTATTGGTTGAAGAAATCCAGGAAGATTAATTCAACGCTAAACCGTTTCAGGCAACATAGCGGAGAAGCTATACCCAGATATTTTTCTTTTATTCCCCATCAGTCGGCATCAAATTCATCAATCGGGATATTATTGGTATATTTTCTTTTACTTATGGGAAACAGGATCTTATTTATGCCCAAATTTAGCAAGAAACACAACTATATCAAGGTAATAAACTGATACTGCCACTTTGCCTGATGATATGTCTTGCTATGGTTTCTACCTCAACCGACCAAGCGTATGAATCAGGACTTTGAAGTTTTCCCTTATAGGTTCCGTCCCAACCAATATTTTCATCGTTGCTGGTAAAAATAAGCTCACCCCAACGGTTGTATATTCTAAAGTCTAATTGTGTGTACCGCCCTTTCAATCTTAATTTTACAATATCGTTCACTCCGTCACCATTCGGTGTAAAAGCTTCAGGAACCGCTATTCTTACCTCATCAAGCACTTCAACAGTTAGGGATGAAGATAAGTCAAAACAGCTTAAGCTATCGGTAGCCGTGAGGATAAAGATGGTTGTTTGAAGCGGGTAAGCATTTGTTTCGGGGCAATTGGCACAAGACAAATCTGCAGGGGGCGACCAATTATACTGATATAATGTGTCATTTGAACTTACATGAAGTTGAATGGTATCACCGGCAAAGATGCTGGTATCGGGATAAACATAAAACTGCGGTTTCTCAGCCAGGATTACCCAAATACTGTCTGAATGGAATTGACAGGCATTGGTATCGGTGACCTGAAGATTAAAGCCGGTATTCTGAACAGGAATAACTCCCGTGGAGGAATTGTTGGCATCCAGACACAACAGAGCCGGTGACCACAAATATAAATAGCTTGGATGTTCATCGGAAGTCAACCAGGCAGTATCACCCGGACAAATCATGGTATCACCATTTACCGATACTTCAGGTAAGGGGTATATTTCTAACGTTTTCTGTGTATTATGCTTGCAACCATGCATATTGCTTACTTCAAGGCTTATCGAATAAAAACCGGCTGTATCAAAGTGTTGAACCGGCAAATTCTTACCATTGAAAGTATTAGCATTCGGCAATGTCCAAAGATAGTTGGTCAGATCACCCAAACTATTTTCGTTTATATAGATATCAGCCGGAACACAGGCATGATCGGGATTGAGCGTAAAAGCGGCCAAAATAGTATCAACCAAAATGGGAAAAGCCGAAGGAATTCCATACTCGCATTTTTGATTTCCCTGCAATCCGTTATTAATAACAAGCACCGGCCAGTAAATTCCAAAAGTATCGTAAATATGTGTAACCGTATCTCCCATAAGCGTAGTACCGTCACCAAAATCCCAAAATACATCACCAACTTGATTGAGACTATCTACCCAGAAATTCACTTCTAAAGGAAAACAGCCGGATTTTGGTGAAAAATCAAAGCTGGCTGTAGGTCCGGCCACGGTGATAGCATTCGTTTTATATATCGTATCGGTACAACCGGCAAAATCGCTTACAATCAAGGATATATTATAGCTACCCGGAAGGGTAAAATTATGTAAAGGATTTTGCAATTGAGATGATGAACCGTCCCCAAAATCCCAATCCCAGCCGGCAACGGTAGTATCGTTATTGCTGGTAAACTGAATGAGTGCCGGTGGGCAATTAGCCATGGTGTCGCTGGCAAAAAAACCGGCCACAGGTTTTGATACACGGATATAATTACTTTTAACCATAGTATCGCTGCATCCAAGGGTATCGTTAACAATGAGCATAAGCGTATAAGCACCCTGTTTTGAATAGCTATGAACCGGATTTTTTGCTATGGAACTATCACCATCGCCAAAATACCATTTGAAAGTTAATGCCGAATCGGAGGAAGTATTGATGATTTGTATTAAATCATCAGCACAAACGGCCGTATCGTTTGTATAAAAACCTGCTTTGGGATCGCCTACGGTTATTAAGAGTGAATCCATATCCTCGCAACCGGCAGCATCAATAGTGTGCAAGGTAACCCAATACTTCCCTTTCATCGAATAAGTATGTTGAGGATTTTTTAAAATGGTTCCAAAACCATCTCCAAAATCCCATTGACGCACCAATAGGTTTGAATCGATATGGGATGAATCGGCAAATGAAACCGGAAATGGTACACAACCGGCAGAGTCAGAAGCATCAATAATAGTAATATGCACCGGGATATAAATATTTCTTGTCATAGTATTGGAACAGCCCAGCATATCGTAAACCGTAAGACTTACCGTGTATAAGCCCGGAGAGGTATAGTCTTCCGGTGGTGGATATATCAGTTGATTATAATCATTAGCAAAATCAGGATTAAAGAGATCGCCATTTCCAAAATCCCAATAATACTTATAGAAAAATACATCTTGTGATGCCGAAGCGTCAAAAGTCACCTGCAATAATTCTTTACACGCAAAAGAATCACTCATGGTAAAATCGGCTTTAGGTTGGCGGATGTGTACATCAATGACATCGTGATATGTGCAGGCAGTAGAATCATTGCTTACATAAAGGGTGGCAGTATAATCACCACTTCCCGGATAAATATGAACCGGATTGATAAGATTAGAAGAATCACCATCGCCAAAATACCATTTATAGGTTTTGGCTAAAATGGCATTAGCTCTGAAAAAAACTTTAAGTGGTTCACTGCATAAAATAGTGTCGATATTAGGAAAAGCGCTAGGTCCCTTAACATACAGATAATGCAATTTCATTACCGAATCGCCCGGGCATCCATGGAATAAAGGCGTCATGGTAACGGTAAACCAACCGGTATCTTTATAAATATGGGCGGGTGAAGAAGGATTGGCCGGCCGGTTATCGCCAAAATCCCAAATATAATCATCGGCAAAGTCGGTGCTTGGCAACATAGTAACCAATTCACCGGCACAAAGAGTGTCTTTGGTTTTCGTAAAATCACCCGTAGGCGGAATGCCGGCTTCTATCCTGATGCTGTCGGTAAATGTACAGCCAAGCTCATTACTAGCTGTAAATTTCACCCAATAAACCCCCACCGAATCGAAAATATGCATGGGTCCCATATTATTGGAAGTCGTTCCGTCTCTAAAATCCCAAAACCAAACACTCACAGGTCTGAAAGATTTATTGGAAAAGTAAAAATTCACTGTAAGCGGAATACAACCTTTCGTTTTATCAGTAGTCAGATCACCCCGGATCGGATCCACGGTGATTTCATGAAATACCGAATCGTTACAGCCATATTGATTGGTGATAAATAGTTTAGCCAGATAGATACCCGCCTGACCGTAGGAATGACTTGGATTAGATAATGTAGAAACGGCACTACTGTCGCCAAAGTCCCAGTGCCAGCTTACAGCGTTCACCGATGAGTCTATAAAATGGACAATACCGGGAAGATTGCAGGTATAACTTGAATCGGGATAAAATGCAGCTTGTATTTCCTGAACATAAACGGTATCCCAAAGGGTATCGGAACAACCCGGATTTGAACTGACTAACTTCACAATATAAACTCCCGGATTTTGATAAACATGCTTAGGGCTTTTCTTTCCTGAAGTGCTGCCGTCACCAAAGTCCCAATGGCTTGATATCCGGTTAGGACTACTCAAATCATTAAAGAAGAAAGTATCTTTTTGAGGCGTAATGCATGCATGATGTTTATCCACCGTCATGCTTGTGTTATAATTTTGAATGGTAACCGCTTTCTTTTTAATAACACTATTGGTACATCCGTTGGCATCGGTAACGACTAAGGTAATATCATAGCTGCCTATAGCAGCAAAAGTATGCGATGGATTTTTAAGGGTTGAAGTTCCTCCATCGCCAAAATCCCAGGCATAGCTCAAACTTCCGGTACCGGTCGATAAATTCTGAAAAGATGTTGTAAAAGGTGCCAAGCAGCCAAACCAATTCGTTACCTGAAAATCGGGAGCAGGTATATCATTCACTTTCACGTATGCCGGAACCTGATATACATCGGAACATCCGTTTAAATCGCTTACCTGAAGCGATACGGTAAATTGAGAAGGGTAAGTATATGTATGAGATGGATTTTTTATAGTACTGATATTGCCATCGCCAAAATCCCAAAGCCAACTGTTGACCGGAGCATCACCGGCTTGTGCGTTTTCAGTAAAACTAACCGTCAAAGGTGGGCAGCCCGACAAAGGATTGGCTGAAAAAAAAGATTGTGGCGGATCAAATACGGTTATATAGCCTGATATAGTTAGCGAATCGGTGGAGCTGCCATCACTCACTACCAATTTAACATCGTAAGTGCCGGGCGTAACATAGGTTACCACAGGAGCAAGAGTATCGGAAGTAGCTCCATTACCAAAATCCCAATGCCAATTGGTAATATTGCCCGTTGATAAATCAGTAAAATGAACAATTAAGGGACTGCAACCACTCACCGGATTTGCTGTAAAATTAGCTTGAACCTGCGCTTTGGCAATAAAAAACTGGGCAATAAAAAATGATAGTAATATAATTTTTAGTTTCAAAATAAACGATATTTATGCTTTACCATCAATTGCACTAAAATAGCAAGTATTTTAATAACTATCATATTGATCACCTTACTCAATATTCAAATTTCATACATTTGCTACTATGAAAATTCTTATCACTGGAGCAAGCTATCAGGAACTGGAACCGATTATCAAGCATTATGTGGTATTGGGCTCTGCTAACAAGACAAGGGGTAAACTCATACAAGCCGGTGCAGTTGATTTTTTGGTGCATGGTATTGGATCAGCTTTCACTGCCATGTACTTAAGCCATATTTATCATCAAAATAAATACAATATTGCTATTCAGGCAGGTATTTGCGGAAGCTTCAACAAAAGTTTAGCACCCGGATCGATTTGCCAGGTTAGCAGCGAATGTTTTTCAGACCTCGGAGCCGAAGACAAAGAACAATTTCTGGATATCTTTGATTTACAGCTGATGAACCGGAACGAGCAACCCTTTTTTGATGGTTTCCTTTTAAACACCAATCGATTTGAAAGTTCTTTTTTACAATCTATTCAAAGGGTTAAAGGAATTACTGTGAATACAGTACACGGAAAAGCTTCGAGTATTGAAAAGATTAAAAAACGATTACAACCGGACGTGGAAAGTATGGAAGGTGCAGCTTTTTTTCTAACATCTTTGTATGCCGGTATTCCATTTATTGAAATCAGAGCCGTTTCAAATTTTGTATCGACTCGCGACCGGAATGCCTGGAAAACAAAAAAAGCTATTCAAAGGCTTGAGCTTAGCGTCACCGATTTGATTGACCGGTTCTTATCCGGTGAAATTGATATAAATAAAAAATAATGAAACTTCGAATAGGTTTTTCTCCTTGTCCAAACGATACCTTTATTTTTGATGCGCTGATACATCATCGTATCGATACGGAAGATATTGAATTCGAGCCTGTTGTTGAAGATGTTGAGACCCTTAATCAACTGGCATTGAAGGGCTCTTTAGAAATTTCAAAACTCAGTTTTCATGCACTCGGACA
>JAJRWN010000144.1 GCA_024276745.1 Bacteroidota bacterium
CTTTATAATCCTAAGTCTTTTGCAATATTGATTTTTAAAATTTCGGAAGTACCTCCTCCAATAAGGGTAAACCGGGCATCACGGAGATATCGTTGCATGGGAAAATCCATCGCATATCCATAGGAAGCCATTACCCTTGAAGCTGCATCACAAATTTCGTTGGCCATTTCAGAAGCATACAACTTTGCCATGGCGGATTCCCGGAAACGGGGTAAATCTTCGTTGCACAGCCAGGCAGCATGCATCACATAATTGCGGGCTGTTTCCAACTTGACCGCCATATCAGCCATTTTAAGTTTAATGGCTTGAAATTTACCAATCGGCCGGCCAAATTGTTCTCTCGTTTTAGCATAATCCAGAGCTGTTTCGAAGGCTGCCCTAGCTACTCCTACCGACATTGCAGCGGTCATCACACGGATTTCGGCAAGTATTTCACGAAGCCCGTTTGTACCGGCTCCAATTTCACCCAAGAGATAATTTTTTGGAAGGATTACCTTATCAAAACTTACTTCTGAAGTAGGTGATGCTCTTAGCCCAAGTTTTTCAATACTTTTACCCACATGCACACCTTCCAGTGATGTAGGGACAAAGAAGATGGATAGTTTCTCATGATTATCGGTTCTGGCCAGTACGGTAAAGAAATCGGCAACAGGAGCAGATGTAATCCAGATTTTCTGACCACTTAGTTCGTAATGATCCGCTTTTACTTTTACCAGAGTTTTTATCGACATCAAATCGCTTCCTGCATTGGGTTCGGTCATGCAAATACCTCCAATTTTCTTACCTTTTAAGGCCGGTAAGAAATATTTGTTTTTAATTTCTTCATCGGCATATCGGTAAATAAAGTAGGTAGCCATGAGCGATTGCATGGTACAAACAGCAGCCAGTGAAAGAGACCCCCGCGAGAGTTCAATAACAGCCAGCATGTAAGAGATGATATCCATACCCGAACCTCCGGCAGATTCAGGATATCGCATACCGAAAAAGCCGGTTTTTGCTACCTCATTGAATAATTCATGAGGAAATTCTTTGGCTTCATCCATTTCAGCAGCTTTGGGTATAACCCGTTTATTTACAAACTCACGAAAAGTTTGCTGAACCGAAACTTGAATATCATTGAGTTTAAAATCCATGTTGTTTATTCTACTGAAAATCTTCTGTTACACGATAAATCGCCATCCGGCAAAGTTGATAGTGTTTCAACTTGTATCTTAGTATTCAATGCTTTATTAAAATCATCAACAATGGTTTGAAACCAACAATCGCAACCTGGCCGGTCTTCCTCAAGAGCATCTTTTCGTTTGTGCCATTCAAACCATGGACAAGCATGGTGAATCACATAGGCTTCGGTCGTATTTCTAACTTCTAATTCAGCATTTTCGCCCATGGCCAAACTTGAATCCACAATCATTTGAGCAAGTTGAGGAACAATAGGTTCATCAGGCTTTATTCTTTTCAGAAAAGCTTTAGCGGTATCATGGCCTACAATTTCCCAATATTTCATAACCGCTTCCACCGGCTTTTTATCCGGATTTAATTCGATAAAAGCCTGCCGCCATTCAAAATGTGCCGCACGAGTGATGCTACACAAAATTTTAAATTTATCTTCTGTACTTGTCATGCTTTT
This sequence comes from Bacteroidota bacterium, assembly GCA_024276745.1. Classification (GTDB taxonomy): domain Bacteria; phylum Bacteroidota; class Bacteroidia; order Chitinophagales; family S012-47; genus JAJRWN01. The sequence goes on from JAJRWN010000144.1 coordinate 1,628, forward strand.
CTATTCTGTGTATTTCTAAATTTTTTTGATTTTTCAATATCCGGTATCGATGAATTTTGGTAGAAAATCAATCCATAATTTTTTTCTGCTTCTTTTTTTGAAATAATTCCATTTTCAAATTCTTTTATCACCAACTCCAAAGGCCGGTTAAGTGGATTACCCAATCCCCCTCCACCACCGGCAATTTGATGATAGATTGTTCCTTGAGGGATATCATCAATAATATCTTTACTCATGGGTATCAATTGTTGACCATCGGGATAGTTTAATTCAATTTTATTGAGAATACTTCCTTTTCCGCCAAACAAACCATAAGCCCCTTGTTTATCTCCATCGCCAAAAACCACCATTTTGGTATGATCGGCACCGAGCATAATTTCAGTTTCTACTCCCAGACCACCACGCCACTGACCGGCACCGGCCGAATCGGGTAAATATTCATGTTTAATAATCCTGTGAGGCGTTTGTTGTTCATACATTTCATAATCCTGATCAAGCACCCCCCCCGATGCGTCAATCATACCGATATGATCGTAACCGTCAACACCATGAAGAGCACCGGAACCTCCTTTCATCCCGAGAAAACAGATATCCACATATTTTTGATCTTTCAGTGGATGCATACCGGTAAAAAGCGAACAAAGCAAGTGATTCCATCCGGCTGTAACCCGTTTGGGGATAGCCGGACCGAGAGCTTTAAAAATAGAATCGGCAATCTGAGGACAGAGATGATTGCCAAAAGTAGTCGCTGCCGGATAAGATGCATTTAAAATAGTACCTTCCGGAACGATGTATTCCAATGGTTTCACCATACCTTCATTGTGTGGAATATTGGGGTCAACCATTTGCAAAAAAGTGAGGGTAATGGCTGAACATGAGGAAGTATAAGTGCCATTTACAAATCCATTGGTTTGAGGAGATGATTTTGAAAAATCAAAAACAATATCTTCATCATTTACGGTAATATGGTTTTTGATAGGAAATGTAGAACCGACATGTTTACCATCGTAATAGACCATACTTTCTCCTTCATAAACTCCATTGGGAATAGTGCGTATTTCGGCACGCATCATTTTTTCAGTAGCATCAAATAAAGCTTGTTTATGTGTCCGGTAGGAATCAATTCCATATTTTTCTACTACTTTTTCCAGTCTTCTTTCTCCCAAACTACAGGCACCTATTTGAGCTTTTATATCTTCCTGAACCATACTCAGCCTGATATTGGCAAAAATTAAGTCCCATACATCTTTTCTTAATTCCCCTTTTTCATAAATCTTCACAGCCGGTATGCGTAAAGCTTCTTCCCAAATTTCGGTAGCGTTTGGATTGTATCCTCCCTGAACCGCACCACCGATATCGGCCTGATGACCTTTTGCGGCAGACCAACCGATAAGTGTATCCTCAAAAAAGATTGGTTTAAAGATGGCGACATCGTTATTCTGATTACCCAACGAAAATACATCGTTGTGAATAATTACATCACCCGGATAGATATTATCAGCATATTTCTCAATCAGCATTTTGCAAACCGGGCCGAGCGAAAATGACAGAATGGGAAGGTTTTCTTTTTGTTCCAAGATTTGCCCCTTTTCGTCATAAAGACCGGTTACAAAATCTTTAGCTTCGCAAAGAATGGGTGATCTTGTTGTTTTGGTAAGCGAAATACTCATTTCATCCGTAATGGCCTTAAAAGAGCGCTGAAAAATGGATACCAGTATTTGATCAACTTTTTGCATTGTTTTTCTATTTAAGCTTCTTCTTTTTCGTGAACTTTCATCAACTCGTCATACGCATTTCCTGAAATACCATCAGGAAATTTTTCCTTATCATAAACAATCAAAGCGGCATAGTTTCCACTTTGACAATTGTAGCTACTTCCGAGAAATACCGAAGTATTCACTTGTTCGATAATGGCCGGCCCTTTTATGGTGCAAACACCCGGCAAAGCATCTCCATCATAAACCGGTATTTTTTGAATATTATCTGATTCGGGTATATATACCTCTCTGTAATTTTTAAGAGCAACAGCCGGATCAAGGGTTTTAGTGTTTATGCTGGTATTGGCAGAAATAGATTCCGGTTTGTCGGTAATTCCGATAGCCCTAAGCCGAAGATTAATGATTTCTAAAGGAGTAGCTTCTTTTTCAAGAGAATATCCAAACAGGCGATTATGTTCTGTATGGAATAAATCACTTACAAGATGCAACTGAAAATTTAAGATTACTTCAAGTGGAATTTCTACAGAAACCTCGTGGTATTGACCTTGATATCTTAAATCTAAGATGGGTGTAAATTCAATATTTTCTTCTTTAATACCTTCCTGAATCAAAGTAGTTTTGCCACGCTGCATCATTTCTTCAAACAGTTGGAGAAAATATTTTTTATCAATATCATTAAAAACAGTCATATAGGATCTGACATAATCATGTTTCAAATCTCCGAGGAGCATAGCGGCAGCACAAAAAATAGGGCCTACATCGGGCACAATAAACATGGGAATTTCCAATTCTCTGCATATTTCACCGGCATGTATTGCACCGGCACCACCGGCCACAATCATCAAAAATTCACGTGGGTCATAACCTCGTTCAACAGATACCTGCCGAACACCTTGAGCCATATTCATATTTATAATTTTGTACATTCCGGATGCTACTTTAATATTAGACAGCTTCAGGGGTACACCCAGTTTTTCATGTATGGCATTTTTAGTTTTAGCGGCATCGAGTTTCATGGTACCACCGGCAAAGAAATCCGGATTGAGATAGCCAAGTTGAAGATCGGCATCGGTGCAAGCTGCTTGTTGACCGCCCAGATTATAGCACACCGGACCGGGTTTGGCACCTGCACTTTGTGGCCCCATTTGGAGCAAGCCACCGCTATCGAGCCAACCGATACTGCCTCCACCGGCACCAATCGTTACGATATCGAGTGTTGGAAGAGCTACCCGGTATTGGTTAATGGCTCCATCGGTACTGGTAATACATTGACCGTTTGCAACCAGGCTGGCATCAAAGCTGGTACCTCCCATATCCATGGTAATACAATTTTCAAATCCTAGAAGACCGGCAAAATAGGCCGCACCTACCGGAGCAGCAGCAGGGCCCGACAAGACGGTAACTGCAGGAATATTACAGGCCTCTTCGGGAGTAACCACACCTCCGTTTGATTGCATAATGAGCAAACGTCCTTTGAAATGATGTTTTTTAAGTTTTTGGGTAAGCGCATTCAGATATTCGGGTACAACAATACCGATATAAGCATTTATAACGGTTGTGCTTACCCGTTCGTAGAAACGAACAGATGGAAGCACTTCGTAGGAGCCGGTGATAAAACAATGCGGCAGCTTATCTCTGAGATATCCGGTAACAAGTTTTTCGTTGTCCGGATTCAGGTATGAATTCATAAAACAGACTGCAACAGACTCAATATTCCGTTCTTTCAGTATATCCACCAAAGTATTTAATTCATCTACTGAAACCGTTTGAATAATCTTTCCTTGTGCATCTACTCTTTCGTCAATGGTAAACCGGTTTTTCCGGATTACCAATGGAGCTATATTTTGATAACGGTTGTTATATTGTTCTTCTCTAATGCCTCTGCGCATTTCCAGGGCATCGCGAAAACCTTTAGTAGTAATCAAGGCTGTGTTTGCACCGTTTTTTGTAAGCAAAGCATTTGTGGCCACGGTAGTACCATGAACAATGGTATCGATATGTTCAAAAAGAAAATCAGGAGGAAGATTTAATTTAGAAGCTAAATCGTTGATTCCCCGTATAAAACCAATAGAAGGATCTTCGGGAGTTGATAAGGTTTTGTGCATGTAGGTCATTCCCTTATCCGAAACAAGGAAGAAATCCGTAAAAGTGCCGCCAACGTCAATACCCAGTTTATAATTATTCAAATTTTCCATTTTCACTTTGATCAATAGCTATTCAAACTATTTCCGGTATTTGCAGTGAGTGCAAAAAAGTGCACCCACTGCATCCGGAATTTCATATAAAATAAACTTTAGATTGCTGATTAAGTAATTGGAATAGATTTATCCAGTTCTTTCAATCCGTAGTTTAATTGTTCATCGGTCAGATGATGATCATGAAGTTTGCCTGCAAAGTAATCCTGATAAGCAGTCATATCGAAATGACCATGGCCGCATAAATTAAACAGAATTGTTTTTGAAGTACCTTCTTCTTTAGCTTTCAAAGCTTCGCGGAAAACCACAGCCAGACCATGAGTAGCTTCAGGAGCAGGTACGATACCTTCAGCACGGGCAAATTTTACACCGGCATCGAAGCATTCTAATTGTTGAATTGCCTGGGCTTCGATGAGTTTGTCTTTCAATAATTGAGAAACAATTGCACCTGCACCATGATAGCGTAAACCACCGGCATGAATAGGAGCCGGAACAAAATTATGTCCTAAAGTAAACATAGGCAGCAAGGGAGTCATGCCCACAGAGTCTCCAAAGTCATAGCGAAACTGGCCTTTAGTCAGTTTAGGACAAGAAGCAGGTTCAGCGGCAATACACCGTACTTTTTTACCTTCTTGCAGATTGTAGCGCAGGAAAGGAAAAGCAGTACCGGCAAAATTAGAACCACCACCGAAAGGAGCCACAACAATATCCGGAAAATCACCGGCCATTTCTAATTGTTTAATGGCTTCAAGACCAATTACAGTTTGGTGCATAAGCACGTGGTTCAACACACTGCCCAGCGAATATTTGGTATGCTCGTCCATTACGGCACGTTCGACTGCTTCGGAAATAGCAATACCAAGACTACCGGGTGTATCAGGATTTAATTTCAGAATGCCGCGACCGGCTTCGGTTATATCGGTTGGAGAGGCATATACATCGGCACCCCAAAGATTCATTAATAATTTACGATAAGGTTTTTGATTATAGCTGATTTTAACCATAAACACTTCGCATTTCAAACCGAAGTATTGGGTTGCAAAAGCCAAAGCACTACCCCATTGACCGGCACCGGTTTCGGTAGTTAATTTGGTTACTCCTTCTTTCATATTATAATAAACCTGAGGAATAGAAGTATTAGGTTTGTGCGAACCGGAAGGGCTTAGACCTTCATACTTATAATAAATCTTGGCCGGTGTATCAAGCATTTTTTCAAGATTAGTAGCCCGGAAAAGTGGAGTACATCTCCACATTTTATAGGCATCTCTGACTTCATCCGGAATATCAATCCAACGTTCTGTTGATACTTCCTGTTTAATTAATTCCATTGGGAATAAAGGGGCCAAATCATCGGGGCCAAGTGGTTGTTTGGTTCCCGGATGTAATGGTGGTAACATCGGATTCGGCATATCTGCCTGGATATTATACCATTGTTCCGGAATGTCCTTTTCAGTTAAAAGAAACTTTTTTTGTTTACTCATTGCATAGATAGTTTAAAAGGTTAGGAAATGGTTATGCATGAAATAAGCAATCGGCTTATTTCATAATTAATACAATAATTCAAATACCATCAATTAATTCCGGATATCATATCATCCGGTCAATTACCTCATTATCTTTTAGCGATGTATAAATTTGGCCTGTGCTCTCGGGCCTTCCTCCATAAATGTTTTTAATCCGATTTTCATATCCTCGGTATTCAAACATTTACCAAACAAACGAGCTTCCAATTCAAGCCCTTTATCAAGTCTCATTGTAGCACCATCGAGGATAGCGCGACAAAGAATTTGATCAATTTTTTTACTTAACTCACCTATATCCGTATCGGGCAGTCGATCCGGTACCTGATTCAAATAATGAGTGGCTAATTTTGCTTCAAGCTTTCCTTCGGCCATTAGCATAGCAATCGATTTAGCTTCACTCAGTAAATCATCTGCTGTTTCTTTGAATATTAATCCATATTCAAGTGCTTCTTGTGAAGAAATACTTTTTCCGGTGCGAAGCATTTCTGTTGCTTTTTCGAAACCAATTAAGCGAGGTAGTCTTTGCGTAGCTCCTGCACCGGGAATGATACCCAGTTTTACTTCCGGCTGGCAGGCTAGTACTTTCATTCCTTTCCGGCTGATGCGTTGATGGCAAGCCATAGCCAATTCATTGCCTCCACCAAAAGCAAATCCATTGTAAGCACAAACGACCGGCTTTTTCATGCTTTCAATATAATTCAATACTTTATGGAAGGTCATTGAGTTATTATAAGCATCTTCTTTGGTTTTCAATCCGGCTAACATTCTGATATCGGCACCCGACACAAAGGCTTTATTTCCAAATCCGGTGATTACAATTCCTTTCACCGAAGTGTTCTTTTCGGCATTAAGCAAAGCTTCGTGAAGGTCGGTAATAACTTTTTCATTTAACGCATTCAAATACTTTGGTCTCATGATAGTGAGGATAGCAACATGATCCTCTATTTTTGAACGGATATCCGATAGTTTCCATCCTCCGTTTTCAACTGCTTTGGGGAGGCTTGAAGGCAATGGAAACTGATTATGTTCTTTACAAAATGCCTGTACCAATTCCCATGATTTTTTAATGCCTGTTTTGTTCATCAAACTAAATGGAGCTTTGACTACCAAAGCTATTTCAGTGGCCATATTTAAGTCGTTCAGGGCAACTATACCGGTATCCATAATAAAAGAAGCAAGGGCAAAATAAGCACCAAGAAATTGTTTACTTAAGCGGTCGGCAGTTTCGCGTGCTACAGGTACTTCCTCTCCTCTTTTGGCAGTAGGCCATGGTGTTTGATTAATTACCGCATCGTGCAAACTTTTGGGTGAGAAAAACCAGGGATTTAGTTTTTCGTGCATTTCTTCTAATCCATGATCGGTTATAGGATTGCCGCCTGTCAGGTTCAATGCGGTGAACGGCCCTACTCCTAGTCCAAGCACTTTATGAGCGATTTTATCAATTTCTTTAACAGTCCCGTATCCTTTTTCAGCACATAGGATAGCCGTTTGGCATAAACCTTCAAAAATAGGATCAATCGCATAACCGTAAGAACTTTTTACCGTGATGGGAATTTTTCCAATGCTTTCGTAAAATCCGGAAAGCATGTCAATAATACCGGGATCAGTTTCTTTGCCAGGGATTAATTCTAGCACCGGATTGCGTTCGGCAGGAAAGAAGTAATGCGTTACCAAACAACGGTTTTTATGTTGCATACTTTTGAAGATAACTTCCGGTTGCATGTGAGATGAATTGGAAAAAAACAAGCAATTTTCATCACAAATAGATTCAATCTTCTTGAATATGGCATCTTTGATTTCTTCGTTTTCAGTTGCTGCTTCCAATACAATTTGAGACCCGGATAGCTGTTGGTAATCTTTGGTATAGCTGAAAGCCTGCCGCATTCGGTTTGCCTTTTGAGATTTGAATGCACCGGTTTCTTCTCCTCTGGCAATTTTCTTTTCAATTTTTTTCCGGGCATTGGCCAGTGCTTCATCGGCAATATCAATGATTACAATTTCCACACCGGCAGCAGATAATGTTTTGGCAAAATGTAATGCGATATCAGGACCTATTTGTCCGGCTCCTACGATTGATATTTTATTAATTTTCAGTTGTTTGTATTCAAAACTCATTATTCAATCTTTCTTTTTTCTTTGTTTTTAGTTTATTATCGTTAGACTTTTTCAGCAGATTTACCGGCTGCATTATTTTGTTTCAATTTATTAAACACATTTCTTGCATAAAGAGCCGCACCCAGCGATACCACAAACTGCGGATTAGCAATTACATTCACTTTCTGGCCATATCTGGGTTCAAGGATTTTGGCTAGAAATGGATGATGGTCAATCACGCCTCCAATCATAAATATAGGCAATTGTGGGTCGATTCTCAACTTAAATATTCTATTGGCGATAGAGAGGTAAATACCACGTGCAATATCATCGATAGATTTGCCGTCAAAAAGCCATGTCATAATTTCTGTTTTAGCAAAAACGGTACAAAAGCTGTTTAATTCAGCATCATTATGTGATTTACCAGCCAATTCGCTCATTTCTGTAATGGGTATTTCGGCCCGGTCGGCAATTTCTGTTAAAAAACTACCTGTACCGGCTGCACATTTATCATTCAGATAGAAATTTTCTACTTTATCATAGGCATTACAGTGCACTACTTTAATATCTTCACCACCAATATCGATAATATTTTTACTGCCATGTTCAAACATACTCACGCCCAAAGCAGCACAATTTATTTCTGTTTTTACCATATCGGCTTGATGCAGATGTTTTCGGCCATAGCCTGTTGCACAGCAATAAGCAATATTGAATTCTGAACGGATGACATCCATGACATGATTCACGGAGAGTTTGTCGCGATCCAGTGTTTTGATAGCCGTAGAATAAAGGCTGTTTGCTTCCCGGTCGATAACATTAAACTTAGTATATGCAGAGCCTAAATCGACACCGAGGAAGCAGATTTCGTCAGCTTGTTTGATCAGTTCACCTTGTAGTCCTATTGCTATTTTTGAATTTCCCTCACGGCCGGCAATAATATCAGGCATTTGTGCCATCATTTTTTTATTGGTCATGGCTTTAACCATATTGGTAAACACCAGATTCAGGGAAGTACGGATATAATGTTTTCGACCATAGGCCACAATTTTACCGTTTAAAAAATCGATCTCAGTGGGCCGGTTATTTATTAAATCGACAGCGAGTGAAGGAAAATGAGCACCGGCTTTTTTCAAATACCTGATGCATTTACGAATAAAATCATCTTCAAAAAAGATTTTTTCAGCACCGGCTACTTCAACAGCTTCTTCAATAAGTTGCTCTACAATTTGCATGGTATCGGGCATTTCCATGGCTTCCCGGATAGTGAGTTTTCCGATTCCGCATAAAGCAGATAAGGAAGCATTAAGAATGGTTTTTTCCCATGCTCTTTTAATAATTTCAAAGGAGTCGATAGATTTTGTTGTTAAATCTACCGAATTTAATATCCTTGAAATCTCATTGGCAGCATCCGGGCAGCTATCATCAATGGAAGCGATATAGTTTGGTGGATTAAAGAAGGTGATTTTTACTTCATTAGGGGCATTCAGATTACCGGCAAAATTCAATACCATTCTCAAAGTTTTCGCTTCGCCAAAAACAGCAGCAGGCATAAATTCCACATCAATCCCATTTTGTGCACAAAGCACGTAAGTGTAATCAGATATCAAACAAGCCGCTTGTTTCAGGGCAGCCGGCATTTGATGTGTTTTTAAAGAGAATATGAGTAAGCTTGGTTTAAAATCAATTAAATCCGGAATGGCGGTATAGATATGCTCGAAATGTACTGTTTTTTTTATAACATTGACTAAACGGATACCTTCCCTTCTGATTTTATTGACTTTCAGTCTGTCGAGTTCACAAATAGCAACTTCGCAACCGGCTTCTTTAAAATGTGTAGCCAATGTAAGCCCTACCGGCCCCATGCCAATAACAGCCACCCTTTGCGTAACGGGGTGCGTTAATGACCAGTTTTGTTTTTGTGCCGTTTGTTTATTCATGACTTTGATTTATTTATACTCGACCTCGCGGCTGGCAATTTGTTCCAAAAAAGTTTCAATTTTTGTGGTTGATTGTCCTTCCGAAAAAAAACGTAAATCATTTAAATCTCCTTCAATCACCAGGGTTGGTATACCGGTTTCGGTTTTAAGACGTTGAGGCATTCCAAAACGTGCATTTGAATTATTAAAACAAGTTTGAGCATCATGAAAAATCATTCCTTCAATTTCGAATTCATTAATCCAGTGCTTAAGCATATCCATTTTAGCATTTTCGCTTCTGTTAATAAATATTTTAGTATAAGCCAATGCACATGATTCAAAAGGTTTTGCCGGATCAAAATCTTCAAAAATCCATGAATTGCAATAAGTAGAAGCAATCACTACGGATTGATTATCGAGAAAAAGGTCTGACAAGTATCTTAATTTCCCCCATATTGGCATACCATCCCAAAATATTCGACTATGAGGAGTGTTTAATAATCCAATATTTTTATCTACATAAGCATTTAGCTCATCAAGCAAAGATTGATAATAATCTTTAGCCACTCCGGTACCCCGCAACACTACAATAGGTCCCATGTGGATACATGCATCGAAAAAACTAAAAGGAGCCGGAATGTGTTTGGCCGTAGCCAGCACTTTTTGCCACAACAAAGTAGCCTCGGCACTTAATTGAAGGGTATGATTAAACTTTTGAAGATCAAATTTTTGGCCTGAGGCTTTTTCACAAGCAGGAATAATGGCTTTAAACTGTTCGGCTACATATTTTATATCCTGTTTGCTTACTTGGTCAACATGCCGGGGTGGTTCAATACCGGCAATTGGACAATTAAATTCACGGGCAAAAAAACCAAACCAATCTTGCACTTCACGGCATTGATTGGTATTGTAAACAATCAAATCAGGTTTTGGAATTGATTGTAGTCCATAATGTTTTTCAAGCGGTGTTTCTTTTCTGATATATGCACCAATATCGCTTGTAGTATAAGAGCATACATGGCTTGAAAAGCCAAGATTAAAAGAAGCAGGGATATAATCGGAAGCTTTCCGGGTAGCACCAATCAGGGCACCGTGATTTTCAGGAAAATATACTTCAAAACCAAAAGCACGAAGCAATTCGGCAGGACCTACACTCGTACACCATGCAATTTTAGGAGCATCAGACAGGGAGCGAAAATAATTTCTCATTACTTTCTTAAGCAAATTGCTTGATTTCAATTGAACGGCCGGTGTCATTATGCTTTCTGGTTTTCAAGTTTCACTAAATAGGCTTCCTCCGTAATTTGTTCATCGCTGTACATCCGTTTTATATGCACTTTATAAGCATCAACTACTTGCTTTGCCGCCATTTTCATGCTTGGTGTAAGAGTATTGCTTTCGATACTAAGCTCATCATCGATAATGGTAGCCAGTCTGATGCGGGCAAACTTTTGAGCAATGTCGCCATTCGTATCGTTCAGGCAATTTTTCATGCAACAGCTAAGTTCATCCAAACTTTTCGGACAAGCACATCCTTCAATTGCTATTGATTGATTATCGGATTGCATTAATTTTTTATTGGGAAATATTAATGCTACCGGATACTCTTCCCCGCTTCCGGTAACTAAAGCATAGGAAACCAAATGACATTTTTTTTCTATCATTTTTTCCAATTCGGTGGGAATTACTTTTTCCCCGTTCGATAGTTTGAAGATACGGTCTTTCCGGGTAATTAACTGCAATCCGGTTTTAGTAAATCTACCAATATCACCGGTTCTGAACCAACCGTCAGTGGTAAATGCTTTAGCATTGGCAATATCGTTATCAAAATATGAATGCATGACGTTAGGACCACTTACCTGAATTTCAGAATCTTTATCGATGCGAATAGCTACACCCGGAATGGGTTTGCCAACTACTCCCGGAACTCTTTTTATTGCCGGGTCGGTTAAAGTACAGCAGGGTGAAGTTTCGGTAAGTCCCCATCCTTCGATGACGGCTATACCCCGTTTTTGAAATTCGACTGATAAATTTTCCGGTAGGGGTGCAGCAGCAGTAAAAATAAATTTCAAACCTGATTTAAAAAACAATGATTCATTTTCGCTGCTTTGCCGGGTTAATTCAATCAAAGCTTTATAAATCTTTGGAATGCTAAAAAACACAGTTGGTTTTACCTTTTTCCAATTATTAAAAATCTCATCAGGATTTTTACCATAACTCGATTCCAGCGAAAGGCAAGCTCCATTGAAAAGGGCAGTGTATTTTTCAAAAATCCCTCCAAAGCTGTGATGCCAGGGTAGATAGCTTAAAAAACGGTCGGTATGATCGATATCCCAGATCGCACTGAGTGCTGCTTGTTGCGATAAAATATTTCCATGGGTTAATTGCACACATTTTGGATTACCTGTAGTTCCAGATGTGTACATATTCAAGCAAATATCATCAGTGTTTAATTGAAGATTGAATGCTGTATGGGCATTTGGATGATCTTTGAGCAAACAGGTGAAGGGGTGAAGATTTCCAAATCGTTGATCTGCTTTGTTTTCGAATGAAAAGATATGTTTTATGGGTAGATCAGACGAGATGCTGTTAAGTTGTTGCCGGCCTTCAACAGCCAAATATTTTCCCCGGCAATGTTTGATTAATAAATCGGCTGTTTCCTGAAAAAAACCGGCAAATATCGGAACAGCAATTCCACCGGAAGCTTTAACGGCCTGACCCAAGGCAAGCATATCCAAATTGTTTCGGGAAAAGATAATCATTTTATCTCCTTCTCCGAAGCCATAATCATGCAGATTAGCTGCAATATTCTTTACCCTGCCAACAAAATCTTTCCAGGTAATACCCTGATAATTGCCTTGTGAATCTTTTTCCTGATATACAATATTGTTTTTGTATTGAACTTCATTACGCAGTAGCATGCTAGCAATATTGGGTACTATCCCGGGTAGTGTAATATCCGATTTCATTGGCGCTATGCGATCTGTTTTTCGTTTCATCAGGCAATAACTGCAGAAGCTTCTTTTTGTAATTTTTCGTAACGATACCCTCCCCAAAGAGCGGCACCGATAGCACCGGCATAAATAGCATCTTCAGGAGCAATAACTTCAATATCTATTTTACTGTCGGCAATGGTTTCTACCATAGCCTGAACCATACCTTTGTTCAGGGCCATACCACCGGTAAGTACTGCCGGTGATTCGGGTTTAAGTGAACTTAGCAAACGTACCGACCGGTTGGCTACCGACAAATGGATTCCCTTAATAATATCGGGAGTAGTGATTCCTCTGGATACCATATTGATGACATCCGTTTCGGCCAATACAGCACAAATTCCTGAAGGCAATTCGGGGGTGGTTGCACTAAGCGAGATGTCGCCTACTTCTTCAATAGCCAAACCCAGATAGCGCGATATATTTTCGATAAACTGTCCCGACCCCGATGCACATTGGCCCGTCATTTTATAATTCAGTACACGACCTTCATTATTGATTTTTATAGCCCTCACATATAATGCTCCCAAATCGACAACGGTTTTTCCTTCAGGTACCAAGAAAATAGCCCCTTTTGCATGTGTGGTCATGCTGTAAAAATGACCGGTTTTCCGTTTTACCATTTCACCTTCACCGGTTGAAGCCAGATATGCCAAATCATCGATTGATAAGCCTTCTTGTTTAAGTAATGCATTGATAATATCGTCAGATACCTGAGACGGATTTCTTTTTCTGATTTTTTCAACTCGCTTTGATATCAATGCTGGTGATTCGCCATACTTCATCAGCACTGCTTTAATGTAGCTACCTCCTACATCAATTCCTAAAGTATATTTTGTCTGTTTCATATTCAGTATAATTTAATATTTTTTAAACAGCTTTTGCTCTGCTTCGTTTTTGTTTTTCAGGTAAATCAACATCAATATTTCTTCTGGCAAACATAGCGCCTCCCAAAGCACCCATAAAGATTGAATCGGTATGTACGTTGATGGTGATGTCTTCGCCATAACTTTCATGAATCATAGCCGATACATATTTCAAAACAGCTTGATTTCTGGCTACTCCACCGGTAAAGGTAAATTCATTGTGTACCCCACCGGAACGGGCAATCAATGACATGGCACGCATCACAATAGAACGGTGCAAACCGGCCAGAATATCGGATCTTTTTTCGCCCACATTCAATAATTCGCGGAGTTCGGCTCCGGCAAATACCGTACAAGTAGAGCAAATATTTACTTGTTTTTCAGCTTCCATGGCCAAGGGTCCCAATTCGTTCAAAGAAATATTCAGTTCATCGGCAATGTAGCCCAAATAGCGGCCACATCCGGCCGCACAACGGTCGTTCATGTGGAAACTGGTGACCAGTCCATAACCATCCACCTGAATGGCTTTGGTATCCTGACCACCGATATCCAATACTGTCCGGGTATTTGGAAATACGGCATGAGCACCAAAAGCATGACAAAGGATTTCAGATTTTATGCAGGATTCGGGAAATGGCAATAGAGCTCGTCCGTATCCGGTGCCTACCATATTTGTGATATCTATTTTTTCATCGGCAATGATTTGTATTTGTTTAGCGACTTTCTGATATAATTTACTTCCGGCAGTTAATTCAGGATAATCACCTGCTTCAAGCAACATATTCAAAGCATCGGTTGCCAGCTGTTTAAAATCAAATTCAATCATTTCATTTTCTACCGGAGTAATACTTTTATCGAAAACCAACATAAATTTTTCAAAATATTCCGTTTCCAATGAATCAACTGCCTGTGTATATTGTTCGTTGACCACATCGCGGAAAAACTGACTTTTCCGGGCAAGACCTCCATGCAGGTATGCTTCTTTTATTTGGGGTCTTATTTGATCAATTAATCCGGGTAATTCAGCTAAAATAAGTTTTGATAATTTGTTGTCAAAAGCCGATTTTCCAACTTTCAAAAATTCGTTATACAGTTTTTGCAAACGGATATCAAATTCCAGAAAATGAAAAGCATCATCGAGCGATACTAAAAGATCTTCTATATTCTCTGGTAATCCTGATTCTACTCTCAAATTCTGGTTCAGTAAAGTAAATCGGGTATCATAGACTGCTTCCTGACGGGCAATATCTGCGGCTACTTTATAGTTAGCACGGGTATTGGTAATTCCCTTGCCTATAATTTCATCTTTTTCGTTGATGATTACTGCTTTTGAAGTAGTGGATCCTAAATCCACTCCTAAATAATATTTACTCATGCTACGGGAGTTTTCTGGTTCAAAATAATTTTTCTTTGTTCCAACATCTGGAAAAATGAATCAAGCCGGTTTTTAATGTTTGAGAATGAAAAATAACGTGGATCAACCAGGTCTGATTCAATAAATCCAACCGGCACTTCCAAACGTTCTTCCAAAGTTCTCATCATCATTAACTGTCCGGCAGAAAATGAATTACAGCTTTTTATGGAATTCACTAAAAAACCATCGGCTTGATATTCTTTAATATATTTTGATAATAAATCAATTCGTTGCGGTAAGTTGTGATTTGTATAAACAGTCATGCAATAGTCTGATAAGCTTTCGAGTGGCTTCTCCGGATTATGTCGAAAACCGAGATCGAAAACACCACCTACTTTTGTATAGCTTGAGGCCACAATCACAACACCCAAATCATAAAACATTTTCCAGAATTCTCTGAAATTTGTCCAGTTGGGCGGACCTTCAACCACAAGCCTGAAACGTTCTTTTTTCATTTCGCCTTCCGGAGTTACTGGGCCTTTACCCAGGCGAATCCGTTCTTTAATTTCGATTAACAGTTGTTTGTAATATTCGGTAGCTTCGGGGGTACCTCTAAAACCGATATTGACCGGACCGATATAATAAACACCGGCAAAATATCCGTCAATGGGAGAAGGTTTATGCTTGGCCGATTCAAATATTTGAACCAAATAATCTTCGGCATCAGCCGAGTGTTGAAGGTTTTCTTTCAATTTGGCTTCATCAAATTTTTTCCCCGAAACTTTTTCCATTTTCGGAATCACTTCCTCTTTCAGTTGCTTGACCATGTATGCACGCATTTCAGGCGTGATTTTTCCATCTTCCTGATAGGGTGTATGCAACATGGCAACTTCTACACCGGGATAAATCCGGTCAAGCGTTTCGAACCATTTCATAAAGGTGAAGCATCCTGTATAACTAAGCAATAACAGATCAGGGGGAGGAATCTGTGTATCGGCAGGACCTTTGTTTCCATTTAAGAACATACCTACATCGCATTTTACATAGGTGCATACGTCTTCCGAATGCCCTAATTTTTCAGCTTCTTTTATAAAACCACCTGAACGTTTCTTCATACCCGATTGCAAAGCATTTATTTCGGGATAAACCGGCAGCATATCGAAAGCGCGAATTAGTTCGCTTAGATTTCCGGGTACAAAAGTGTAAACCACTTTTTTACCACTTTCTTTTACATGTGCCAACTCGTCAAACAATCCTCCTATCATTTTTTTCTGAAGGAGCATGCTTTTTTCTTTCGTAACTTCCTGGGCCATAATATTTTTTTATTAAAAATTAATTAAACAGTAACAGGTTCGTCCCACAATTTTATAGAATCGGAAAAAGCACCTACCTGTTCTTTGATTACTTTAAATTGTCCTGTATTTTCACTGAATTTGATACTGATATATCTTATATCTCTTTCTTCGCAATCCTTTTGAAGAATGGGTCTGTCGAGCAATGCGGGATCGCAAAAACTTGGAGCAGCAAATATAATTCCGTCAGCTTTTCGTTTTTTGGCCAGTGCTGCCAAGCGGATACCTTTATGATTATTTACGTCATATACCGATGAAGAAAAAGTACTCATGTCAACATAGGCATTGGCTAATGCAGTAAGCGGATCGTCAGATTGGTCATCAATCTGGCCCTCTATCCATCTGGAACCTATGAGAAAATCATCATCAACAATATAACAACCTGCCTGTTCGATAGAACGGATTAATCCTATAGGTGGCTGTTCGCAAAATGAACCCGAAACCACTACTTTAATTTTATCCATAGGCGTTCCTACGTCTTCCCTGATATAATCCAATACATCGTGTAACATGTTATTGTGCTGTTCAACCGGTATGACAATACCTGCTCTTTGTAAATGATAAAGTTCAACGGCTGATAAACGCCATGGAAATTGCTGCCGGATATCATATATCTCATTAAGCATCCTTCTATTCAAATTTTGAAGCTTTATGGATTCATTCAAACGGTCCTTATCTAATTTTACACCATTGATTTTAGTAATGTGATCAATAATGATTTTAAGCTCATTTCGATAAAAAACACCACCTGTTTCCCGGTTAAAATCCTGAGGATAATCCAGATATTTTGCAAATTTACCTTTACCCAGAATTTGAAACATGCCGGATAAATTTCTGATAACATCACATATTGAAGGAAATAAAAACCCATCCATTTCATCAAAATGACCATCAAGTGCCATTTCTATAAGCCCTCTGGGCATATGGCAAATGTATGACTGATAGTAAGCATCACCTTTAACAATTTGTTTCCGGTCGCCCGAGCCCATTATACCCACAGCCAATCCGTTCATGGCATGAACCAACTCACGAGGGAAATAAATCGGCATATATCCGATTAGTACTCGATTCTCCTCCGCTGCTTTACATTTTGCTGCTTCAGTAAATTGCAAATCAAAAGCGGCTTCTTTGCAAAAACTGAGAATCTGATCAATGTTTTTGGTCTTGTCTGACATATTTTTCAATTATCTTTTTTGCTTTGAATAACTTCCTAAAACTAAGGATTTTTTTTGCAATAATCAAAATTAATTTTCGTTAATTTTTCTTAGTGCCTGTACATCAACTCTTTATCATCTACGAACGTTTGTTAGCTTTTTCATAATATTATTCCTTATCTTTGATTTATGATTATTCAAAAAGCATTTGGCGTATTAATTCTTTCGGGTGGATTTTCCAGTCGAATGGGATATCCAAAACTTTTCCTTCCATTCAATAGCAAACAAAATTTTTGCCTGCATCTTTATCATGAATATAAACGGGCAGGTGCAAAGCAATTTATAGTGGTGCTAAATCATCATTTAAATACTGATTATTGGACTGATAAATTAGAAGAAATTTCAAGCAAATGCACTATCGTTTGGAACAAACAGCCCGAAAAAGGACGCTTGTATTCTATTTCCTTAGGGCTAAAGGCTATGGAAAGGCCACAAAAGGTATTTATTCAAGACGTAGATAAACCATTTATTAAGCATAAAGACATTAGTAAAATGCTCAATGCCCATCAGGATAACGGGTATTTGCAGCCGGTTTTTAGAAATAAGCATGCTCATCCGATACTGATTAATCCGGATATATTTCAACGCATAGTCAACTTGCAATATTCTGACAAGACTTTAAAAATGATACTTCAGGATTATAAGCGTAATTTTTTAGCCATTGATAATTCAAAAATCGATATCAATATCAATACATTAAGCACATACAAGATGCATTTTTCTCATATTCAGAATTTATAAAAGCGTGAAAGTTTTTGCAGATTTACTTCAGGCAGCCACATCGGATAAAAGAAAAGCTGCTGTTTGTATTGTAGTCAAGACCCATGGCAGCAGTCCACGCAAAGAGGGTGCAAAAATGATTGTCTATGAAGATGGGACGATTGTAGCCACCATAGGAGGCGGTAAGCTCGAAGAGCAGGTTATCAAAGATGCCATAAAAGCGATTAAAACGGGCAAAGCACAATTAAAAAAACATGAACTATTGCAACAACACGGCATGTGTTGTGGAGGTAGTGTAGAAATATATATAGAACCCATTATGAAAAATAAAAAGCTTTTTATTTTTGGAGCAGGCCACATAGGCCGGGCGTTGGCATTTTTAGCACAAACCCTCGATTTTGATATCACCATGATTGATGACCGGAAAGCGTATCTTGATCAAATTCAAATACCATCATTGTCAAAATTGCCTTTTGATCCGCTCAAAACCCTGCCTTCCATTTCATTTGATAGTGCCAGTTATATCATCATAGCCACTTATAATCATCAGCTCGATCGCGATATTCTGGCTTATTGTATCAAGCAGCCGCATGCTTATCTGGGTATGATTGGCAGTTTGCGAAAAGTAGCTATAACCAAAAAATTATTTCTGGAAGGAAATATTGCCGATAAGAAAGCACTCGATCAGGTGGATATGCCGATGGGCATCAATATTCAGGCAGAATCGCCCGAAGAAATTGCAATCAGTATATTAGCAAAAATTATAGCCGTTAAAAACAATACAGCAAATGAATAAAACAAAAATTGCCTTGGTCAGCGGTGCTGCCAAAGGAATAGGATATGCAATTGCAGAGCGATTAATAAGCGATGGCTTTTTTGTTATCCTGATTGATATTGATGATACAGGAGGAAAAACAGCTGAGGAAAAGCTGGGAAAAGACCACAGTATTTTTAAACATTGTAATATTGATAATGAAGAAGCGGTAAATACTCTTTTTGATAGCATCATGACCGAATATGGCCACTTAGATGTATTGGTGAATAATGCAGGCATTTTGCGAGATCGGATGATTCATAAAATGACTTTTGAAGATTTCAAAAAAGTTATTCATGTAAATCTGGCCGGCACCTGGTTAATGTGCCGTGCTGCTGCACGCATGATGCGTGCGCAAAAATCCGGTCGAATTATCAATATCTCCTCAAGGGCATGGTTAGGAAACTTAGGCCAGAGCAATTATTCGGCATCGAAAGCC
This sequence comes from Bacteroidota bacterium, assembly GCA_024276745.1. GTDB lineage: Bacteria > Bacteroidota > Bacteroidia > Chitinophagales > S012-47 > JAJRWN01. Next base: position 20,829 of record JAJRWN010000144.1, read on the forward strand.
GGGATTATCGGGTTAACCCGCGTATTGGCATTAGAATTAGGTCCGCATCACGTATTGGTAAACGCGGTAGCACCGGGTTTGATAGATACACCATTGACACAAAAACTAAGTGAAGAAGTGAAAGAAAAACTCATCAAAGCCCAACCTACGCGTGAGATGGGTTGCCCCGAAGACATTGCTAATGCCGTTTCCTTTCTGGCTGATAACAACACACAATTTTTAACCGGTCAAACCATTTATGTAGATGGTGGTAAAAGTATTGGAGCAGGTTTGTAATATCTTTGTAGCATGATTCAACAGAAGCCCACATCACCCGAAATCATGGCTCCGGCCGGTTCTTTTGATGCCATAAGTGCAGCGATACAGGCAGGAGCACACAGTATTTATTTCGGAGTAGGTCATTTGAACATGCGGGCAAGAGCAGCCATCAACTTTGAAACGGAAGATTTAGCTAAAATTGCAAACCGGGTAAAAAAAGCCGGTATGAAAGCCTACCTGACCGTCAATACGGTCATGTATAACCACGATTTAAAAATCATGCATGAGATTATTGACCAGGCCAGGATAGCGGGTATAAATGCCATCATTGCTTCCGATATGGCGGTCATACAATATGCCGTTGACACCGGTATGCCGGTACATCTTTCCACTCAGGCAAATATCAGCAACGTAGAAGCGCTTGCCTGGTATGCCCGCTATGCGGATGTAATGGTATTGGCCCGTGAATTAAGTTTAAAGCAGGTAGAACAAGTAGCCGATGCCATCAGACAAAGAAATATCTGTGGTCCATCGGGTAAACCCGTACAACTCGAAATATTTGCTCATGGTGCTTTATGCATGGCCATATCAGGTAAATGCTATCTGAGCTTGCATACTTATAATGCATCGGCTAACCGCGGGGCATGTATGCAAAATTGCCGGAAGCCATATCTCGTTACCGATAAAGAAGACGGATTTGAATTTGAAGTAGATAATGAATACATCATGTCGGCTAAAGACCTTTGTACTATTCCGATTTTGCCCGAAATGATGGCTAGCGGAGCATCCGTATTTAAAATTGAAGGCAGAGGTCGTTCGCCCGAATATGTTTACACAACGGTAAAGGCCTACCGGGAAGCCATCGAATCAATACAAAATGAAAATTTTAGCCCGGAAAAAGTACGACAATGGGAATTTGATTTGTCAAAAGTATATAACCGGGGGTTTTGGGAAGGATATTATATGGGGCGTAAACTCGGAGCTTGGGCAAATACTGGTGGTTCTCAGGCAACAGAGAAAAAAGTGTACCTCGGTAAAGGAGTAAAATATTTTGAAAGGATTGGTGTTGGAGAATTTTTACTGGAAGCACAGGAAATCAATGTAAACGATAGGATATTAGTGACCGGTCCTACTACGGGCGTACATTATGCCAAAGTAAAAGAAATTAGAGTGAATAATGAAGTGGTGAACTCCGCTAAACGTGGCAAAGCCATTTCGATACCGATAGGAGTAAAAATCAGGCCCAGCGATAAATTATATAAAATTATTGCGGTAGAATGATTAAGATTATATACAGAAGATCGAAATGTATTGGTTGTGGTTCATGTGTAGAAGCTTCTTTCAGAAGATGGCGGATGTCCGGTAAAGACGGTAAAGCAAATTTGATTGATGCGCGTAATAAAAATGGTTATCATCAGGTTGAATTAAATGAAGAAGAAAAGGAATCGGCCTATAAAGCGGCAGCAGTATGTCCTGAAAAGATAATTGTAATTCAAACGAAAAAATAAAACTCCTGATGGAGAAACTTAGATTAGTAATAAATGGTTCGGCTCACGAAGTACTGGTAGAAGCTCACGAAACACTAGCTTCGGTATTGAGAAACCGGATTGGACTAAGCGGTACAAAATTATCTTGTGAGCAAGGAGCATGCGGTGCTTGTACGGTATTGCTTAACGGCAAAGCTGTTCAGAGTTGTATTGTTCCGGCCATCCATTGTCGCGATAAAGAGATACTCACTATTGAAGGACTTTCCTTGCAAGACAGCCTACATGGTTTACAACAAAAATTTATTGAGAAAGGAGCTATTCAATGTGGCTATTGCACACCGGGTATGATTCTCACAGCTTATTATTTTGCAGAAAAGCATCAACAAGCAAGCAGAGCTGATATCAAGGAAGCCTTATCGGGTAATTTGTGCCGATGTACCGGATATAAAAAAATTATTGATGCGGTGGCCGAATATTTAGAAGAACAGCAAGAAGCCAAAAATACCAGCGAACATAAAAGTTTCAGAATCGGTAGCCGGCAGCCCTATTTAGAAGCTGAGAAAAAAGCCCGGGGAACGGCATTATACACCAACGATATTCCGCTAAACAATGCTTTATGGTGCAAAATCCTCCGATCACCATATCCACATGCCAGGATAAAGCACATTGATACCCGGGAAGCCGCACAATATCCCGGTGTTCGCTTAATCATTAAAGGAGAGGATATACCCATACGATTTGGTGTTTTGCCCATATCGCAAGATGAAACAGCACTTGCCATAGATAAAACCCGCTATGCTGGCGAAGGAGTAGTTGCCATAGTGGCCGATACAGAACAAATCGCTGCAGAAGCATGCCGGCTTATTCAGATAGATTATCAACCCTTAAAAGCTTTTTTCAGTATCGATGATTCGCTAAAAGATGCCGGTGATGATGAGAAGATTCATGCCCATACACGCGACAATAACAATATTCACAAAGTAGCCAAATTACGCTTTGGTGATCAGCAAAAAGGCTTTGAGCAATCGAAATACCGATGCGAAATGTCTTTTAAATTCCAGGGTGTAAATCACGGGTTCACCGAACCTCATGCAGCCATAGCGAGCTACGATGAAGACGGGCTCACCGTGTACAGTGCAACACAAGTACCGCATTATCTGCACCTTGCCCTTGCCAAAGTACTTGAATTAGCGGTTTCAAGAGTGAGAGTAATAAAACCACCCGTAGGTGGTGGGTTCGGAGGAAAAAGCGATCCTTTTCCTCATGAAATCATCATCGCTTATGCTGCGGTCAAATTAGGCCGGACTGTGAGAATACGCCTGCAACGTGAAGAAGTATTTTTAAGCAATCATGGTCGTCATCCTACCGAAATGACCATGAAACTAGGTATGGATGAAAAACAAAACTTTTCTGTCCTGGATGCTGATATTAATATTGACGGAGGTGCTTATGGCAGCTTTGGAGTAGTGACCACCTATTATAATGGTGTTTTACTTCAGGCTCCATACAATATTAATAATTTTGGTTTTATAACCCGCAGGGTATATACCAATAAGCCTCAATCCGGTGCCATGCGAGGCCATGGTGCGGTTAATTCCCGATTTGCCATTGAAAGTATGATTGATCAGTTGGCACACGACAGCGCTATCGATCCTATTGACCTCAGGATAAAAAATTTACTTCCTTCCAATACGCTTACAGTCGGATCATTCAGAATAACCTCTAACGGCAGCCGGGAATGTTTAGAAAAAGTTAAACAAGATTCAGGTTGGATACAGAAAAAAGGAAAGCTGCCTTTCGGAAAAGGAATCGGTGTAGCCAGTGGATTTTTTATCAGTGGCAGTGCATTGCCAATACACTGGAATGAATATCCGCAAAGTGTGGTACATCTGAAACTCGACCTTGACGGGCGCGTGCTCATCAGTTCGGGAGCCAGCGATATCGGTCAGGGCAGCGACACTATGTTGGCCATGATTGTAGGCGAAGTATTGGGATTGAGCCGGAAATATATCTATGTGCTTTCAGCCGACACACTGCTTACTCCCATTGATTTAGGCAGTTATTCAAGCCGCGTAACCTTTATGGCCGGCAATGCCGCTAAAATGGCAGCCGAATCATTGCGCAAGCAAATTATTGATCGAGTTGCTGCTAAATTTTCGATTTCCCGCGAACAAATTATTTGTGCCGGTGAAAAACTATTTACCAGCGATAAAAAAATCAATATTTCCTGGTCTGAAGCGGTTGAAATAGCCACAAGAAAAGTTGGTGCTTTACAATCGACCGGTCAATATAATTCTCCAAAACTTGGCGGTAATTTTAAAGGGGCCGGTGCCGGTTTAAGTCCCTCCTACTCTTTTGGTGCGGTAATAGCCGAGCTAAGTGTAGATATATCCACAGGCATGGTCAAAGTAGATGCAATATATGGTGCACACGATGTAGGAAAAGCATTAAATCTACTGGCCGTTGAAGGACAATTGGAAGGTTCATGGCACATGGGACTGGGACAGGCTTTAAGTGAAGAAATGCGCTATAAAGACGGATTGCTGCTAAATGCCAATTTCATCAATTACAAAATTCCCACTAGTTTGGATACACCGGAAATTAATACAAATATTATCGAAACCATAGATCCTGAAGGACCTTTTGGCGCTAAAGAATGTGGTGAAGGAGCCTTACATCCGGTTATTCCGGCCGTTTGCAATGCGATATATGATGCTGTTGGGGTAAGAATTAAATCTTTACCTATCGACCCGGCCTTTATTTCAAATGCTTTAAAAGAAAAGGGGGTAAACGCATGAAAAACAGTTTACAAAAACGTTTTTATCTTATTCCGCATTCACTCATTGAATTACAAAAAGCAATAGTACAGCATGCCAAACACCGCTTTATTGCCGGTGGTACCGATTTGATGCCCAACAGGCATCAGGGCATTTCAACCGAAAGCGTATTGATTGATTTAAGTGCCATTCAAGATTTAAAAGGCATTGAACATTCACCGGATAGCATTTCGATTGGCAGCATGACCACGCTTGAAGAGCTCATAAATAATGACAGTATCCGCCAAGTATTTCCTTTGCTGATAGAAGCATGCCGGGTAGTAGGTTCTCCACTCATCAGAAACCGGGCGACTATAGGAGGCAACCTGCTATGTGAAAACCGCTGTCTTTTTTTTAATCAATCGGCCTGGTGGCGCGATGCTATCGGGTCGTGCCTTAAAGATCGCGGCAATCATTGCATAGCCACAGGTAGTTTAACAAGTTGTTTTTCGGCATTTGTTTCTGATATTGCTCCTGCCCTTATCGTATTAAATGCCAAGGTGGAAATTATGAATGCGGCAGGCGAAAACAGAAGTCTAGCAATTGCTTCGCTTTACAGTGGTAACGGAATCAAACCTCAGATGCTGGAAGCGGGCGATTTATTATTGCGCATCGTAATACCGGTGAATAAGCTGAAAAATACTTATTTCAGAAAATTACGATTAAGAGAAAGTCTTGATTTTACGGCTCTCACGCTTGCTGCCGGCATAAACGAAAAGGGAGTATTAAGACTTTCCGCTTCGGGTATTGATCCAAAACCTATGATGCTTGAAACTCAATACCCTTTCGATTTGGATGCTATTCAAAAAGAAGTATTGAAACAGGCACGAGCTGTAGAAAACGATATGTTAAACCGGAAATACCGCAGACAAATGTTAATAAATTTTTTAAAAGATTGTTTCACTCAATTTAAAATATAAACTATGCCCGATTACGACCCCACAGAAAGACTCTATCAGGAACATGTTCAAATTCTGGCTGCTATTGATCAGTTTAGAGCACAGCTTGAACAAAAAGGAAATCAAAACGAAATAATGCACGAAATTATTCCGGAAATACTCCGGTTTTTCCGTCAATATGCCGATCAATACCATCATGCAAAAGAAGAATCAGAATTATTTCCTATGCTAATTGACTGCGAGAACTGGGTAGCTGCCGATATCACGCAGGAAATGATTGACCAACATGAACTCTTCCGTGGTTATACCCGCGATGTAGAAGCTGCCTACGAAAAATCGGATTATACCGAATGCGTAAAAATCTTATTGCGCTATACCAATCAACTGAAAGATCATATTGCCGTTGAGGATAACGAGCTTTTTCCGATGGTCCTTGATATTTTTGCTGAAGAAGAACTGGAGAAATTATATTTCAAGTTTGATGATGTTGACCGGGCATTTGGTCAAAGTCAGGTGGATACTTTACTACAAATTCCGGATAAGCTAAGTGACTAAAGCGAAAAAAATACCGGCTGTTCCGGTGAATGGTAAAGCGGAGAAATAGTTGGTAAAAAAAATGTATTGATTCAGCTCAATTTAATTTTACGCTTCATTTTTTGCTTTTCGTTTGGCTTCATTCCAGAGTGTATCCATTTCTTCCAGTGTCATATTTTGCAGTTCAAGATGATTGGCAGCAGCATGATTTTCGATATATTGAAAACGGCTGATAAATCTTTTATTACATTTTTCTAAGGCTGCCTCAGGATCAATATTTTTGAATCGTGCATAATTTATAAGGGCAAAAAGCACATCTCCAAATTCGGCTTCCATACGTTGCTGGCGATTAGGTGTTTCTTGTGTTTCTGCTTCTCTGAATTCAGCCATTTCCTCTTCTACCTTATCCCATACTTGTTTTTCATTTTCCCACTCAAAGCCCACTTGTTTGGCTTTATCTTGTATTCTATAAGCTTTCACCATGGCCGGAAGCGAAGCGGGAACACCTTGCAGTATTGATTTCTTCCCTTCTTTAAGTTTTAATTTTTCCCAGTTTTCTTTCACTTCTTTTTCAGAATGCACTATCAAATCGTCATAAATATGCGGATGTCTGTGTTTTAATTTTTTTATTTCGCTTTGCATGGCATCACCAATATCGAAATATCCTTGTTCATCACATATTTTTGCATAAAAAAGAAGGTGCAGCATAATATCGCCAATCTCTTCGCGGATGGCTTCAAAATCGCGTTCGATAATGGCATCGGCCAATTCATACATTTCTTCTATAGTGAGTATTCTCAGCGATTCGATACTTTGTTTTTTATCCCA
>JAJRWN010000145.1 GCA_024276745.1 Bacteroidota bacterium
AGAAAAATAAGTGCTTAGCGGGCCGCTGTTTACATAATATTCCTGTTCAGGTATCAGGTTTCCCTGTATATCTGCCAATTGGCCTTTGTTTTCAATAAAACGGTAATCTGCCGGATTTTGCGAATACATTACAATAGATACCAATAACATGGGGGGGGGTTAACAACCCCATACAAAAACGTTTCATACTATTTTGATTTTGGGTTAAAGAAATGGAAGAACAGATTGCTATATTATAAATAATAATTTGAATTTCCAAATATTTTTCAGCAATTTATTTTATATACAGGAAACTCATGTTCATACCCAATTGATTTTAAGGTATTGAATATTGATGCTATTTTTGTACTGTTTTAATATTTTTAATGTAAGTCGTTTCAAAACCCTGCCAGATTGTGCATTGGGCAAAGGCTCAGGAGATAAAAGTATAATTATTTAAACCAATAGGAATGCCCCATAAATCAGGGCACTGAACAGGGCTGCTACAGGAAGCGTCAGGACCCAGGAAAGGAATATATTGCCAATCATCTTTTTATCTGCCTTGCGTGTTATTAATCCAATACCGAAAATGGAACCTACGGATACATGAGTGGTAGAAACCGGTAAACCGTTAACGCTGGCTGTGGCCACCAAAACGCTAGCAATGATATTAGCGGTAAAGCCCTGACCCGGATTCATCGGGGTTATTTTTTTGCTTATGGTTTCGCCCACTTTCCGGGCTTGCAGCAATCCGCCCAATGCCATGGCCAAAGCTAATACAAACAGCAATATCCGGATATCGGCAAAACCAATCACCAGCAACAAACCCAATATTTTGGGAGTATCGTTCAATCCCCGGGAAAAACTCAACAAACCGGCACTAAAATAGTGGGCATAATCAAGTAGTTTTTGAGCTCGGATACCAAAAACTTGTCCGCTATATTTTTCTTCACACATTTGATTGGTATCCGGTTTAAATCCATCGACCGGTACAAAAGCGACCGAACCATCCTTGCGGATGCAGGTGCATAAGGGGATCAAAGTATTTACCAGGCAAAGGCAAGTCTGTTTTGAAATACCGAGAACAAGTCTGATTTTTTTAAACAGCGGATAAATCAATACGCTTAAGGCCAAAGCTAATAGGGGGCTTGCAAACAATGGCAATAGAAATATAGCGAACAAGTGAGCAAAATTAAACTCGTTTCCAACCGCAACGATACCGCTTCCCAGCAAGGCGCCTACCAGGCTATGGGTAGTAGAAATGGGCATACCGATTATTGAAGCAAGAAAAACCGTTATACCGGCTCCCAAAGCAATGGATATGGCAAAGGAAGGATGCTGAAGTATATCATCCGGAATCAAAGCTTTTCCCGAGAAATTTTTTATTAATACTCCTGCCAAAAAGACTGAAGCAACAGAGCCCAGCAGGGTAAGGAGTGTAGCCCAGCAAATAGCCCCGCGATAGGCAGTAGTATCGCTGCCAAATAATGTGGTTACGCCTTTGATATTATCATTAGCTCCGTTGCTGTAGGCCAGAAAAAGAGTAGCAAAAAACAGGATTATATAAATCATACAGACAAAACAAGCAATACGGCAAAATCCTGAATGTCGTAATTGCGACAATTATTCAAGGTAAAGCAAAAATTATTTATTATTATTGCCAATTAGCAAGCGGATGGGAAAGCCCATACATCAAAAATCCATCCGGTATTTTTATTCACTTAAGCACCATCATTTTGAGCATGCCAGGCAAGGGCGTCCCGTGGACGGCAGATAGAGGCAAGCGTCAAAAGATATAGCGAAAAAGCAAAGATTATGACTACAGTAAGCGAAAAAGTAAAAAGTATTATCGAACAATGGAGTCTATTAAAACATCCTTTCTATCAGGCATGGTCGGCCGGTGAATTGCCTGCTGATAAATTAAAAACTTATGCCGGTGAATACGGGAGTTTTATCGGTCTTATTGCCGAGGCATGGGATGCCGGTAAATATCCTGAAATTGCCGGTATCGAACGCGACCATGCCAAAATATGGGAAGGATTCGCAAATAGTTTAGGCACTACGGTTCAAAAATCAACAAGTATCAGACAGGTGGCCGCATTAAACAAACACTTTAAACAATCATGCAGCAGCAAAGCTGCCATTTTGGGTGCATTATTGGCTTTCGAATATCAACAACCTACTACAGTAGCTTCAAAACTTACAGGATTGCGCACCCATTATGCAAATCTGAAAGCCGATGAAACATATTTTGAAATCCATCTTAATGACTGGGATGAACCGGCTCTGCTAATCAAAGATATTGAACGTATGGATACAAAAGACCAGGCAGAAGCGCTGTTCTCTCTCGAGAGTGCTTGTATGTTGTTGTGGTCTGCCCTATCGGGTATTTATGATTGTGATACTGTGGCAGCATAGACTATAGCCTAAAGTATCCCTTATGCCGGTTCACGGTGAATCCGGCTATTGCACAACTGCCGGGAATAGTTGAAATTTGAAGCTTAATCGTTCCCTGAATGAAAGAAGCTTATTTTAAAACCGGCCATATCCATGCTGTTGCCGCTTCAATGCTAAAGAAGTGCAACCGTTCTCGATTCGTCAAACCAATCGATTTGAAGCATTGTGCATTGCTTCTCATTGATTTACAATCTTATTTCACCGATCCACAATCCCGGGCATTTCTTCCGGCTTCTGTTGCACTTTTGCCGCTACTTTCACAATTATCAAGTGCCTGGAAGGAAGCCGGATTGCCGCAAATACTAACCCGGCATATCGATGAGGAATCATCGGAAATGGAATCGTGGTGGAAGAACAAGCTTAGTGCATCAGACCCGCTCAGCCAAATCATAAGTCCTTATCGGGAGGCAGATATTCCGCTTATTGTAAAAAAACACTATGATGCTTTTTTGGATACCGGTTTAAAAAAATCGCTGCAGGCATTAGGCATCAAACAATTAATTATCGGAGGATTCAAAAGCAATCTTTGTTGTGAAAGCACCGCACGTTCGGCTTTTATGCATGGCTTTGAAGTTTTTTTCCCGGTTGATGCCAGCTGCACCAACAACCGGGCATATCATGAAGCCAGTTTACTGAATTTATCTTATGGCTTTGCTAATCTGTTATTGGTTAAGGATATTCTAAAAATATTAAACCAATGATCTTACGAACAAAAGTTTTGATTATCGGTGCCGGACCAGCCGGTATGGCTGCAGCCATACAGTTGAAACGATATGGTATAGATACATTGCTCACCGATAGAAATAAGACAGGCAGTTTATTAAAAAATGCCCTGCTTATCGAAAACTATCCGGGCTATCCGGCCGGTATTTCAGGAATAAAACTTTTACAAAAAATCTGGAATCACGTTGAAAAGCTTAAAATCAATACCCTCTTTGAAGAAATTACGTCTTTAAGTTTCGGACATGGTACCTATATCGCTCAAACCGCTTCAAAGCTTATCGAAGCAGAATATGTAATCATTGCAACGGGCACCAAAGCTCTTCTACCGGAGCTTGATATTGACGACAGCATTAAAAAATTCATTGCCTGTGAAGTTTATCCGCTTATTGAATTAAAAGATAAAAGAATTCTTGTTGTGGGAGCCGGAGATGCCGCTTTCGATTATGCTCTAAACTTATCGCGCAACAACAAAATAATTATCCTGAATCGTGGAAAAACTCTGAAATGTTTGGCATTATTAAAAGAAAGACAAGAGAAAAACCACAATATCACCTATCTTCAACAAACCCGGATTAAGTATGCGATAAAATATAAAAACGGATTAAAAGCACACTGCACACATCGTAAAAAAAGCATAGAAATAGATACTGATTATTTATTGTTTGCCATTGGGCGAAAGGCTGCCCTTGATTTTATGGACGACAAATTATTGACCCGAAAAGGGAGCACGCAATCGAA
>JAJRWN010000146.1 GCA_024276745.1 Bacteroidota bacterium
ATGAAAATTCCTGCCGGTGATCATGAAGTGGTTTTTAAATTTGAACCAAGAGCTTATTATTCCGGTGAAAAAATAGCACTTGCATCATCCGTTCTGTTACTCCTGTTTTTCTTTGGCATTATGGGATGGGAGATTAAAAAGCAATTTACCGGTAATGATGTAAGTAGTGATGAATGAAAAGCATGAAAAAAGTATTAATACTTACTTATTATTGGCCTCCGGCCGGAGGACCCGGTGTGCAGCGTTTTCTGAAATTTTGTAAATATTTAAGCGATTTTTCCTGGCAAGCGATTATTATCAGCCCCCAAAATGGCTCGTATCCCTATTTCGATGAATCTCTTGAAAAAGAAATTCCTGCTCATATCAAAGTTGTACGTACCAAAACTTTTGAACCTTTTGCATTATACAATCGCTTGCGTGGTAAAAAAGGAAAAGAAGTGCCGGTAGCCATGACAGGATTTAAAAATAGCCGTTCGCCCCTTCAGAAACTCGCCAAATATATTCGTGGTAATTATTTTATCCCCGATGCACGAAAAGGCTGGGTGCCTTATGCCGTTAAAGCTGCCGGAGATATTATTATTCAAGATCAGATTGATACCATTATTACAACCGGTCCACCTCAAAGTACCCACCTTGCAGGATTGCGCTTGAAAGAAAAGTTTGATATTCCCTGGATTGCCGATTTTCGTGATCCATGGACAAGCGTTTATTACAATCGTTTTTTTCCGCGTTCTGAAAAAACAAAACGAAAAGATAAAAATCTTGAAGACAAAGTATTGCATACTGCCGATGCCCTTACCGTAATCAGCCCAGGCTTGAAAAAGGAATTTATTAATCGTGCCAATCGATTGGAAATTATTTACAACGGCTATGATGAAGAAGATTTTGAAAAGCCAAGTACTAAAATTCACGAAAAATTCATCATGGCTTATGTAGGAAATCTTAAACCCAATCAAAATGTAAAAGCACTTTGGAATGTATTGGCTCAAATGACAAAAAATATACCGGGTTTTTCCAAAGAGTTTTCTTTGCAAATTACCGGTTTGGCCGATACACAGATTAAAGAAGATATGAAGCAGGCGGGCATAAGCGATTTGGTAAAATTCTACACTTTTGTTCAGCATCAGGAAGCTGTTCAACGCATGGTTTCGGCCGATATGTTGCTCTTTATCATACCCGAATCCAAAGGTAACCGTTTGATATTGACCGGAAAAATATTTGAATATCTGGCCTGTCAAAAACCCATGCTTTCAATCGGTCCCTGCGATGGTGATGCTGCCGGTATTCTTCAATCTTGTGGTCGCAAACCAATGATTGATTACGAAGATTCGAAACAAATGCGGCTTGCTATTCATGCTGCTTATAAGAAATCGAAAAGCTTGGACCGTATTCCATTGAAACAAATCAATCATGCCCATGAACAATATTCACGCAGAGGCATGACTGAGAAATTAGCTAATTTGCTGAATGAATTAAGCACATGATCCGGCAGAAAATAGATATTGCTCAGTTTGATGAAGATGCTTTACATTTTGGCTCAATCAGTCTCATGCTTACTGTGAAAAGTTTCGATATGCAAGCTATACGGAAACGTTATTTGAAAAGCAGGGGGAATAAATCAGGAAGGGCAGGTTCTGTTGAAAGACGCAAAACCGCTATAGGTGGAATTGTAAGCATAGTCATTGAAGGAAATAAAATTGTTCAAGAAGCAATTCTTTGCCGTTTACCTGAGCCACGAGGCATAGATATTCGCTCTGGCCGGCTCGCTATTGCGGCTGAAAACAAAGTATTTGTACTGAATGGTCAGAAAATCAATCAGATTGAAAATCCATGGTTTAGTTATATCCATACGGTTCAATTCAGCCGGGGAGGACATCATTTATTAATATCCTCATCAGGTTTTGATTGTATTTTCGACTGGTCTTTGGTTCAGCATAAAATCAGAACCGAATGGTTTGCATGGGATAATGGTTTTAATCGGTCATTTGATGAAGCCGGCCGGCCTTTTTTATTGACCAGATCGTCAGTACAAGCAGATATATGGCGTAAAAAAGGAGTTTCATACCGCCTTATTGATCAACCTCGACAACAGGTTTTACCCACTGCACAGCGAGCGGCTTTTATCAATTCGGTGGTTTATGATGAAAGAGACCCTGCTTATTGGCTGGCTACTTTTTTTCATAAAGGTAAAGTGTACCGGATTAATCCGGTTGCCGGCATTGCCACAGCCGTTATGGATGATTTGAAAAATCCACATGGCGGACAAGCATGGCAAAGTGCCCTGGTGGCTACCAGCACCACTGCCGGCATGGTTATGGTGAAAACTATCGACCGGGTATTATGCTACGATTTAAGTAAATTGGAGGGTAAACCGGATTCGCTTGCCGGTATGGAATGGATACAAAACACCAAGATATCAGGCAATACTTTTATCAGCATCGACAGCAACCGGTCTGTTTTTCATTTGTTTGATCCGGTGGCCGAAAAAAGAATTTCAATTCCCTATAATCCTAATTGGGCTATACAAGATATCAGTACCGGCAACATTGATCAGGAAGTCATGAAACAGGCCGGAAAATTGAATCAGTATTAAAATATCCAACGGATGCATTCAAAAGCCTCGGCATAATCTTCGCCAATTTGTATCCCTCTGGTTTTGGCCAAACCAAAGAAAAATTCTTCGTTATGATAATTTCTGAAAGCTTGTGATTTATAGGCTTCCAAGGCTTTCATTTTTGCCATGATATGGCTTTTCTTTAAAACTACATGGCACGAATTGGTGAATGTAAAATTATTCCAAGGCAATTCATAACCTAGCATTCTGCAATGTTTAAAAGCACGCATACCTTCCCGGTTAATTACTTCGTGGTCTTGATGAATATCGTTTGAATTAGGTAGAAATACCAAATCCGGTTGAATTTGTTTTTTAAGCTTAATCAGGTCTTCAAGTATTTCCTGACGATGATCGGGAAATGACCGGACAGGATACTGAAAAGTGAGGATATTTGTCTCAGGAATGCCCAAAATATGTACTGCACGGGTCAATTCTTTAAAAAGACTGTCTTTGGCGAAACCCGAAGGGAGCGATTTTTCGCAAGGCGAAAAAGCCGCATAATAAATCTGACAAGCATTTTCACTTAGTTTTTTTAAAGTAGCTCCACAACTAAACTCCCCGTCATCAGGATGGGGGGCCAGGACCAGTGCAGTTTTTGATTCAGATAAATTCATGGATTTGTTTGAGTTTGTACAATTTTAATACAATTCCTGCTTATTTGACAATAATTGAGCATTTTTATCAGACTCAGGTCTGTTTAATGCTGCTATCTTTGCCATACTGCAAAGAGCTTTTATGGGTATTATCAAAAAACAGGCTATTCCGGCAGCCATTGTGTTATATCTGGGGGTTGCGCTCGGTTATGTCAATCTGGTTGTTTTATTTCCACTTGCTCTCGATCCGGCTCAAATCGGTTTATTGCGTTTTCTGATGAATACGGCCATGCTGATTGTTCCTTTTGCTCAATTGGGAATGTCCAATATCCTTATACGATTTCATCCTTATTTTGAAGATGAAACAGCTCATAGAAAATTTCTTTTTATGGCTTTTGGTCTGCCTTTCGTTTCCTTTCTCTTACTTTTTACACTCCTGTTTCTTTTCAAAGCCCCTTTACTTGCTTTATTCGAAAACAAATCGCCATTAATACTGGAATATTATCCTGTTTTACTTCCCTTAACTTTCATTATGATGTATAGTGGAATTGTGACCAGCTATAGCCGGACAATGATGAAAGTGGTTTATCCGAATTTTTTCCGGGAGTTTGTAAGCCGTTTGCTGGTTATGGTTTCGATTTTAATTTTCTTAAAGCACCTTATCAGTTTTAGCCAATTGGTACTACTGTATGTCTCAAGCTATGCTATGGTGTTGTTGTTACTCCTAAACTATACCCACCGGGTGAAAAGATATCGTTTTAGTATATCCCGTTCTTTAATACCGGTAAAACAGAGAAAAGAAATTATTTCTTTCAGTTTGTTCAGTATTTTAGCAAGTGCCAGCAGTATTTTGGTAGGCACCATCGATACCATCATGTTGAGTGCTATGGCCGGTTTGGAAAAAACCGGTATTTACAGTGTGGCTTTTTTTATCGGTTTAGCCATTGAACTGCCAAGACGTTCAATTTATCAAATTACTTCTCCTTTGGTTGCCAAAGCATGGGCCAACCATGATATGGTAATGCTGCAAAAATTATATCATAAAACCTCTATCAATCAAATGATAGTGGGTACATTGCTTTTTATTGGCGTATGGTGTAATGTCGATAATATCTTTGCCTTAATTCCAAATGGAACTATATATGCTCAAGGAAAATATGTGGTACTTTTTATCGGACTGGGCAAATTGATTAATATGGCAGCCGGCAATAATAGCGACTTAATTACCAATTCAAAATATTTCCGTTTTAATTTTTACAGTGTGGGTTTGCTGGCTTTGTTAACCGTGATTACAAATTTAATTTTTATTCCTGTATGGGGATTGACAGGTGCTGCATTGGCTTCTGCCTTCTCTCTTTTTATTTTTAATCTGTCCAAATTTCTTTTCCTGCTTATCAAAACCGGTCTTCAACCATTTGGGTTTTCAGCCTTTAAGCTTATTTTGTTGGGTAGTATTACTTTTTTGGCTGGATACTATTTTCCTTTTATGGACAGTATCTTGCTCGATATTGCTATCCGTTATGCACTGATTATCCTGACTTTTATTCCGGGTATCTATTATTGGAAAGTTTCGGAAGATATCAATGCAAGTATTGATCATGTGCTGGGTAAAATAGGCCTTAAGTGATAAAAAAGGGGAAAACTATTTTGATATACTTCTATCGGTAAGGCCTAAACAAAAGGCTTAATCTTTTCCAGATAAAATTGGCAAAGCGATATTTACGATAGGTAGGTTCCCTGAATGTAAGCTTGTCCGGATCGATGCTTCCAAAGTTAATGTTATCATGATTTAATCCGCAAAATTCCAATAAGCTGTTGGCAGTATATTCGTCTTTTAAAATTAATCTTTCGGCTACAAGCGGAGATACCGGATAGGTACACTTTACCATAAAGTTATAGGTCCAGGCTACTTTTTCGAAATGATAAATAAAACTTTTTCCGGATTTATCCATAGAACTCAACACAATATCTTCCGGATTCCGGAATACATAAACTACCTTGATTTCTCTATCTGTAAATGCACGGATTTCATTGATGAAAAAAATCAGCAAAGGGGCTTTCAGGGTTACAATTTTATCGGTAGGTAAGGATTTGAAAAATTCGGTTAAGTCTTTCTTTTTAAAATTTTTCCTGTCGTTTACAAATTCTTGAATCTCTTTGTTTTCATATCTGGAATAAGGCAAATCAAATTTTGGATTATCCCATAAATGGGTAGCATATCCACCGTTTTCAATTAGGAATTTGCTGGTTAATGAGGTATATGAATGCGGTGTACCGCAAACAAGAATAATAGGTTTCATTTGTTTAAATTTTGTTTGCTATAAGTGTGTTGAACGATTGAACAATTTTGCTGGCCTCAAATTTCATACATTCATAATCAATTTTACAATTAATTCTTCCCCAGTCGAAGCAGGGAGAACAGGCTAAATTCTTTGTAATGACATGACTTTTTGGATTCAGGGGGCCATTTTTATTGATGCTAGTACTTCCAAAAATTATTAATGAAGGAATGCCAAGTATATCTGCCAAATGCATGACTCCGCTATCGGTTCCTATATAATATTGTGCCTTTGAGAGTGTTTCTTTCAAATCTTTAAGGCTTGGAGTTTGTATATACTCCTGCACTCCGGGGTTATGATCTACCACAAGGACTTTATAACCTTGCTTTTTTAATATAGAGATTATTGTTTTCCAGGTAGTATCGGGCAATGTTTTTTCTTTTTTTGGAGAAATTGCTACAACAATTGTTTTGGCCTCTGCCTGTCTGCCCGGTAAAGAGAAATCAATTTTTTTAATTCGTTTTCCAAAGCAATAATTATAAAGATTCAGATTGTTAATCGTTTCATGTACATGTTCATCAAACACTAATGATTTAGAATAACCTAAGCCGATATGCTTTCCTTTTATCCGGTATTTAAAGCCATAAAATTTACCGCTTCTTTGTTTACGTTCGGTCCAAAGTTTTTTATGATTATAACCAAATACCGTGATATTGATATCCGCTTTCTTGAATTCATCCTGTTCTAAAATTCCCAATTCATAAAATACTTTTGAATCACTGGCTACGTCATAATCTTTGAGGAGCATGTTAACAACAGGAATAAACTGGATTTGATTACCAAGCCCTGTTTTTCCCCCAAGTATATTAATTTTCTTCCTCAATATAAATTCCTTAATGATTCTTCAGTCAATCACACATCAAACTCAATGCCTTGTGCAAGGGGTAAATCTGTACCATAATTGATCGTATTGGTTTGGCGTCTCATATAGGCTTTCCATGCATCGGAGCCTGATTCGCGACCGCCACCGGTATCTTTTTCTCCGCCAAATGCACCTCCAATTTCGGCCCCTGAGGTTCCTATATTGACATTAGCAATACCGCAATCGCTGCCGGCACACGAGAGGAATTGTTCCATTTCGCGCATATTGTTGGTCATAATGGCTGATGATAATCCTTGAGTTACACCATTTTGAATTTCAATGGCTTCCTCAAGCGTTTGATATTTCATTACATATAAGATAGGAGCAAAAGTTTCATTCTGCACAATATCAAAACCGGGTTTTACTTCGGCAATGCAGGGTTTCACATAACAGCCGCTTTCATAGCCTTCACCTTGCAGCAAACCACCTTCGACAATAAATTGACCGCCTTCTTTTTTTACCGCTTCTATGGCTGCAAGATAATTACTCACTGCATCGTGGTCTATCAGTGGTCCCACGTGCATGGAGGAGTCCATCGGGTTACCAATTTTTATTTGCCCGTAGGCTTTGGCCAGTTTTTGTGTAAATGTTTCAAATACATTTTTATGAATAATTAACCTGCGGGTAGAAGTGCAGCGTTGGCCGCAAGTACCTACAGCGCCAAACAAAACACCGCGCAAAGTCATATCCAAATCGGCATTTTCGCTGATGATAATGGCATTATTACCTCCCAATTCGAGCAAGGATTTACCCATACGGGCGGCTACTGCTTGTCCCACAATTTTACCCATTCTCACCGAACCGGTAGCCGATATCAACGGAAGTCGTTTGTCGCCTGTCATCCATTCACCGATATGATAATCTCCGGTAACAATACAGGATACACCTTCGGGCACTTTGTTTTTTTTCAATACCGGCTCAATAATATTTTGAACAGCTACAGCACATAAGGAAGCTTTCTCGGAAGGTTTCCAAATGCTTGTATCTCCGCAAACCCAGGCCAGCATGGCATTCCATGCCCAAACGGCTACCGGAAAATTAAATGCCGTAACAATTCCCACCGGGCCTATGGGATGCCATTGTTCAAACATCCGGTGATTAGGCCTTTCGCTTTGAATG
>JAJRWN010000147.1 GCA_024276745.1 Bacteroidota bacterium
ACTACTTTTGTCCTCAATGAATTGCATTAGAAATTTTTGTATAATTGCCCATATCGACCACGGTAAAAGTACCTTAGCCGACCGGCTGCTCGAAGCTACTCATACGATTGAACAGCGCGACATGCAAGACCAGTTGCTTGACGATATGGACCTGGAACGCGAAAGAGGTATAACGATAAAAAGTCATGCTATTCAAATGCAATTCACACACCAACAAACACAATATACTTTAAACCTGATTGACACCCCCGGGCACGTAGATTTTTCTTATGAAGTATCGCGGGCTATTGCCGCTTGCGAAGGAGCTTTATTGCTGGTAGATGCCACGCAGGGAATTGAAGCACAGACCATTTCGAATCTATATCTTGCCATTGATCATGATCTCGAAATTATTCCTGTGGTTAATAAAATTGATATGGAAGGAGCCATGATTGAAGAAGTCAAGGATCAAATAACAGATTTAATTGGTTGCCATGCGGAAGATGTAATTGAAGCAAGTGGTAAAACCGGGCAAGGTATTGATAAAATCCTTGATGCCATTATTGACCGTATTCCTGCACCCGGAGGAGACGATGCAGCACCATTACAAGCGCTTATATTTGATTCTGTTTTTAATCCGTTTCGTGGTGTTATTGCCTATTTCAGAATAATGAACGGGAGTTTACAAAAAGGTGATAAGGTAAAATTTGTAAATACCGGAAAAGCCTATACGGCCGATGAAGTAGGTTTTTTAAAAATGGATATGATGCCTTGCGATACATTGAAAGCCGGTAATGTCGGTTATATTATCACCGGTATTAAACAATCGAAAGAAATTAAAGTTGGCGATACGATTACACATGTAGAACAACCCGGTGAAACCATCCAAGGTTTTGAAGATGTAAAACCTATGGTTTTTGCCGGCATCTACCCGATAGATACCGATGAATATGAAAATTTGCGCGATTCCTTAGAAAAGCTTCAATTAAATGATGCGGCACTGGTTTGGGAGCCCGAAACATCATTGGCACTGGGATTTGGATTCCGTTGTGGATTTCTGGGATTACTGCATATGGACATCATTATCGAACGGCTGGACAGGGAATTTGATATGTCGGTCATTTCAACTGTGCCTAATGTTTCTTACTACGCCTACACAAACCGGGGCGAAAAAATGGAAGTTCATAATCCTGCCGATTTGCCTGATCCGAGCTTTATCAACCGGGTTGAAGAACCCTATATTGCTGCACAAATCATTACCATGCCCGAATATATCGGAAGCATTATGAACCTGTGCATTGAAAAACGGGGTATCTTAAAAAATCAGATTTATCTGACACAAACGCGGGTAGAAATCACCTTTGAAATGCCTTTATCGGAAATTGTTTTTGATTTTTATGATAAACTTAAATCCATCTCAAGGGGGTATGCCTCGTTCGATTATCACATGATAGATTTCAGACCGGGTAATTTAATTAAACTTGATATCAAACTTAATGGTGAAAATGTAGATGCTTTGTCATCACTCATCCATCGCGACAGAGCATTTGATTTCGGAAAAAAACTTTGTCTGAAACTCAAAGAACTTATCCCCCGTCAGCAATTTCTGATAGCCATTCAGGCAGCCATCGGTTCAAAGATTATTGCCCGCGAAACGGTAAGAGCAGTAAGAAAAGACGTAACTGCAAAATGTTATGGAGGCGATATTACGAGAAAAAGGAAATTGCTTGAAAAACAAAAGAAAGGGAAAAAGAAAATGCGCCAAATTGGAAAGGTGGAAGTACCTCAAAAAGCTTTCATGGCTGTATTAAGGTTGAATGATTAAAAGTAGTAAAGCATGCAATTGATAGACGGAAAATTATTATCAAAAACAATTAAAGAAGAAATCCGCCTCAGCGTTGAAACCATTAAACAATCAGGTGGTAAAATTCCACATCTTGCAGCCGTTTTGGTAGGTGATGATGGTGCCAGTCAGGCCTATGTAAATGGGAAAGTTCGTTCCTGTGAACAAGTTGGTTTTACCTCTACCCTGATTCGTGAAGATGCCGGTATTCGTCAAAAGGATTTATTAGGTATCATCGATAAACTTAACCACGATGAAGATATTGACGGATTCATTGTACAATTGCCACTACCTGCGCATATTCATGTAGATAGTATTATCCAGGCTATTGCCCCGGAAAAGGATGTAGATGGATTTCATCCGGTGAATCTGGGTCGCATGGTAGCCGGTTTACCTTGTTATCTGCCTGCCACTCCCTTTGGTATTCTTACCATGTTGGAACGATATCATATTGATACCGTTGGAAAAGAATGTGTTATTCTCGGTCGATCGAATATTGTAGGAACACCTTTAAGTATTTTGTTGAGCCGGAACCGGAAACCTGGTAATTGCACAGTAAGCCTTTGCCATAGCAGGACCCAAAATTTAAAAGAAAAAGCTTCTCAGGCGGATATATTGATAGCGGCTCTTGGCAAACCCGGATTTGTAGAAGCCGCTATGGTAAAAGAAGGAGCCGTAGTGATTGATGTAGGTATTAGCCGGGTAGCAGATGCTACTTCAAAAAGAGGTTACCGGCTGAAAGGTGATGTGGATTTTGAATCGGTTGCACCAAAATGTAGTTTTATCACCCCTGTTCCGGGAGGTGTAGGCCCGATGACCATAACATCGTTACTGATGAATACGCTAAAAGCCGCCTCGAAGGAGATTTATCAATAAATATGGAGCAAATAAATTATCCGGTGATAGATCTGTATGAAACCATACAGGGTGAAGGCATTCATCAAGGAAAAGCAATGCTTTTTCTCCGGCTTGCATTATGCGATGTAGGCTGTCCCTGGTGCGACACAAAAGAATCATGGGAAGCAGAAAATGTTCCCTTGATGAGTATTGAAGAGATTCTTAAACTTTGTTTAAAATCAGCTATTCGAAGCATTGTTATCACAGGCGGTGAACCCTTAATGCATCAGCTTAATCCACTTACAAAAGTACTACGAAATAATGGGTTTTCCACTCATTTGGAAACTTCAGGAGCTTATCCTTTAT
>JAJRWN010000148.1 GCA_024276745.1 Bacteroidota bacterium
CTATTCTACCTGGCAGGCGCCTTTATCCGGAAACCCAGAATCAGCGATTGGATTGGGGCTGAGTATTGGTACCGGATACGAGTTTACAAAACACCTCAGTCTCGAGTTCAACCTGACATGGGGCAATCCGAGTAATAAGGGCTGGAACTGGGATGGAAAAGCTTTAGCAATCCGGGTGACAATAAATGTGTTGGGTTATTAAAGAGTGTACCTGTTATTTATTATTTATTATGGAGCCTGGAATATCCAGGCTCTAATAAAAAATGATTTGCTTTTAAGAATAAAAAAGATTTTAATAGGAGGCTACCATGAAAAAAACCTTACAGTTGGTGGCTATTCTTGTCTACTTTACAGGCAATGCTGTCTTCTCTCAAATTGTTCGAGTCAGCGGAAACCAATCTGGTGATTGGTATGCCAGTGATGGCAACTATTATGTCACAGGGGATATTCTTGTGCCTGAAGGTGATACGCTTAGAATTCACCCAGGTGTTGATATTTATTTTACCGCGACTTACCAATTTAAAGTAGATGGTTTGCTTATCGCGCAAGGCGAAAAAGATAGCATGATCAATTTCCATGGTAATGGAGGAGCAGGCTCTTGGAAGAGTATTTATTTTTCTGAAAATGTTAATGGTGGTTGCCTCTTAAACTACTGTTTCGTTGTTGACGGTGGTTTCGAAGATGATGCAAATATTTATATTTTTAATAATGATTCGACCGTCACCGTTTCAAATTGTAAAATTATGAATAGTTTAGGGCACGGAATATATATAAAAAGCGAACTTATTACATACCATGGCAGCAATTTAACAAGAACATGTAGCCCAAACATCTCTTATAACGAAATTGGCAAAAATCGAAAAAATGGAATTTACGTTTATTCTTATTATCATAATAATACTAGTTCGTTACATGATCCATATGGAGCAGATAACAACAAGTGTGTTTGTTCCCCTTTGATTTTTAGAAATTTAATCTATAATAACACGGCTTGTGGCATTGAATGTTACTTATTTGCAAATGGTGGCCCCTTTAATTACACTCCAGGTCAACGTGACGATAATCCTATACATCAAGCCAATCCTTCAATTGTACAAAACACAATTTATGGAAATAATAGCGACGGTATACTTTGCCATAAAACTATACAAGAATATTTCGGTGGAACCATCGTACTTGAAACCAATCCTTTTGTCACAAGCAATATATTTTCAAATAATACGAAATTTGGTATCAATGCAAATAATTGTATTGCAGAAGGCAATATAAAACATAATGACTTTCATGATAATAGTTCATTAAATCTAAACGGAATTACAGAAGAAGGATTGGGAAGGAATACCACAATAAATATAAATGGCGATTCTTGTGATGTTAAAGCAAATATTTTATTCGATCCTGAATTTATTGATGCAGCAAACTATGATTTTCGATTGAAGAGTACATCAAAATGTATCAACGCTGGCGATTTAAATTTGGATTGGGATGAAGATGGCTCCTACCCGGATATAGGTGCCTTTCCATTTTCCGGCTCATCTGATGTCTCCGACACAATTGGTCCATTAACGTCGAGTGTAACCGTCAGTCCCAATCCCTCCGCAGGTGCTACAAAAATTACACTTTCCGCTTTAATTTCAGATGAAACAACAGGCAACAGCAATATAACACAAGCCGAATATTTGATTAATGCCCAGGGGGATGCTGGTACAGGCACCGGCATGACTGCTACAGATGGCAGTTTCGATTCACCGAGCGAAAGCGTACAAGCGATTATCCCGATCACTAACCTACAAAGCGGATCCAATGTTTTGTATCTTCACGGACGGGATGCCGCCGGGAATTGGGGGGAACTTCAATCCATAACAGTCAATGTAACCACGCCTGATTCATCTGATTCGATTATGGTGACCATCCCGGATACTGTTGTACATCGCGGCCAAAATATCACATTACCAATCCGTGTTTCAAATGCAGATGGTGTGGCCGGAATCCGAATGAAGTTGAGCTATGATCCGAATGTGTTCCTTCCATCGGGCATCAGTTATTCTGACGATGTTCAGGGTTTTGTTAAAGCAGATACCATATCGACCGATAAAATTGCTATTTCTTTAGCAAATTCGTCAGGAACAAACCTTGGATACTCTAATACGTGGAACATGGCAGCAGACTTTAGTATAGAGAAAAATCCAAATGGAATGTGGTCGTATGGTAGAAAGTGGGAGGCTGAAGGTAAAAGTTTTGATCTCTTAACCATAGGTGAAGGTGAAGGTTGGTGGTTTGGTAACTGGGGACATGGCGCTCCAAATATAAGGTTTGGTGTAAGTTTATGGGCAAAAGATAATTCTAATGGTCTACCGGTCGTAAGATGGACAAGCCCTGAATCAGGTAATTATAGTTTATCATCGATATTTAAAGGCAATGACTCAAGAGGAGTCAGAGTAACCGCATATATTGCGCTAAATGATTCTATAATCTTTAGCGACAATATTGAAGCGTATCTTGATTCAACTGAATTCTCTCTTAATTCTCTCCATCTCGGAAAAAATGATTATTTAGATTTTCTGATAAAGTTTAATGGAGGAATTTATTATGAGTATAGCTGGACTTTGGTAAATGGAATAATAAAACAAGAACAGAGTAGTGGAAATA
>JAJRWN010000149.1 GCA_024276745.1 Bacteroidota bacterium
GATTGGCAATTAAGGAAACCAAATAGGTTCCCGTATCCGGATAGGTATAAGAAGGGAATTCTGCAGAAGAAGTATCGTTTGTAGTAGTTGGATCCCCAAAATCCCAAAAATAGCTTATGGCACCTGTACTATTATTACCAAAATTAACTGTATAGTTATTGCAACTATATATCAGATTGGGGCCACCGTTAGCTTGTGGTATTCCGGGAATGGCTGCTGATACAGATTGAATACAATTAGCCACATTAAACTGTATTTCTCTAAAATATTCTCCAATTTTTACTCCGTTTCTCCATTCATCTACACCTATGTTTACCACAAATTGACCTAATAAATTGGGCGTTCCGGTTAATTGGCCGGTAACCGGATCAATAGCCAAGGCAGGGCTTGAGGCCAGTGGATAGCTTGGTGAATATCCGGTAGCATAGTTGACCCAGGAAAATGGAGGAGCTACCGGTGAATTGGCATAAGAAGGTATTAATTTATACGAAAGCGAATCTCCATTAACGTCTGTGGCTGAATGATTAAAGTTTATAGTTTGATTAAGACATATTGCCAGCGGTGGGAAATTAACAAACACCGGACTTGAATTGCCGGCATAAGCACCCGGATCAGGAATTTTCATGAATAAGGTCATTCCCTGACTAAGTGGATTAATGAGGTTTACAATGGTGCCGTTTCGGCAGCAACTTTGCCACGATACCCAATAACCTCCCGCACTGGAACCTAAATTGGTGCTGGCTGTAAATACACCTTGCTGAACACAAATATTACTCGGAGGCGTAAGGCAAGGATCGTTGGTACTGACCGGCAAAATGGTGTTGCCACCATTTAAAGCGAATACTGATTTTACAAAACCTCCGCTTGCATTACTGATTCTAAAGGTTGCGGAAAATGGCATTCCTGCATTACCAGGATTGCAATCGCGAAATAATACCATCGTGATTTCGTAGCTCGTTCCTCCTGCCCAGCTATACACAAAATTCCCTCCAATCAAGTGGGTTGCGAAGCTGTTGATGTTAAAGTAGAGGAATAAAAAGAGCAGTAAGCTTGTTCTTTTCATACTCATTGGATGTGTAAAAATAGTTAAACTAAACGAATTGTCAAGGTTTTGTGTTAACAATTCTTCCTTAATCTAAGGATTTAACATTTCAGAAGTAGGGCATCAGCAGACATGTAAATAAAGGGTCGATTGACCACCGGAAGAAATTACTACTTTTGCCATTCAATATTTTATAAGTTAATTGCGATATGCCTATTGTTGGAAGTGTGATAAAACGGACTTTTCAGGTTCGAAAAAAAATTAAATTTAAGAGGGGATCTTCTCTGCAATACCAAACCAGGGTACTTAAAAAATTATTGCGGCATGCAAAGGATACCCAGTTTGGTCAACATTATGCTTTTGCAAAAATTTTGAAATCAAAAAATATCATCACTGCCTTTAAAGAAAATGTTCCTGTTCACGATTATAATATGATTTATAGCAAATGGTGGCATTTGAGTCAAAAAGGAAGGAAAGATGTTTGCTGGCCCGGCAGAATAAAATATTTTGCATTAAGCTCAGGTACTTCCGATGCCGCTACCAAATATATTCCGGTATCTAAAGATATGCTGAAATCAATTAAAAAGGCTTCCATGAAATTGATTTTTGCGATGCTTAATTATACCATTCCTAATGAAATATTTCAAAAAGGGATTTTAATGCTAGGAAGCTCTACTGCTTTAAAATTTAATGGAGTAGTCTTTGAAGGTGATATGAGTGGAATCAGTGCTTCAAATGTACCCTTCTGGATGAATAAATTTTACTATAAACCGGAAAAAGAAATTCTTGCTACTAAAGATTGGAATAAAAAACTTGAACAAATTGCAATCAACGCACCTAATTGGGATATAGGTATTATTGCCGGAATACCAAGTTGGGTGCAGATAATGATTGAAAGAATTCTTGAAAAAAATAATATTCAAAATTTACACGAAATCTGGCCAAATCTTAGAATTTATATCCATGGTGGTATTTCGTTTGAACCTTATCGAAAAATATTTGAAAAATATTTTTCCAAGCAAATGATTTATTCTGAAACCTATATGGCTTCAGAAGGTTTCTTCGCCATGAAAACAAGTGTTGATGCCAAAGGTTTACAGCTCATACTCAATAATGGAGTGTTTTATGAATTTGTTCCCTTTAATGAAGAAAATTTTGACCGTTCCGGTAATTTAGTCGCCATGCCTGAAACCCATACCATTGAACACGTTCAGGAAAATATTGAATATGCCTTGCTGATAAGCACATGTGCGGGAGCTTGGCGATATCTGATTGGTGATACGATTCGATTTGTAAATACTCAAACCAAAGAAATTATTATTACCGGCAGAACTAAACATTTTTTGAGCATTTGTGGTGAGCATTTATCGGTCGATAATATGACAAAAGCAGTGCAAATGACCGCAGAAAAAATGAAAATTGATTTGCAGGAGTTTACGGTTCAGGGTATCTCCAAAGACCATCATTTTTCTCATCAATGGTATATTGGTACCGGCTCGGAATCTATTGATGTTCATCAACTTACCCTTTATCTTGACCAGCATTTAAAAAAAGTGAATGCCGATTATGCTACCGAACGGGCCCATGTACTCCACGATATTCATGTCTGTGTAATACCCAATGAATTATTTTTTAAGTGGTTGAAAATCAATGGTAAAGAAGGGGAGCAATATAAATTTCCCCGGGTAATGAAACAAGAACAGTTTCAAGATTGGGAAGCATTTGTTGACCAAGAGCTTAATCATCATCAAGTACACCATAATTTATGATACAAGCTGCCAGAACAGGAATTTTTTTAGGACTAACCTTGGCAGTATTAATCGGCCCGGTGTTCTTTGCTCTATTGCAAACCAGTATTCATAAAGGTTTTGGGGCAGGTGTATTGATAGCCTTTGGTATTTCGGTCAGCGATATAATTTATATGTTCATCAGTAATGTTTTTGTATCAACAATACAAAATTTAACCACTATCGAATACTGGCTGGGCATGGTTGGAGGTTTTGTTCTGATTATTATCGGTATTCAAACTTTTTTTCGTCCTCCTAAACTGAATGGAGATAAAGTATTACCTAAACGGACTGTAGCCCACAATGCAGGACTGATTGGAAGAGGTTTCATTCTTAACTTTACACATCCAGGTGTATTAATTTTCTGGCTGAGTGTTACAGGTGTCCTTTCTGCCGAATTTCAATATACCAATCACGAAAAACTGATGCTCTTTTCTTTTACAGCCCTTACCGTATTAAGTACTGATATTCTGAAATCCTATGCAGCCCATAAAATTAAAAGATTATTAACCCATAAAATTTTGATTATTCTTAATCATACTATGGGGATTATCTTGATTTTGTTTGGCTTGGGTTTTATTGTAAAAACATTATGGTTTTGAGCTGTTGTGGGTATGCATCTGTTTTGTCTAAGATGTAATTGCTACTTTTAATTGCCCTAATAAATTCGAATGAATACGGAAAATATTAATCAACTTACAGATCAGGAATTGCTGCTGCAATACAGGCAAACTTCCAATCGTGAATTGATTGGTATATTGTATCAGCGTTATCTGCCCCTGCTATTGGGTGTTTGCAGAAAATATATGAAATCATCTGCCGAAGCTGAAGATAGAGCTATGGAAATTGTAGAACAATTGTTTGATAAACTGCTCAAACACGAAATCACCTACTTTAGCTCGTGGCTGCATCAGGTGGCGCGCAATCATTGCCTGATGTATTTGAGAAAACACAAACGGGAGGGAGGTGATAATGCAGAATTTGAAGACTTTATGGCTAACGATATGGAAAGCGCTGAAGAGATGCATCTCTCACTTGATGCTGAAAGAATGCCTGCCGAAGCACTTATTCATGAAGCTTTAATGACCTTAAATGAACAACAAAAAATTTGTGTGCAAAAATTTTATCTAGAAAATATGTCTTATTCCGAAATTGCTGATGCAACCGGATTTAACTTTAATAAGGTGAAAAGCTATATCCAAAACGGGAAAAGAAATATGCGCATTTATATAGAAAGAAATCATGGTGAAATCGAATAATCATATCGATCAAATTTTTCAAGCTGCTGGAAAACATCTAAGCTATGATCAAATGAAAGCTTATTTGCAGCATACCTTAGGCAAGCAGGAAGAACGTAACATTGAAATTCACATAGCTTCTTGTGGATTATGCTCCGAAGCTTTGGAAGGGCTCGAGATAGAAAATGATTATCCGGCTTTCGAAACTTCTTTGCACAATCTTCAAAAAAAAGTAGCCGGTAGATCAAATACCAAACCGGCTAAAATCATTGTTTTCAATCGTAAATTTATGGCTGCGGCAGCCATGGTTTTATTGCTCATTGCCGTATCGTTTATGGTTTATCTTAAGGTAAATGAAAGATATGCAAAGGAAGTGTTTGCACAGCATTATGAAAAGTATGATTTCCGGAATGATTTGAACAAAGCGCCAATTTCAAGTACGGACAAAGCAGAGACCGGTAAGGATACCTTGCAGAAACCTTTTCGCAGTACTTCGGTTAACGATTCCGGTGTTTCTCCTAACATGTCTCCTATTATTACTGATGGGCCGGGAAATGATCAGTTGACTGAAACCCCTGTACCGGTAACAGAGGATGTGAGTATGGCAGATTTTGAGGAATCTGAACCTGAATTGGCTAAGAAAAACGAAAACCTTTATGAGAATAAACTTGTGCGTACAGAAAAGCCATTAAATAGTGCAGGAAATACGGCCCCTGTATCTGTTGTTGGAGATACCAACAACGTAATAAATCAAGCTGATAGTATAGCTGAACCTGCACTTGCCTCGAGGGGAACCTACCATAATGATAAATGGGAATCCAATGCAAAAAGGGATGGATACGAAGCCTTTAAAATCGATGAGGGTGCGGTAATGAGTGCCTACCAGGAAGATCGCTATCAGGATTGTATTGATTTTGCTAATCAATTGCTGGAAACCAACAAAAATGATGATCAAAGCCGTTTCTACAGAGGCCTGGCGTTTTTGGCGCTGCAAAATCCGTCCCGGGCAATAGAAGATTTTGACTTTTTAATTAATAAGCAAGCTGCATTATTCATGGATGATGCGAAATGGTATAAAGCGCTGGCTTTATTAGATAAAGGAAAGAAAAAGAAAGCCACAATCTTGTTGAAGCAAATCAAATGGTCCGATTCGAAATATGCCGCTAAAGCCGGTAAAATTCTGGATGAAATGTAAATCTTTCCTTTCTTCAATAATCTTCACTTATCAAAAAGATAGTTGCATAGGAAACTATTTTTTGCTTATTTTGTTTTTAGTTGCATATACAACTAAGATGCATTGGCAAAATGAACGCAAAAACACAAAGTATCGGCCGGATGATTTCAGCTCTTCACCGAAGGATTTATGCCCGGCTCAGCAATAGATTGAAATCGTATGAAATTAATACAGGCCAGATTCATTTTCTTTTTACGCTTGCCCACAAACCTGGTATTTGCCAGCACGATTTGGCCCAGGCAGTGCATATAGATAAAACGACAGCCACAAAAATGATATCTTCTTTGGAGCTGAACGGATATGTGCAAAGGAAAAAAGATCAGGACGATCAGCGATATTGGCATTTGTATCTTACCCGGAAAGCAAAATCTTTTTTGCCAAAACTCAGCGAAATTCTGGATATGCACAGAAGGGAGATGACCAAAAACTTTAGTGAACGGGAACTTGAAGACTTACTCCAATATCTCGACCGGATTTACCATAATATGAAAGATCAGATAGATGGAAAGAATACATAGGGTTACGCTGGAACTGGGCAATGCCAGAATAGGACGTTTGTTATGGAAGCAAGGATTTCCGGCAGCTATCGGAATGTTGGTTATGGTTTTATATAATATTGTTGATACAATTTATGTAGGCCGGGCGGTCGGACCTTTAGCCATTGCAGGTATTGCCGTTGTATTGCCAATCAGCATGTTTGTAGCATCAATCGGCATGTCATTGGGGATTGGAGGCGCGAGTATTATTTCCCGTGCATTGGGCGCAAAAAATACCGATAAAGCGTATAAAGCTTTCGGAAATCTGATTGCTCTTACGGCTGTTTCCAGTATAGCTTTTATGATTTTGGCATATCTGTTTTCCGATCCTTTATTATTGGCTTTTGGTGCCAAAGGCCGGATTTTACCTTATGCCCGTGATTATTTTCTGATTGTTATGGGAGGTGCCCCTTTTCTGGCATCAGCTATGATGGCCAATAATGTTATCAGAGCCGAAGGTCATGCCAAAATTGCCATGCTTACCATGGTCACATCTGCCTTAATGAATATTATTCTGGATCCAATTTTTATTTTTGGATTTGGATGGGGAATAAAAGGAGCAGCTTTTGCAACCGTAATTTCGCAATTTGCCGCTTTTTTGTTTATCCTTTGGCATTTTTCAATTGGAAATAGTTCGTTAAAAATAAAATTGCATCATCTGCAATTGGAAAAACCTATTGTAAAGGAAACCCTTGCTTTGGGGGCTACATCACTGGCCAGGCAGGGAAGCTCCAGTCTGATGGTAATGGTTATCAATAATATGGCTTTTCATTATGGAGGTGAATTGGCAGTGGCTATCTATGGTATCCTCAACCGGGTATTTATGTTTATTATTTTTCCTATGCTTGGTTTAGTGCAAGGCTTTTTACCCGTTGCAGGTTTTAATTACGGTGCAAAAAAATATATGCGTGTAAAAAAATCGCTTATTGTTTCGAATAAAGCCGGTTTAATTATCACTATTAGCGGATTTACTTTATTAATGGCTCTAGCACCTCAGATTGCATCCGTTTTTACTAAAGATCAAGTATTGGTTTCGATGACAGGACATGCTATCAGATTATTGATAATGGCATATCCGCTTATGGCTTTTCAAATGCTTGGAGCGGCCTATTTTCAAGCTATTGGTAAAGCGTTTCCGGCCTTTTTGCTTACCATTTCAAGGCAGGGAATTCTACTCATACCTCTTGCTTTAATATTACCTTCATTTTTTAAATTGGATGGTGTTTGGATGGCTTTCCCCCTGGCCGATATACTATCCACTTTACTTACTTTCTTTTTTATTTGGCCTCAATGGAAATGGCTTACCCAAAGAACTGAAAAACAAAATCCGGAAAATAAACTGCTTCCAAATGTAGCCACTAATCAATAAGGATATAAAAACACTTGCGATGAAAAACAAAATTCAATGTAGTGATTTTGAAAAAATTGACATCAGAACCGGCAGAATCTTGCAATGCAAACCTTTTCGCAAGGCCCGCAATCAAGCTTATAAGCTACAGATTGATTTTGGCCACGAGATTGGTGTAAAACAATCGAGTGCACAAATTACTCAAGTATATAAAGCGGAAGATTTAATGGGTAAAATGATTATGGCTGTTGTAAATCTTCATCCTAAACAAATTGGTCCGTTCATGAGTGAAGTTCTCATTTTAGGATTTACTGACGAACAGGGACAGGTTATACTGGCGATTCCGGAGAAGGATTATGTTCAACCAGGTAGTATACTACATTAATATTTTGATTAGCACTTTAGTTTAGGGAATAACCAATTTTTAATTTAAAATAATCCCTGCTTACCCGGCTTATTCCTATATGGCCTCCAAAACTACAGCGCAATCCATTGCGAAATTTTATTCCATAATTTATAGCAACATAGTGTTCGGTAAGACCGGGATTTATACTCATCCCTTCAACTGTATTTCCCAGGCCCCCATACATTTCTATTGCTGCATAGGTTCTGGTTTTAATTTCCTCTTTTAGGTCCTTTTCGTCTATTGATGATAGTCTGTAGGTAATTCTAATGCTGTATCCAAATTGCGTTGCTTCCAGATTGCTGGTATTAATCCAGTTGATCCCGATGTTGGCTCTGTTATGATCAAAATCTTTGCCCAGAATAATCCTTGTTTCCAATTCCCGTTCTTTTTGGTATGCTAAGTTTCCCGTTCGATTTTTTGCATAACCTGTAACCTCTTGTACAAAGGGAGATTCAATACTTAAATTTTCAAATTCAGCATATAATACCGGTACTATAAAAGACGATTCGCTTAATAGACGAAAGCGGTTTTCAATCCGGTATCCAATGTATTCGTATGGTATGTTACTGGTTGCAGCTGTTTCAAGTTTGATTTCAGTGGTCCAGAAATCGGTTATTCCATATTCAAATTCAAAAATATTGGCAAAGTATGGACTTTGGTCGTTTAAATATCCCAAATCTGTAAGTACATAAAACCCCATTTCATTTTTATTTTCCAGATGATGGGAATAGTGAATCATATTTTGAGCTATGCCCGGTAAAGACAATAGACTGCACATCAGCAGTGCCGATAATTTTCTATTCATTCTGTTTGGCGTTTAGGTATTAATTAGAACGATTCTAAAAAAACACAAAGTAAGTTTGATTATTCTGTATAAGCAAATCGAAAGGCAAGAAATTTTCGTAAAAAATTATTTGAATTGAGTTATTGTATTTAGAAAAATATAGCCTATATTTGCAGCTCCAAAAATTTAATATTTATGGCACATCATGCATCGGCTAAAAAGCGTATCAGGCAATCTGCCAAATTAAGAGTACATAATCGTTATTATGCCAAAACAATGCGTAATCTCATTAGGGATTTACGTTCTGCTACTTCTAAAAAAGAAGGTGAAGCATTATTAGCGAAAACGATTTCACTTATTGACAGGAATGCTAAACGACATATCATTCACAAGAATAAAGCAGGTAATTTGAAATCGGAACTTATGCTTTATGTGAATAAATTAAGTTAAACTATTTCAAACTTCAGTAAAACTTGCCTCAAGGCAAGTTTTTTTTTGTCCGGTCGCGAATAAATCATATTTTCATATATACTTATCTTTTTAGGCAATATGCAATATGATAAAAATGTAGGTATCAAATTTTGGGCAGTTGAAGACAGGCCTCGCGAAAAATTGGTAGCCAAAGGAAGTGCTGCCCTCACCGAAGCTGAGTTGATCGCCATATTGATACGATCGGGAACTACCAAAAGTACGGCTGTACAGGTAGCATTAAATCTATTGTCAAAAGTTAAGCATGATTTACGGGAATTGGGAAAACTTTCTGTCAACGATTTAACGCAGTTTAAAGGCATTGGTCCGGCCAAAGCCGTAAGCATTATTGCAGCCCTTGAGCTGGGAAGAAGAAGACAATTATCGGATATCAAAGACAGGAAAAAGATTTCATCAAGTCAGGATGTTTTCGATTGGATGTCGCCTCGAATTGCTGATTTAAAACATGAAGAGTTTTGGGTATTGTATTTAAATCGTGGCAATAATATAATAGATACCTATCAGCTGAGCAAAGGAGGCATTAGTGCAACCGTAGCAGATCTCCGCCTTATATTCAAAAGAGCAATTTCATTAGGGGCTAGCAGCATTATACTTACTCATAACCATCCTTCCGGTCAGTTAATTGCCAGCGATGCCGATCAAAACCTGACCATTAAAATTCGTGATGCAGGTCAATTACTTGATATCAAATTGCTTGATCATATTATTATAACCGAAAACGGATATACAAGTTTTGCCGATCAAAACATGTTTTGATTTATTATCGTTGATGGATTATTTTCCGCGTTATTGCCGAATTTTTTGTTGTAATGCTAAGTAGATAGATACCATTTTTAACCGGTACACCTTCAGAATCAGTTCCATTCCAATATACAGCATGATAACCTGATCCTAAATAGTTTTGCTGTAAGGTTTTTATTTTACGACCGGTTAAATCAAAAATGGATATTTCAACAGGAGTATTTTCAGCTAAATAAAAATCAATTTGTGTTTTGTTTGCAAAAGGATTAGGATAGATTCCCTTTACCTGAGCATCTGCTGTCAAATCGTCAATACCGGTTAAGATGCTTTTGAGTTCCATATTATCGGCATTGAGAATATTTCTTTTTTCCTTATTGATATTGTATTCTTGAACCAGCCCAACAAGTTGTAAATGATTAATATTCCAGCCAACGGGTAAGGTTGTAGTGTATTCTTTAGAATAAGAATCTCCATCGTTCACAGTAGAAGGAATTACCCCATTAGTACCCCATGTTCCTCCCAACATGGCACGCAGGCAATGATTATGATTATAGCCAACAATGGGATCAGGTAGATTAAAAAATGGATGATTCGGATAATTATTATTAGCACTATAATAATTTACCTGATCGTATCCTGAACCGCTACCGGTCACACTGTCTTCAGAAATCAATAAATTTAATCGTAAATCGTTTTCAACAGGACCTACAAAATCGGCTTTTACGGTTGCTACGAGTTGTCGTGTGGAGGCATCATATTGTACATTTTGTAAACTTACTGTTACCGGTACAATCATAGATGAACGTTCGGTAAAATGATCAACCCAGGTTCCCCGGTCTAATCCGACTTCGGATTCTGTTGAGAACAGGTAACGATCTATCAGACCCGAGGGATAGAATGGGGCATATTCTGTTGCCAAGTCACCACCTTCGGTAAATTCCATATCATCTCCCGAATGTACCGAAACGCCTATTGCATTGGTATTAGCATCTAAAATCTGGCCTAAAATAACGGCACCATCAGGACACCAGCCACACCAGGCACCTGTAAATTCTTCCACTAATACTTTTTTATCCGGCATAGAGCTTAAACCGCTTACCAATTTATTGGCCGTGTCATTGGCCGGGTTTGCATCACTTGTACTATTTGGATTAGAAGTCCATACTTTCAAATTATAGCTTCCCGGTGAAGGTATATTCAGTTGAGTTGAATGGGTGAAAGTATAAGTACCTAATGAGGGAATATTGATGCTGCTAAGGTTTTGTGTGTGGGTTATGCCATTATTTACGCTCCAATTTACATCAATAGAACTGATGTTTGCCACACCAAGATTTTTTATCGTTCCTGCAACATCATAATTACCGGACAATACAAAATCAGGAGTACTTAAATCTGTGATACTTGCATCATTCATATAAGGTTGATATAAGCTTACATCATCTAAAGCAAAACCATATAGCCAGCCTCCGCTATCACTATATTTAAAAGCTATCAATATGTTTGTTTGGCCTGCGTAAGCCGATAAATCTACGGTAATATCTTGCCATTGAGCAGAACCACTTAACTGAACAAGGGTAGTCCAGGTATTCCCTGAATTTGTTGATATTTCAATACTGGCTTTCTCTTGGATGCCTTGATAGATTTCGTCATTGTAAAAAACAGACGCATCCATAAACACGGCCGTATAAGAACTGAAATCTAAAGCTTGCATGATGAGTAAATCGGCATTTTTGTCGCAATTACATCCATCATCATTGGTAGCGGCAATTTTTGTATGATCTATAATTCCAAAATAATTGCTGGAAAGTACCGAGGCAGTGCCAAATAACCAGCCTCCGTCACTGGCATTAGTGACTTGCGACCATCCGAATGGCATACTGCCACTTTCAAAATCCTGACTATAAAAAACAATTTGTGCTTGATTAACAAAGCTTATTAAAAAGAATAATATTAGAAATAAATATTTTTTCATGAAAATAAATTTTGTAAAAAGAAAATAGAGTTATACCTTGAAATCGATTGCTAAGGTACTATTTAAACCAAAAAAAAACATCTTATGAAAAGCAGATTTACAATTTTTACAATTCTATTATTATCTGGTGTATTTGCATTCCCTCAGGTTCAATCGGCAAAACAATATTCTTTATTTGAGCATTTTACCAATTCAAGTTGTGCTCCGTGTGCAGAACAAAACCCTATTTTTCAACAAAATATATTAGCCCATAACGTAGGAAATATTCATCATATTTCTTATCATACCTGGTGGCCGGGCAACGATGATCCTTTTTATCAGTTTAATGTTTCAGAAAACACTGCCCGGACCAATTATTATGGCGTGAATGCAGTACCAACAATGATTTTGCGTGGTAATCACTGGACAGGTGGGCCTGCGGCTGTAACACAAACATTGATCAACAACGATCAAAAATACAGCAGTCCAATACGAGTTCAGGTTAGCGAAACCAGTTCGGGAGCAAACCATAATGTATCTGTTGATGTACAAACATTGGGTACAGCTCCTAGTGGTTCTTATGTATTGATGGTTGCACTTGTTGAGAAAGATAAAACCTATTCAACGCCACCGGGTACCAATGGTGAAAAGTATTTTCCCAATATTTTCAGAAGCTATTTGACCGGGGCATCGGGCAACCCGATTACTTTTGCGGCACAGGGAAGTTCCATTACTTCCAATTTCACCTATCAAATGGATACGGCCTGGGATTCTACTAAAATATATGTAGTTGCTTTTGTGCAGAATACTTCAACAAAAGAGGTGATTAATTCCGGTTCTACTTTAGATCCAAATTGGGAACATTTCAATACTTCTTCTGGCATCTTCAAACAATCGGCAGCCAATGCTGTCAATACTTTTACCAGTAATATAGAAATGTTGACAGGTTCCGAGAATATTGTAGTTTCTTTCACCGCAGATCAACCTTCAGGTTGGACTTCAACTTGTACGGTAAACGGGTTTGGTATTACAGATTCACTAGTTTTTAATCCCAGCCCAGGATCAAGTAATCCGGTAATTGTCAACGTTACCCCATCTGCTACAGCCGGAATCGGAACCTATACCGTGAGTGTTTATTCATTGAATAATCCTCAATATTCCCCTCAATCCGTTACTTTTTATGTCATGTCAGGAGTAAGTGATTTGATCGTTACCAATCTTGAAGCTTTTGGTGACGGTAGCGGTAGTGGTACTTTTAATTGGACTTCTGAATATGAAGCAGGACTTACTTATGCGGGAAGCTCAACTTTTGCCTCGGTAAGTCATTTGGTTTTTCTGGAAGCTGAAAACGGCAATATGCTTCAAGGAGTAAAAAATATCTATTATAATGTCGGATGGTCTTTTCCTGCTTTAACCGATGAAAAAGTAGCGGCTTTCAAATCCTTTATGGATGCCGGTGGTAATTTGCTTATCTGCGGGCAGGATATCGGTTGGGAAACCTGGGATCCAAATGGATATGGAACCGCTGATACACGAGATTTTTATACCAATTATCTGCAAGCTCATTATTTTAATGATGGCACTAGTGCCAATAGCGTATTGGCAGCACAAAGTGGCGATTCGATTTTCGGAAGCATGACCGCTTCTTCCATCGATCCTGTTTATGCAAATAGTCAAAACGATTATATGTATCCTGATGTGATTGGTGCCGATGCCGGTGGTTCGGCAGTACCGATTTTCCATTATAACAACAATCCTTCGAAAATTGCCGGAATCAGGGCCGATAACGGTACTTATAAAGTAGTTTATCTTGGAATAGGTATTGAAATGATGAGTGACGTGGCTTTTAGAAATGAGTTTATGAAACGGACCTATGATTGGTTTAATGGCATTACTACCGGTATTGATTTTGATAAAGACATGCAAGCCATGGTGGTAAATGTATTTCCTAATCCGGCTCACGAAACCATGCATTTGAACTTTGGACCCATGGATAGCAACTCATGGCTTGAAATTCA
Source organism: Bacteroidota bacterium (assembly GCA_024276745.1). Lineage (GTDB taxonomy): Bacteria > Bacteroidota > Bacteroidia > Chitinophagales > S012-47 > JAJRWN01. The sequence goes on from JAJRWN010000149.1 coordinate 13,575, forward strand.
TGATATGACCGGCCGGTTGATTTGGTCAGGTACGTGTAAAAGTAATACACAATCTTTTGATATTTCTGTTGCAAATTGGAAATCAGGTTTATATGAGCTAACTTTGAAAGGAAATAAAACTGCTCCTGTGAGTAAGCTAATTTCCATTCAGTAACGAAAGATTGTAATTAGTAATGAGAAAGATTTTAATCATTTTATTAAGCGTAGGTATCGGTAGTTTTTCTTTTGCACAAAATCTGACGGTAAACGAAGATACCATCATCATGGAAGGACCTTTGAATACGGCTTCACATGATTTTCTTACCCAATTGCACAACAACACTGCGAATGCATTGGATTTAAGATGGAGCCGCACTGAAGTGCAAATGCCGGGTTTGTGGAATTCAAGCGTATGTATCGGTTTGCTTTGTTATTCTCCTCAGGTTTCTTACGGTCAGTTTGTCGAACCACTGCAACCCGGTGATTCTACTTTGATTTCCATTTATCTTACCGATGACGGCAGTATGCCCGGTCCGGGAATTGTGGATGTTACAATTTATGATATTGGCGATAGTGTAAATACATCGGTGCTTATTCATTCGATATATAACAGTTGGCCTACCGGAATTGACGATCCTCAGCAATTAAACATGATTTCATATCCTGTTCCGGCTAATCAGTTCATAAATCTTTCTATTCCTCGTAAAGGTAAACTGATGATTTCCAATCTGATTGGTACCAAAATATTTGAACAAACGGTTAATCAAAGTGGTGTTCAAATAGATTGTTCTCAATGGTCTGATGGTTTTTATATGGCTTCTCTGCTTGATGAGCATGGGCATATTCTTGCATTACAAAAATTATTGGTATCACATAAGTAATGATTTTCGAAATAAGAAAAAGAAAAGCTGTGCTTAAACAAGCACAGCTTTTCTTTTTGTGTTTAGGTAGCGATTAACCGTTTTTCTTAAACCAACTTTTCATAAAATCTTCCAATTCATATTCATCTCCTTCAATATAACCATGATGTATAAAAAGGATTTGCCCGCTCTTGTCAACAATTAAGGTCAGTGGAGGTGTTAAACCGTTTACGGCCAGGAAAAATTCTGAATTTGGATCAAGCAATACTTTATAATCGTAACCTCTTCCATTGATATAGGGCATTACTTGCGATTTGGTTTTGGCATCGTCTATCGATACAGCTATCAATTGCATATTCCATTCGGCTTGCCAATCGGCATAGATATCTGAAATATTTTCTAATTCATGCCGGCAGGGAATACACCAGGTAGCCCAAAAATCAATAATGCTTAAATCTTTTTCTTTTACTGCATCCAGAATATTGATTTTCGAACCATTGTCTTTTTCCAGCATGACCGAAGGAAGTTTGTCTTGTGCCGATACTGAAAATATGCTTATCAATAAAACGGTTAGCAGCGAGAGTGTTAATTTTGAATGCATGTGATTGTCATTTTAATCAGGATAAAGTATAATTCAATATTGATGCCAAAGAAATTACTTAAAATTGCAGTTCATTGTTGCAAAACGCAAGAGCTAAAATAGCCAAATCCATGAATAAAATATTTTGTCTTTTAATCATGACCAGTATTCTTTTTCCATACCGCTTGGTGGCACAAGGTTCGGTAAGCGGTAGTTTGGAAGCGAACACCAATTTTTATTTTCGCGATACTGCTATTGGTGCATCGGGTACACCTCATTACGATAATCTGCTTTCAGGTACTGATGCATGGTTGTCTATTATATATAACAACCGAGATTGGGGGCTTACGGTTGGAGGTCGTTTCGATTTGTTTAATAATTCCAATTTGCATGACCCTACAAAAGCATATACAGGTGTAGGTATCGGAAGGCTTTATGTTGAAAAAGAAATTGGGAAACTTGATATTACGGCAGGTCATTTTTATGAACAATTTGGAAGTGGTATTACTTTTCGTGCTTATGAGGCTCGTTCTTTGGGTATCGATAATGCTGTTCTGGGCGTTTTGTTGAAATATCAGTTTAACGACCACTGGTTTATTAAGGCATTTACAGGTAAACAAAAAAATCTTTTTTCTACGTATAACCCGGTTTTGAAAGGAGCTGAATTGCAAGGTTTTGTTCAACTGAATAACAAAATTAGTATTGTGCCGGGCTTTTCGATTGTTGACAGAACCATGGATCAGGCTTCTATGGATGTCTTGGTAAGCAATATAAATGCTTACGATTTACCCGATCGATTCATACCGAAATACAATTGTTATGCGTATTCATTTTTCAATACTTTAAATTTTAATTCTTTTAAATGGTATTTGGAATATGCAGGTAAAACGCATGAAGCAGTGCCCAATTATTCCGGTAAACTGATAGACCAACCCGGTTCAGTTATTTATTCCTCTTTAACCTGGTCGAAAAAAGGTATTGGAATTACCGGACAGTTCAAACGTACCGATTATTATGAATTCCGGACTTCACCCAATGAAAAATTAAATAAAGGTTTATTAAATTATATTCCTGCACTCACCCGTACCAACTCCTCTCCATTGACGGCTCGCTACAATGCAGCTACGCAATATATTGGTGAAATGGCTTTTGAAGCCGATCTTGTTGCAAGACCCAGCCGGGCTATTTCTTTACAAGGTAATTTTTCACATATCACAAACTTACAAGGCGATTTGCTTTTTAATGAAATCTATACCGAAATTGAATATAAATACAGTCGGGAACTGCGAATCAATGCCGGTGTACAATCTGTAAAATATAATCAACTTGTTTATGAAAACGAAGGTGATTCTATGCTTACCACCCTTACTCCATTTGTAGAAGTTGTATATAAATTCAACCGTAAACAAAACCTTAGAACCGCTTTTCAATATATGGCCAATCAAAAAGATTTTGGTAGCTGGTTATATGGATTGGCCGAATTTAGTATTGCTCCACATTGGTCGTTTGCTGTTTCCGATCTTTGGAATTTTAAACCTTTGAAAACCCCGGATCCTTTGCATTATTATTCTGTATTTACCGCTTATACGCACGGTGCCAACCGTTTTACCCTTAGTTTTGTAAAACAAGTGGAAGGCATTGTTTGTACAGGTGGAGTTTGCCGTTTCGAACCGGCTTTTAGTGGTATAAAATTGACTATTAACTCAACTTTTTAAGATCATGCATTCAAAATATCCGATGCTCACTGTAGCATGCTGCATTGTTTTATTCCTAAATGCCTGTCACGAAATTGGCCCTGTAATTGATTTTGGTGATACTTCAAATTTGCTCGACACTACTTATGTACAATCTGTTATACCTCAAGCTGACCATAAAATTGTATTGTTTGAAGAGTTTACCGGAGTTCATTGTGTGAATTGCCCTATCGGCCATCAATTAACCCTTGATTTGCTAGCCAATCATCCGGATTCAATAGTAGCTGTGGCCATTCATAACTCAAATCCTCAAGCCGAACCTTTCTCCGGAGAGCCCGATTTCAGAACTACCGAGGGTATTCAAATTAGCGATAATCTTGGCGGCACTATGGCCATACCAAGTGCTTCTATCGATCGTTTTGATTTTGATGCCGATAATCAAATTGCAGAATATACTCCTTTTTGGGAAAATCGTGCTAGAGCAAGGTTAAAGCTGTCTCCTCCTTTGAATATTCATTTGACGGATACTTATGATGCGGCATCGCGCCAACTGAAAGTAAGAGCTACCATTGTTTATACCCAAACGCAAAGCGAAATTAATCATCTCAGTCTGATGATTATTGAAAGCAATATTGTAAGTCCTCAAAAATTACCCGATAATTCGGTCGATACTTTTTACATACATAAGCATGTATTGCGAGGTATGCTTACACCCGTCAACGGGGTATTGTTGAATATCGGCACGAAAGTACCCGGCAGGGTATTTATCAAAGAGTTTATATTTACCCTGCCTGAAGATTGGGACCAAACCCATTGTGATGTGGTTGGTTTTGTTCATCAAATCGGAAACAACAAGGAAGTATTGCAAGCTGCCCAAATAGCAATACAATAATTTATTTTCGTATCATTTTTTTGATAAAGAAGCTATTCTCTTTCTAAGTATAGATTTGTATTGATATTATAAGGTTTCTACCCAGGTTTTACCCCATTCGGCCATTTCCTGACCGGTCCATAAATCCGGGAAAAAAATACGTTTCATAAATCTGGGCGGAAGATATTGTTGCCAATTTGTTCCCCCGGTTGCATCTATCTCACCTTTTTCTCGTAATAAATAAGCAGCAGCCGTTTTATAGTGTACCAGTGGCCAATTGATATTTACATTGCAATCAAGCATTTTCATTTGTTTTAATAATTCCGGATCTTCTTGCGCTTTCGGTGACAATGATTTGTACTGACGCCACAAATTTTTGTCTTTATAGGAAATGGCAAGTTGCAAAAGTGCTGAATTATATTTCGCTTCAAACTGTTTTAAGGTTAAAGTTTTATTGCCTGTATCCAGTTCGGTGGCACCCGCTTTCCAATAGATATGCGCATACATTTTTTTTAATCCTGAAAGATCGGTATCCGTATCGGTATATAAATTTCGGTAGTTTTTATGCACCAGGTTTTTTAAATCGGTAGAACAAATTTCAATTTTACGATACTGAGCACTTTGAAATCCACTGGCTGGAAGTAGTGCCATACGAAATTTTAAAAACTGTTTACGTTCCATACCTTTTTCCATGATGCTGAAACTCTTGGTAAGTGCTTCAAAATACTGATTGATACGCCTGAGCCGGTCTTTAAAGAAAACCGGATCCAATGTATTGTTCCATCCTGCATCATGGCCATTCTCCAAAATATTTTTACCATTATGAGCTATTTGTTCCAATTCGTGCAGGGTTAGCCGGAAATATAATTCGGTAATTTGATGATAGATAATAAAAATAAGTTCATCCGGAAAATCGGTTCGGGGATGTTGAAGGCTTAATAAAGTATCAACCATAGTATATTCCCAGTAAGGCGGATAATTTGATAGTAATAAGCCCTGCAAATA
>JAJRWN010000150.1 GCA_024276745.1 Bacteroidota bacterium
GAACAGGCCGGAGCCTCGCTTACCTTTTTTGCCGATGAACAAACCAACCGTTATATTGATTTTCTGAACTGGAATATGCCGGCTTCCTGGTTTCAGGTTTTTGCACCTGCCTATATTGTCATTTTCGCACCGCTGTTTGCGATGATGTGGAGCAAACTTGGTAAATTAAATCTTGAACCTGCATCACCTTACAAACAGTCAATCGGGTTGTTTTTGTTGGCCATGGGTTACCTGTTGATTTCGTTTGGTGTGAAAGGAGTGGCTGCCGATGAAAAAGTAAGTATGTTTTGGCTTATCGGGCTCTATTGGTTGCATACCATGGGTGAGCTCAGCCTCTCGCCTATCGGTTTGTCGATGGTGGTCAAATTAAGCCCTTTGAAATTTTCTTCCCTGCTCATGGGTGTATGGTTTATGGCTATTGCCACAGCCGATAAATTTGCCGGCATATTAAGTACTTTTTACCCCGATCCTAATGCCGATCATTTTCCACATATCCTGGGTTTTGAAATTAATGATTTGCATTCCTTTTTTCTCATCTTTGTTTTTATGGCCGGAGCAGCTTCCATCATCTTGTTTATCTTATCACGAAAACTCGTAAAATTGATGGAAGGAGTACGCTAATTTATTTGGTATAATTGAATTAGAAAAAAAATGAAAATAAAATTTTGTGGTGCAGCACGAACCGTTACAGGCAGTTCGCATTTGTTAAGTCTCGATGACGGTTTTAAAATTTTAATGGATTGTGGCCTTTATCAGGGGCATAAAGATGAGTACGATGATTTTAATAAAGCATGGGAATTTGATCCTGCTTCTATTGATGTGCTTATTTTATCGCATGCCCATATTGATCATTCCGGGCGCATACCCAAACTGGTAAACGATGGTTTTAAAGGTCAAATTATTTGTACCCACGCTACCCGCGATTTATGCGCTATCATGCTGCTCGACAGTGCTTATATACAGGAACGGGATGCCGATTACGAAAACAGAAGAGCTTACCGGAAAGGGAAACCAAAAGTAGAGCCCCTTTATGCTGTTGAAGATATTCCAAATACAATGCGCCATTTTGTAGCTATTGATTATAATAAACCTTTCAAAATTCGCGATGATGTAGAACTCCGTTTCCTCGATGCCGGGCATATCCTGGGAAGTGCAACGGTAAATTTAAAAATCAATGTAGCCCACAGGGGTGATGTTCATATAGGTTTTACCGGTGATTTAGGCAGGCCCAATCGACCTATTCTGAATGATCCTGTACCTATGATACAAGCCGATTACCTGATTTCAGAATCTACATACGGGGGGCGGTTTCACGATCAGGCTCCTCATGAATCAGAAAGATTATTAAGTATTATTCAGAGAACTTGTGTTGATCATAAAGGAAAACTGATTATTCCGTCTTTCAGTGTAGGCCGTACGCAGGAAATTGTTTACATGCTCGATAAGCTTGAATCGGCCGGCAGCTTACCAAAAATCCCTGTTTATGTAGATAGTCCGCTTGCGGTAAATGCCACAGAAGTTTTCCGTGCACACCCTGAATGCTTCGATGCAGAAATACACCGCTATATGCTGCAAGATGCCAATCCTTTCGGATTCAACAGGCTGCATTATATTCGTAAAGTTGAAGAGTCAAAAAAAATTAATCACTCAAAAGAACCGGCTATCATCATCAGTGCATCAGGCATGGCACAGGCAGGTCGCATTAAGCACCATTTATACAATAATATTGAAAACCCGCAAAATACTATTTTGATGGTAGGCTATTGTGCCCCACAAACGATTGGAGGACGATTGCGTGCAGGAGCCAAAACCATTCGCATGTTCGGGGAAGAAAAAATGGTGAAAGCCAAGGTTGAAATTATGGACTCGTTCAGTGCCCATGGCGACCATAACGAAATGCTGGCTTTTCTTGAAAAACAAGATCGTAAAACACTGAGAAAATTATTCCTGGTTCATGGCGATATCGAAAGACAAAAAGACTTTGCCCTCGCTTTAAAAGCCAAGGGTTTCGACAGGATAGAAATTCCTGTGCTTGGGCAGGAATATAAAATTTAAGTTATTTTTTTCAGAATAAATTATCGAAAGCAGCTTTGATTATTAAGTCCTTTTCTACTTTTATACTTCAAATATAAACGTAATGAAAACACGCAGACTGATTACCCCAACAGGCAGCAAACTACATTGTAAAGGCTGGCAACAGGAAGCCGCCTTGCGCATGCTTTGCAACAATCTAAATCCTGATGTAGCCGAAAGGCCTGAAGACCTGGTAGTATATGGAGGTACCGGAAAAGCTGCCCGCAATTGGGAAGCTTTTTATCTGATTGTCAAAGCACTGAAAGATTTGGAAAATGATGAAACATTGCTTGTTCAATCTGGCAAGGCTGTTGGCATTGTAAAAACCCATCCAGATGCCCCGAGAGTCATGATAGCCAACTCAAACCTGGTAGGTCATTGGGCTACCTGGGAACATTTTCGTGAACTGGAAAAAAAGGGATTGATGATGTATGGGCAAATGACTGCCGGTTCGTGGATTTATATCGGTAGCCAAGGTATTTTACAAGGCACTTATGAAACCTTACTATCGCTGGCTAATAAACATTATGATGGAAGCCTGAAAGGAAAGCTGACTGTAACAGCCGGACTGGGTGGCATGGGTGGAGCTCAACCCTTGGCCATCACCATGAACGAAGGTGTTTGTCTTGCGGCCGAAATGGAAGGTTGGCGCGTTGAAAGACGCATAGAAACCAAATATCTTGACAAGATGACCCCTCAAATTGATGAAGCGATAGACTGGGCTTTGGAGGCTAAACAAAAAGGAGAGGCTGTTTCAATCGGTGTAGTTTGCAATGCAGTAGATTTATTAAAACGTTTGCTTGAAAGAAATATCATTCCGGATGTATTGACCGATCAAACTTCGGCTCACGATCCGTTAAACGGATATTGGGCTGAAGGAATGAGTGTGGAAGCATCGAAGCAATTGAGAAAGAATGACCCTGTAGCTTATGAGAAATTATCGAGAAAAACCATTGCAAATCATGTAAAATTGATGTTGGATCTGCAAAGCCGAGGCGCAATAACTTTTGATTATGGAAATAATCTGCGTGGCATAGCCAAAGAGGAAGGCATTGAAAATGCTTTTGATTTTCCGGGTTTTGTACCGGCCTATATCCGTCCCTTGTTTTGCGAAGGGAAAGGACCTTTTCGCTGGGCTGCTCTATCGGGTGACCCGCAAGATATTATAGAAACCGACCGCGTATTAGCCAAATTGTTTCCCAACAATAAAGGTTTGCTGCGCTGGCTGAAACTGGCAGAAGAAAAAGTAGCCTTTCAGGGTTTACCATCACGCATTTGCTGGTTGGGTTTAGGCGAAAGAGACAAAGCCGGTTTGGCCTTCAATGAATTGGTGCGCAGTGGAAAAGTAAAAGCACCTATTGTGATTGGCCGCGATCATTTGGATACCGGATCAGTAGCTTCTCCGAATAGGGAGACAGAAGATATGAAAGACGGTTCGGATGCTATTGCCGACTGGCCGATACTGAATGCTATGGTCAACACTGCCAGTGGTGCTTCATGGGTATCGTTTCATCATGGTGGTGGTGTAGGTATCGGCTATTCGCTGCATGCAGGACAAGTGATTGTGGCAGATGGAAGCGATGATGCTGCCAGACGCTTAAAAAGAGTTCTGTTTAACGATCCTGCAACAGGCGTAATCCGCCATGCAGATGCCGGATATGATATTGCTAAAGATACCGCACGCAAATATGGACTTGACCTCGATAAACGCTTAAATGGATAATTGCTTAATCCTGTTTTTCAAGTCGCAGACCAATACTCATAATGCCATCCAGCGGATTGCTTCTCATGTTGTGATGTAGTAAAAACCGGTATTTCCCTTTTTCGTGCAAACGCAAACCTTCGATAATTGAAATTTGTGCATCGCAAATATCGGTCATGCAATCGCCTCGCCAACGACCTTCTTCATTATCGCCCAGTTTTAATTGTACCTGAAGATTTCCGCTTGTATCGGACGGAAAAATTGTTGTCAGGTCTATCCACAAATTAGAAAAAGCATAATCGGTTCTATGCCTTACATTGATGAGCAAATTATAGCTTGATATGGTATCCGTTACCTCTACCTCAAAGGAAAGGGTATCATTTCGCAACCATTGCATATTCTCAATCGAATAATTCTTTTCGTACACTTTATTCTTGAGACAAGATGTACATAATACCGGCAATAAAACGGATAGTAAGATTCCAATTTGTTTCATATTATTTTCGATTTGATTTTCGATATCGTTTGCCTTTAGCTTTTCGTCTCTTTTGCTTTTTGGCAGAACGATTCAGCGATTCTAAAGAAATCTGACCGACAACATCTTCATATTCCTTTTCTTTTTCTATCGTCTTTACTTCAAAATCATCCAGGGAAGCAGGGATATTATTATTACGGTTCATTTCCAGAATCTGTTTTACTTTACCGGGTTTTAATCGATAATATTTATTCTTTTCCGGAAAGATATAATACATCAGCTCACCAAAAACATCAATTTTTAATAGATGTGCATTACCTTCTTTAGTATGCAAAGTATCGGCCTTATCAGGAAAAATATTCAGTGCATCGATATATGCATCCAGTTCATAGTTTAAACAACATTTCAGCCGGCCACATTGCCCTGATAGTTTTGATTGATTAATAGATAATTGCTGATACCTTGCTGCCGATGTGGATACCGATTTGAAATTTGTAAGCCATGTACTGCAACATAATTCACGGCCGCAAGAACCAATACCTCCTACTTTGCCTGCTTCCTGACGGGCACCAATTTGCCGCATTTCAATTTTTACATGAAAATCGGAAGCCAGTATTTTGATTAGTTCTCTAAAATCAACACGACCGTCAGCGATATAATAAAACGTTGCTTTTTTACCGTCACCCTGATATTCTACCTGCCCGATTTTCATTTGCAATCCTAATTTCCGGACTGTAAGCCGGGTTTTCAGCATAGTGGATTTTTCATGTTGTTTTGCCTTTTCGTATCGCTCTCGATCAAGCACCGTAGGTTTGCGTAAAATCTTTCTTAGTTCGGCATCGGGTTTTATTTGGTATTTTTTCACCTGCAAACGGGCCATTTCACCCATCATGGAAACTTCTCCATAATCATAGCCATACTGTGCACTTACAATGACTTCATCTCCATGGATTAAATCCAAATTACCTTCATTGATAAAAAACTCTTTACGACTACCTTTATTAAAGCTTACCTGCACTATTTCCGCTTCACCGTTTTGAGGAAAAGAAATATTCGATAAAAAATCAAAAGTGCCTTTTTTATTGCAACTCATCAGGCAGTTTCCATGGCTTTTACACCCTACCGGTTTTACATTATTTGTTAAACAACCTGCACAACTCATATCAAATAGTTCTCGTTTTTCGCAACACATGGCTTAAATCCATGCTTAGGTTTAAGAATAAAATTTTTGGATTTGCATTTCTTTCAATATAATAATGCGCCTTATCAAAAAGATCAGCCAGTTGATTATAATGATCAAAATTCAATACATTTGATAAAAAAGCTGCTCCTTTTTTTTCAGTTTCAAGCAATTTAACATTTTCGTTTCCGGTATATGGAAGGGCAAGACTTTCTCTCAAATAATGTATGGCATATAGTAGTAAATTTTTTTGCTTTTCGCGCCCCATTGCAGCCATTTCATCAACCCAGACTACCATATCTTTCGTTTTGAAGCGGTAACAAATATTCATCCAATTTCTAAATAGCGTTTCCATTTCTCCCGATTCTTCATGCACCATTTTTATGGCAGCCTGCATATTACCATCGGCCAGTCTTGCTATTTGCAAAGCTGATTGGCGATCAAGCTGATAATGATTTATCAAATAATCAGCAATATCATCATCAGCCGGTGGGTTTATTTTTACTAATTGAGTTCGGCTTAGAATGGTAGCCAAAATCTGATCAGGTTCATCACTTACTAAAATAATCAAGGTATCGGGTGGTGGTTCTTCGATTAGTTTTAGCAACACATTTCCGGCAACTCCCAGATATTCGGGCAACCACATAATGAGGATTCTGGAAGAAGCTTCAAAACTTTTTAATTTTAATTTCCTGATAATTTCCTGGCATTCCCGAACCGTAATATTACCTTGTTTATTACCAATATCCAATGTTTGCAACCAATCGAAAACACCTGTAAAAGGATTGGCAATCATCACTTCGCGCCAGATTTTAATAAAATCAGTACTGATGGGTGCAGCTGCTTTTCCGGTCAATCGGACCACCGGATAAGAAAAATGCAAATCAGGATGTGTTAACCGGGATACTTTTTTGCAAGAAGGACACTCGCCACAACTATCTGTTTCGCTACGATGTTCGCAAAAGATATATTGTGCATATGCAAGAGCCAGTGCCAAACCACCATAGCCTTCTTTTTCCCAAAACAATTGGGCATGAGCTACCCGTCCTTCATGAGCCGAATGGGCCAGAAAGGTTTTTATTTTTTGATGTCCGGGTATATCTTTAAACTGCATTTTTGTATTGCTGGTAAAAAACAATCTTAAATCAATTTATAATTGTGATGCGTTAATAATTGTATTTTTGGCCTTCCAAATGAATATCATGAAAGTCAGTATTACACGACAGGAACATTTTAATGCAGCCCACCGCTTGATTAATCCTGCATGGTCTGAAAAAAAGAATCAACAAATTTTTGGTAAATGTTATAGCCCGAATTTTCATGGACATAATTATTTACTTGAAGTTACCGTAAGCGGTCAGGTTGATCCCGATACTGGTTTTGTTATGGATTTTGGAGATTTAAAAAAAATAATCAATCAAGAAATACTCGAACGCTTTGATCATAAAAATTTAAATCTCGATACCGGATTTTTTGATCAACAAAATCCTACGGCCGAAAATTTGATTCGTGTAATTTATCAATTATTACGTCAGCATTTGAATGAACAATACGACCTGTATATCAGGTTGTGGGAAACCGAGCGTGATAGTGTTAGTTATCCGCCCATACCCATTAATTTACATTAATATCAATATACACTGGTAAATGGTCGCTAAAACCACCCAAATACTGGGATCCGGCATAAGTCCTTAAAGGAAATTTACCGGGATATTTTGTATCGGCTTCCATCAACCAGGGTGCATTAAAAATATGTACCATAGCCGGTTTTGTACTTAAACTATTCGATTTTTTTAGCATAATACCGGAGACTATTATTTGATCAAATAAATTCCAGTATCCATGATATTTCAAAGTGCCTTCACCTTTACTGTGCATATTATACATCGGGTTAAACAGACTTTGGTTTGACAGCCCCAAAGTATCATGAGCTGCCTGAAGTACTGCTGAAATGGAATGATCTTCAGGATCATCGTTAAAATCACCCATTATAAGAATATTAGGTGTTTTGTATATGCGGTCGAGCGAATCAATTTGTTTTCGAAGTACCGATGCCACATAATCTCTTTTCGGGCGGCTGGCAATAGACCCTCCATAGCGCGATGGCCAATGATTTACAAATACATGAATGGTATCGGTACCCAATTTTCCGGAAGCATACAATATGTCTCTGGTTTTCATCTCCTCATCAAAGGGAAAATGGATAGGTATAAATTTAATATCGACCGGTTTGAAAATATCTTTTCGATACAAAAGGGCTACGTCAATACCCCGGTGATCGGGTGATTCGCGATGGATAATCCGGTAATCAAAATTGCGAAGTGCATATTGATGAACCAAATCATCGAGTACCGATTTATTTTCTATTTCTGCCAGACCGATTAATGCCGGAGTATGCCATTGTCCCAGATTCATAATTACTTTGGCAATATGCTCCAGCTTATTCCAATATCTGTATTTTGTCCAGTGTTTACTGCTTTCAGGTAAAAATTCATTATCATTTATATGGGGATCATCGAGTGTATCGAAAAGGTTTTCAACATTATAAAACATCACTCTTACTATATCATTGGTATTGGATACACTACCGGTAGATTTATCACCACCTGCACAAGAAGCAGCAAACATAATGCACAGAATCAATAACATGCTATAAACAGAATGTTTCATCGACATCATATTATTTAGCATAAGCTATAGAACGCATTTCTCTGATTACGGTAACTTTTATTTGACCGGGATAGGTCATTTCGTTATGAATATGTTCAGAGATTTTGAAAGATAATTCTTCGGCAACCTGATCGCTGATTTGTTCGCTTTCTACAATCACCCGAAGTTCTCTACCGGCCTGCATGGCATAAGCTTTCTGCACACCTTCGTAGCTAATGGCAATGGTTTCGAGTTCTTTAATCCGTTGAATATAACTTTGCAAAGTTTCGCGTCTGGCCCCCGGCCTTGATCCTGAAATAGCATCGCAGGCCTGCACTACTGCAGAGATTGCATATTTCATTTCTATTTCATCGTGGTGAGCACCAACGGCATTGCAAATCGCTTCATGTTCGCCATATTTTCTACACAGTACCATACCCAGTAAAGCATGTGATTTTTCAGGATCTTCCTCCGATACTTTCCCGATGTCATGAAGCAAACCGGCCCGTTTGGCCATTTTGGGTTTAAGCCCCATTTCAGCAGCCATAATCGCACACATTTGACCGGTTTCTTTCGAATGTTTTAAAAGATTTTGACCGTATGATGATCTAAAACGCATCCGGCCTACATGCCTGATTAATTCAGGATGAAGATTATTGATACCCATTTCGATAACGGTTCTTTCTCCGATTTCAACAATTTGATCTTCAAGTTGTTTTCGGGTTTTGGCTACTACTTCTTCAATACGTGCCGGATGAATCCGTCCATCGGCTACCAGTCGTTGTAAGGATAATCGTGCAATTTCTCTTCTTACCGGATCAAAGCCAGAAATAATAATGGCTTCAGGAGTATCATCTACCACAATCTCGACTCCTGTTGCTGCTTCAAGAGCACGTATATTCCTGCCTTCGCGACCTATAATCTGACCTTTTTGATCATCAGAATCAAGATTAAAAACCGAAATGGTATTTTCAATAGCTTGTTCAGCTGCTGTACGCTGAATGGTTTGAACCAGAATTTTTTTCGCATCACGACTGGCGGTCATTTTGGCTTCGTCAACAATTTCTTTTATACGTGCTACCGATGCCGACCGGGCTTCGGAAACCATAGATTCTATTAATTGTTGTTTGGCTTCTTCGCTGGTAATATGAGCTATGGTTTCGAGTTTTTTCCGGTGTTCTTCTACTTGTTTGTCAAGTTCAGATTTTTTCATTTTTACCAAATCAAGTTGTTGATTCAGATTTTCTTTCACTGCTTTCAGTGCTTCACGACCGGCATTAAGTTCTTCCTTTTCCTTGCGAAAATTACTTTCCCTTTCACGAATGGTTTTATCACGCTCATCCATTTTCCGGTTGCGCTTATTAACCATTTCTTCAAATTCAGCTTTGCGTTCTAAAAATTTTTCTTTCGATTCGAGTAATTTACTGCGTTTGATAGCTTCTGCTTTGCTTTCTGCTTCTTTTATAATTTGCTTTGCTTTCCTTGCTGCATTGGCTTTTTGATTTTTAAATATCCTGACTAATAAAATTCTACCCATTAATATTCCGAGTCCTAAACAGACGACTCCCGTAATGATTATAATTAAGATGTCCATAGTTTAATATTTATGATTGAGTAAACGATTTTCCATAAACATGATTTAGTTTAGGAAATTGAAATATTTACCCCTTAAAAGGAAAGAATGATATGTGAAAAGAAGATTTCCCTTATTGTTGCGCAGCATCTATTATGCCGCATAATTGATTATCCAGCATACTGATTTCTGAAATTATATGCTCATCTTCATCAGATTGATTTGCTTCAAGATTAATTAATTCGCTTGTTGTCATCAAAATACTCATTGCCAGGTAATCTTGTTTATCTTTTGCGTCATAAGTATTTTGAAGTGATTTGATTTGCGTATTAATCTTTTTGGCAGCTTTCCTGACCACTTCTTCTTCTTGTGGTTTTATTTTTAACCGGTAGGGTCTGTCTGCAATAACAATATTGATGTTGATGGTATCTTCTTCTATCATTCTTTAATTATTCAACAAGGCTAAACATTGATCGATTTCCTTGATATATTCATTAAGCTTTCGCTTCATGTTTTCATTATCCTGATCTTGAACAACCGAATTTGCAATTTTTTGTGTTGTCAGTTGCTCCCTCAAATTTACAATGATTTTCTCTTTTTCTTTAATCATGTCGCGCATAATGCTGTTTTCTTTTTCCGTATGTTCCAATTTAACATTGATTTCCCGGTATAAATCCATTAATTGCCGGCAATGTTCTATTAAAGGAAAAATTTTTTCATTCAGTTCGGTCATGATTTTCTAATAATTGCATCTAAGGTATTTTCCAGAGCAGCAATAATTTTTTGCATAATCCGGTCAATTTCCTGATCCTTTAAAGTTCGCTGATAATTTTGAAATAAAAAACTTACTGCATAAGATTTTTTACCGGCTTCGATATTTTTTCCTTCATAAACATCAAATAAATTTACTTGCTGCAATAATTTTTTACCGAACTTGAATCCGATTTGTTCAATTTTATCATAAGTGGTCTCCTTCGATACAATCATGGAGAGGTCGCGTTTTATAGCCGGGAATTTTGGAATAGCCTTAAACATAATTTCTCCGGTAAATAACTTATTAAAAAATAACCAATCGATATCGGCATAGTAAACCGGATATTTGATATCCATCTTTGTTGTTATCCGGTCGCTTAATAATCCCATGCTAAGCAAGTGATTTTGCTCTGCCAGGTAATCTTGTCCGAATTCAAATAGCGTTGATTTTGTGTTTATTGATGTATAGGCAATACCAGACTGATACAATAAGCGGCTGACAATTGATTTTAGATTGAAATAGTTTACCGCTTTGGTATCGTTTGCCCATGAAGCGTTTTCGCGCTGCCCGCTTAAGATCAATATTAAATGTTCCCCTTCATTAAAAGATTTGTCCAATACTTCATAAGTGCGGCCAAATTCATACAGTTTTAAGTTTAAATTCCGTCTGTTGAGATTTGTCCTTACCGATTCAAGAGCTGTCCATAACATACTTTTTCTCATCACATTAAGCTCCGAAGAAAGGCTGTTAAACAGTTTGACTACTTGCTCATCAGGATAATAAGCAGAAGTACTGATAGAGAGATTCACCATTTCGCTGAAACCATTGGCATTCAGAAAAGCACTTATTCGTTTTTGCAAGAAAAATGTATCATTTTCGGGAATCATGGATATAGAGGTATGCAGTGTGCCGGGCATAGGTATATTGTTAAAACCATAAATCCGTAAAATTTCTTCGAGCAAGTCAGCCGGACGGCTAACATCATTTCTATAGGTTGGAACCGATACGTCCATCCCGGTTTCATAACTCTTTATGATTTTAATCTCCAAAGCTTCGAAAATACGTTCAACGGTTTTGCGTGGAATATCGGCACCTGCAAGCCGTTTAAGATAATCTAAACGAAAAGATATGATAACCGGCTTTTGAATTTCCGGATACACATCAACGATACCGGAGTCAATCTTTCCACCCGAAATTTCACATATTAATTGTGCAGCACGTTTGAGAACCGGTAGGGTTTGATTTGGATCAGTTCCTTTTTCAAATTTCATGGAAGCATCGGTTCGCAGATTATGCCTTAATGCCGTTCTTCGAATAGATAC
>JAJRWN010000151.1 GCA_024276745.1 Bacteroidota bacterium
CGTTTTCTTTAATCCAGTAAGCAGCATCGGCTTCCATGTTTCCACCAATTTCCCCGATAATGATGATGCCATGTGTATCCTCATCAGCCATAAGCAGTTTTACTGCATCAAGCGTGGTTGTTCCAATAATCGGGTCTCCGCCAATACCAATGCAGGTAGATTGCCCCAAACCGGCTTTGGTCACCTGGTCAACTGCTTCGTAGGTCAATGTACCACTTCGTGAAATGATACCGATATGACCATCGCGATGAATAAAACCCGGCATAATACCACATTTAGCTTCACCGGGAGTAATAACACCCGGACAATTGGGACCTATGAGGCGGGTATCTTTATCAGACAGATATGCTTTCACTTTCACCATATCCTGAATTGGAATTCCTTCCGTAATACAAATCACAACTTTAATTCCGGCATCAGCAGCTTCCATAATGGCATCGGCAGCAAAAGCAGGCGGAACAAAAATGATAGAAACATCGGCCGAGGTAGCTTTTACGGCATCCGAAACGGTATTAAATACCGGCTTGCCAAGATGTACTTGACCGGCTTTACCCGGGGTAACCCCTCCCACTATATTGGTACCGTATTCTATCATTTGACCGGCATGAAAACTACCTTCTTTACCCGTAAATCCCTGTACTATTACTTTTGAATCTTTGTTTACTAAAACGCTCATGTTATTGTTTGCTTGGATATAAATTTTTGAATGCTTTTAAAGCGGCACTAAATTAAGATTCTTTGAAAGAAAGCTCAAGCTTACAGCTTATTTTTCTGCTAATATGGCAGCACGTGCTTTTTTCAAAAAATCTGATGCAAAAATAAAGGATTCCAGTTCTTCATGGTCTGACCTCAGTACTTCTTTTCGATTACCTCTCCAGGCACAATGCCCGTTGTGCAAGAAAATAATATTTTCGCCAATCTCCATTACCGAATTCATATCGTGTGTATTGATGATGGTTGTGATGTCATAATCAATGGTGATTTCTTTAATTAATTGATCAATGACGAGTGCTGTTTTGGGGTCTAAACCGGAGTTTGGCTCATCACAAAAAAGATATTTCGGACGCATTACAATAGCCCGTGCAATACCAACTCTTTTGCGCATACCGCCACTTAATTCACCGGTATTTCTTTTATTTGCTCCTGCCAGATTTACCCGGTCAAGACATTCATCTACTCTTGCAAGCTTTTCTTTCAGGGTCAGATTGGTAAACATTTGTAATGGAAACATGATATTTTTTTCCACATTGAGCGAATCGAATAAAGCACCTCCCTGAAACAACATGCCAATTTGCATTCGGATATGTTTGCGCTGTTTGAAATTCATTTCAGTAAAATTATCATCACCATAAAAAACATTTCCTGAATCGACAGGAAGCAGTCCAATGATTGTTTTCACCAATACGGTTTTCCCCGAGCCGCTTTTGCCAATGATAAGATTGGTTTTACCTCGTTCGAAAGAAGCCGAAATATCAAATAATACTTGTGTACCATCGAAAGATTTACAAATATTTTCAATTCTGATCATGTTAATAAAATTGCAAGTACATAATCGGCCAGCAAAACAGCGATACTGCTATATACAACTGCTTTGGTACTGGCTTTACCAATTTCGAGTGCACCTCCTTTGACATAATAACCGTGATAAGCACTTATAGAAGTAATCAGGAAGCCGAAAACGACTGACTTGATAACCATAAAATTGATATAATAAGGTTTGAACCAAACCAGTAGTCCTTTGATATACATAGGATTTTCTACGGCATCGGTCGCAGCAACAGCGGCATAACCACCCAGCATACCCAGGTAAGCAGCAATAACAATAAGAAAGGGGACCATGATAATAGCACCCATTATTTTGGGGCCTACCAGATAGCCTTCCGTGTTAACGCCCATTATTTCCAGAGCATCGATTTGTTCGGTAATACGCATAGTGCCGAGTTCAGAAGCAATATTAGAACCTATTTTACCGGCCAAAGCAAGACAAGTGATAGTAGGTGCCAATTCCAACAACATGGAATCGCGTACGATAAAGCCTACATAATAATCGGGTATAAAAGAATTAAGCAACTGAAAAGCGGTTTGTACTGATGTAACCGCACCGATAAAGAATGAAATCATGGCAACTATAGGCAAAGAGCCTACACCTATGTCATACATTTGCCGCAATATTTCCTGCCAGTACATACCTGATTTCTCAGGTTTACGCAGCATATGACCTAACATAATAAAATACCTCCCGATGTGATAGAATAGCTTCATATCCTGATTAAACCAATCAAAATTACTGTATTTTTGGTTAAAGAATTATTCACAAAAGCACATCTGATTTGAATGCATTGATAACGGGTTCGGGCAGAGGCATTGGAAAGGCAATTGCATACCGTTTTGCAAAAGCCGGTTTTAATATTGCCATCACCTCGAAACATTCTGAAAATACGCATCGTACGGCTGTTGAATTGCGGGAAGATTTTCCTGACATTGAAGTCATTGCAAAAGCATTTGATCTTTCAAACAAGGCAGAAACTACTGCCCTTGCCTCTTTTGTTTTATCTAAATGGAACAAACTGGATGTACTGGTCAATAATGCCGGTATTTTTATGGGTGGAAAATTACTGGATGAAGAAGACGGAAGACTGGAATATATGTTAAACACTAATTTGCTGAGTGCTTATCATCTTAGCCGTTCGTTAAAGGATATCTTTATGAGTCAGCGAAGAGGGCATATTTTTAATATTTGTTCGATAGCCTCGCTTAAGTATTATCGCAACAGTGCTTCATACGGAATCAGTAAAGCTGCCATGTATGCTTTCTCAAAAGCACTCCGGGCCGAATTGATGCCTTACCGGGTCAGGGTAAGTAGTTTGCTTCCCGGAGCTGTTCTTACCGATTCTTGGCCTGATCGTGATTTACCCGAATCACGATTTATAAAAGTGGAAGATATTGCCAATATCCTCTATCAGATTTGGGAAATGCCTGAGCACACGCTTGTGGAAGATATTATTTTGCGACCTCTTGAAGGAGATATGTAAATTTGCAATTCCCATGAGTTCAAACCAATACTGTCCCAGTCTAACCCACTATGAAAGGCTTAAAACGCTTGAAGTAAACATAGGTAGTGTAGCACTTGGAAATGCTTTGCCCATCAGGATTCAATCCATGACAACCACCAATACCATGGATACAAAAGCTACGATAGCTCAAAGTTTACGATTGATTGAATCCGGTTGTGATTATGTTCGCATCACAGCCCCGAGTATCAGCGATGCAAAAAATTTATTACCGATAAAACTTTCCATACGGAAAGCCGGCTACGATACTCCTTTGATAGCCGATATACATTTCACCCCGAATGCAGCCATGACAGCAGCAAGAATAGTGGAAAAAGTACGTGTAAATCCGGGAAATTTTATTGATAAAAAACGATTTGAACATATTGAATATACTGATTTGGCTTATGAGGAAGAACTTGAAAAACTACGTCTAAAATTTATTCCACTTATTCATATTTGTAAAGAATATGGTACAGCCATGCGCATTGGCACCAATCATGGTTCACTCTCAGACCGGATTATGAGCCGCTATGGCGATACGCCTTTGGGTATGGTAGAATCGGCCATGGAATTTGTAAAGATTTGCGAAGAAGAAGGATACAAGCAAATTGTTTTATCCATGAAATCGAGCAATCCGCAAATCATGGTTCAGGCCTACCGTTTGCTGGTGCACCGCATGATGCAAAACGGTCCTGTTTATCCTTTGCATTTAGGGGTTACCGAAGCCGGTGAGGGAGATGATGGACGCATCAAATCTTCGGTGGGTATTGGTGCCTTACTGGAAGATGGTTTGGGCGATACGATTCGTGTATCGCTCACCGAAGAACCCGAGAAAGAAGTCCCTGTAGCTCAAAAATTAGTAGCCCGGTACCGGAAAAGGAAACGGCATGAAATTGATGGTAAAATACCTGCCCTTAGTATCAATCCTTTTTCCTATCAACGAAGAAAATCAAGAAAAGTATTAAATATCGGTGGTGAGCAAGTCCCGGTAGTCGTAGCCGATTTTAGTTTAAAAAATAAAATATCAAAATATGACCTGGAAAGTATCGGATACTCATTTGATACTTTAAACGATAAATGGAATATTGCAGATGCAACGGCCGATTATATATTTTCAAATCATCAAATAATCGATTTTGAATCAGCACCCGGCCTGGGTATTATCTGTTCTGCAAATATCTGGGCAGAAAATCATGAACCGGAGAATCATTTTCCGTTTTTTAATATCTATCAGTTTTTATCGGCCACCAAAAAGCATTCGAAGATGAATGTAGTGTATGCTACCTTGCCCGATTTAAACAAGGAACTGATTAAACAACTTGATGCCGATAAAACAGTGGTATTGCTGATTGATACTTTTCATGAACATGGTATGGCTGAGCAAAGGGCTTTGTTTTATCAATTGGAAGCCGCCCAAAGTCAAATACCGGTAATCACCGGAAGAGCTTATGGTGATTTGAATACCGAACAATTTCAGGTTGACAGTTCGGTAGATTTAGGTAGTTTACTACTGGACGGATTTGGAGACGGGATATTTATAGCAGCTGAAAACTGTGGAACAGATGAACTGGTCAACCGTACTGCTTTTGGTATTTTGCAGGCCACTCGTTGCCGGATTTCAAAAACAGAATTTATTTCATGTCCTTCATGTGGCAGAACCTTGTTTGATTTGCAACAAACCACAGCGGCCATCCGTGCCAAAACCAATCATTTAAAGGGGCTTAAGATTGGCATAATGGGTTGCATTGTAAACGGACCCGGTGAAATGGCTGATGCTGATTTTGGTTATGTTGGTTCAGGTCCCGGCAAGGTCACTTTATACAAAGGGAAGGAGATTGTGGAGCGCAATATTGATTCAGCTTCGGCTCTCAACCACTTAATCCGGCTGATAAAAACCAATGGAATGTGGAGTGAACCCGGACATGATGCCTAATATGTGTTATTTTAATTCACGGATAATCTGTAATTTTATAAAAACATCCTTTACAATGAAAACAAAAATTATCAGTGTATTGCTTACCTCTTTATTGATTGTTCCTTTGATAAAAGCGCAAAGTGGAACCTATGATTATGAAGCCAACAAACAATCGCTTGTACTCCGGGCCATGAATAATTATTTTAGTTTCTTTCAGCAAACCGAAGCTACAATCGACATTATGAAAGATATGAGTGATCCTTCCATCCGGGATGAAATCAATCTGGATAGAATAAACCGGGCAGGTCATCATATACCGCTTAATTTTCAATGGTTAAATCCTGATGATGTGTACACAGCCCCCTTTAAACCGGGAAGTGTATATACCTGTAAAGTTAGTTGCGATGATGCCACTAAAATAGGGGTATTGCAGCTGATTGTCGGTGGCACAAACCAGGCCCCTGTATTGTTTATCAAAAAACATATCCAAATCGTTGATCGTTAATATCAGGCAGGATCGACATCAACATTTATCCTGATTGATCTTAATGTAGGTTTTGTACTCAGCTCATTAAGTATTTGCCGGATACTTGATTTTACGGTGTTGACAGCGGATACCGATATTTCTATTTTAATCAAAATCTCTTGCAGATATTGCCCCCGGATGCGACCAATTAAAGGGCTTGCCGGTGCATAAACTCTTCTACCGATTTTTTTGTACAGCATTGCATGAATTTCCCTGGCACCCGGATAAAGAATTTTGGCATCAGGATGTCTTAAAGTAAGCCGGATAAGTTTCACATAAGGAGGATAAGCAAATTGTTTTCGTTCCGCCATCTCCATATTATAAAATTCTTGCATTCTCCCTTCAAGTACTAATTTCAGAACCGGATGATTTATATCTAATGCCTGAATGATTACTTGACCTTGTTTGCGTTTCCGGCCACTTCTTCCACTCACCTGAACCATTAATTGAAAAGCACGCTCGCTGGCTCGAAAATCAGGATAGCTTAGCAGTTTATCGGCACTAAGGATACCTACAAGCGACACTTTTTCGAAATCGAGACCCTTGGTTACCATCTGAGTACCAACCAGAATTTGAATTTCTCCGGTTTCAAATTTGTTAATAATTTTTTGATATCCATCTTTCCCTTTGACGGAATCAAAATCCATTCTACCAATATTGGTATCCGGAAAAAGTATTTTCAATTCATCTTCAATCTTTTCGGTACCAAATCCTTGTTGACCAATGTCGTGGCTGCCGCAAGCAGGGCAAGTAATCATGGTTTTCGAATGTGCCCCGCAATAGTGACAACGCATTTCATCAAAATATTTATGATAAGTAAGACTTACATCACAGTTTTTGCAATTTGGGATATAGCCACAAACGCGGCATACCAGCATGGGTGAAAAGCCACGTCTGTTACGGAACAGTATCACCTGTTCGTTCTGCTTTAATACGGCATCAATATTTTGGGCAAGATGTTTACTGATGAGTTGACCATACCGGATTTTTACGATTTCTATTTTTGGCATAGCCACTTTGCCATACCGCTCGTCAATGCTCACCCAACCATACTTTCCGGTCCGGGCATTGTGCCTGCTTTCGGCCGAAGGTGTGGCACTGCCTAAAAGTGTTTTTATTTTCAACAAAGCGGCAAGATAAACGGCAGCATCACGGGCATTATATCGTGGCGATGGATCGAATTGCTTAAAAGAAAAATCGTGTTCTTCATCTACCACAATTAAACCCAGATTGACAAAAGGTAGAAATATGGCAGAACGGGCTCCAAGTACGATATCCAGTTCATGATTCAATACTTTGTTCCACAATTCAACCCTTTCGTTGTTTGAAAAACGGGAATGATATACCCCTACCCGGTGACCGAATATTTCAGATAAACGTGTAATTAACTGAGTGGTCAGGGCTATTTCAGGTAAAAGATACAATACCTGTTTACCCGCTTGAATCATATCGTCAATCAGATGAGAATAAATTTGTGTCTTTCCACTCGAAGTAACCCCATGCAGTAATACCGTATGATATTTCTCAAATTGCTCTTTTAGCGTACTCAGAGCTTGTTGTTGTGCTTTGCTTAGGGTATGCAAACCGCTTACTTCACCCCGGTACGGAAGCAAGCGACTTTCAGTGCTTTCGCTTTCAACAAAGATACCTTTCTCAATCATTCGCTTCAATACCTGATAATGTGCACCTGTTCTTTTTATTAACGAGGCTTTTTTTACGGCTTTCTCTTCCGTATTTAATTGAATAAAATGCAGTAAAAAATCAAGCTGCCGGGGTGCTTTTTCCAATTGATTAAATAGATTTTTAAGAGCTGTGTTTTCTGCATATTTACCGGATAAAGCAATGAAGCTTACTTTTTTGGGTTTATAGCCTGCTTTTAATGTTTCTTTCAGAAAAATTATTTTTTTATCAAGCATTTTTCTGATGAGTGGATAAACTGATTTTATGTTCAGAATATCTTGAATATCAGCAATCCTCAAAGCATGTTGAAAATGAAGTGCTTCCCAAACGAGATATTCATGATCATCCAAATCCTTATCATTTTTCCGGTAATTTTCATCGGCAACTATTATGGTTTCACTGCTTAATTTCAAACCTGCCGGTAATGCACAATTCATTACTTCGCCCAAATTACTTACATAATAATCAGCCATCCATTTCCAAAAATCGAGATGCCATTGAGGGATAATGGGTACTGAATCGAGCACATCGAGAATGTCTTTGGCTTTGTATAATTCAGGTTCTACAGCATGTGTTTTTTGTATCAATGCTGAATACAATTTCCTTTTTCCAAACGACACCAATACCCGCTTACCCTTTGCTACGGCAGTTTGAAATTCGGCTGGTACCCGGTAGGTATATGTTCCTGAAATAGAAAGAGGAAGTATAACATCAACATAAAGTGATTTAGCCGGCATATATTTACAAATTGTAAGAATACGAATGTAGGTATTTTCGCATGATGACTAAAGGAAAATTGTTAGTTTGCGTAAAATATGCAGGGAATGAAATAAGTTTGCAGCATTCAAAGTTTAAGCTACTATTAAAGCAACACACTTGAGTATTACATTATCATATCCGGGCTGGTTTTTATTGTTGTGCCTATTGGCAGGTGGGATATATGCTGCCACTCTATATTGGAAAAGCAAACAAATCAATGATGAAACCAAAACCGACCGGATATTAAAAATTTTATTGGCGACACTACGTTTTTTTGCCATAAGCTTTATCGTATTTCTACTCTTGTCGCCTTATGTAAAATCAAAATTCACTGTAATAGAAAGGCCATTGATTGTTATCGCCCAGGATAATTCAAAATCCATGCTGTTGGATTTAAAGCGGGATGATTCCTTGCAATGGATCAATAAAATGGAGGATTTAATCCAGCAACTTGAAGCAAAGTATGAAATAAGAAGTTTTCATTTTGGCAATACATTAAAACCCGGATTTCTTTTTCATCCTGAAGAAAATGCAACTGATCTTTCGGCCGTAATCGGTTCAGTAATGAATCGCTTTGGCAATCGACATATCGGAGCTATTGTCATGGCCACTGACGGTATAATCAATCAGGGATTGGATCCGGTGGCCGCCCACCGCTTGCCCGATGTGCCTGTATTTACCATCGGTATGGGAGATACCATTGCTAAAAAGGATATTCAGATTACGGCCATTCAGGTCAATCAGATTGTTTATCTACATGATATTTTTGAAATTGAAGCCAGCATAAAGAGTAATCATGCCAAGGGTGAAAAAACTATTGCCACGCTAAGCATCATTGAAGGAGGAAAAACGAAGACTTTAGAACGTCAATCGATACAATTTAAGGAAGACCCTGATTTCAAGAAGATTTATTTTAAAACAGAAGCAAAACATCCCGGTTTGCATCATTACCGGATTAGCTTAAATGGGGTATCCGGTGAAATTTCTCAACAAAATAATGTAAAAGACTTTTTTGTTGATGTATTGGACAGCCGGGAAAAGATATTGATTTTGGCCGCTTCACCACATCCTGATATTGCTGCCATTAAGCATGCACTCAATGTGAATAAAAATTTCAGTATTGATATAAAAATGCTATCAGATTTCCGGGGTAAGCTGAGCCCATACGATATTTTGATTGCTTATCAGCTACCGGCTCTTGGCAGTGGTTCGGCACAATTATTAAACATGCTCCGGACACGAAAAAAGGCGACCTGGTTTATTTTAGGAAGCCAATCTGATATAAGCGCATTTAATCAAGTACAGCATGTATTGAATATCACCAACAACCGGGGCAATACCGATGAAGCAACTGCATTAGTCAATAAAGATTTCAG
>JAJRWN010000012.1 GCA_024276745.1 Bacteroidota bacterium
AATGCATGCATGCGATTCTGAATCGTAAACAATTACATCTCTGCGATCGACCAAAGCATCGATAGCAGAAGACATGGCCTGATAGCCGTAATTGACCAACAGACCGGCCGGTTTTTTTACAAATTCAGCCAACTGATTTTCAAGTTCTTCGTGATATTTCGTTTCACCAGACATCATCCTGGCACCCATTGGAGTTCCAAGTCCCCATTCTTTTGCTGCATCGGCATCAGCTTTTCTGACTTCAGGATGATTGGCTAATCCCAGATAATTATTTAAACTCCAAACAATCCGTTCCTTACCACGAAACATCATTCTATTTGCAATTTCTCCTTCCAGCTTAGGAAAGGTAAAATATCCATGGCCCACATCAGAATATTGTCCTAATGGTCCACGATCAAGTAATAACTTTTCAAACAGGTCCATACTATGATTTATTTGATAATAGAGGGCAAAGTTAAACCCTAAGATTGATTTATTGAAATTTAAGTCCTGAAAAGTAATTAATTAGCTTTAAAATCGTTTAAGTTTTTTTACACGAAATTCCGTATTTTTGCACCCCATGTTTAAAAGCAGGTATTCAATCGTTTTATTCCTATTCTCCCTATTTTTTCTCAACAGTTGTGATTCTTATAATAAACTGTTGAAAAGCGATAATGTTGAGCTTAAAAAAGAAAAAGCAAAAGAATATTACAATAAAGGCAATTATTATAAAGCATTGCCACTATTGGAGGAATTGTTAAGTGTATATCGAGGTACCGAGGAATTAGAGTATTTGTATTACATCTACTGTTATTGTTATTACGGTCAGGAGTCTTATATTGTATCGGCTTATAATTTTAAAAATTTTGTAACTTCATTTCCGGAAAGCGACAAAGCTGAAGAATGCTTATTCATGTATGCATACAGTTATTATCAGGTATCGCCTGATCCGGAGCTGGACCAAACCTATACGTATAAAGCCATAGATGCTTTTCAGTTGTTTATCAATGCATATCCTGAAAGTACACGTTTAAATGAAGCCAATACTTTGATTGAAAAATTGAATCGTAAGTTAGAAATGAAAGCATTTTTGGCTGCAAAGCTTTATTATGACATGGAAACATATAAAGCGGCTGTAACGGCATTCCAAAATATATTGGAAGAATATCCTGAAAGTCCACAAGCAGAATCTTCCTATTGGTTTATGTTAAAATCAAGTTATTTATTAGCAAAAAACAGTATTGAGTCGAAACAAAAGAACCGCTACCGGAATACCTTAAAGATTTATAAAGAATTTAAAAAAAGATTTCCAGATAGCAAACATTTGAAAGATGCAGAATCAATGTATGCAGCAAGTATGAAAATTATTCAATAAGCAAAACAGATAAAACAGATATGGATAAATTAAAAGAATCAATTAATTCAGGTATATCGCCATCAATTATTGTACGCGATTTAGTAGAAATCGGTCAACAATCAGGAAACATATACAAATCTTTGGTAATTATTTCTAAACGTTCGAAACAACTTGCAAGAGAATTAAAAGTAGAGCTCAACCAAAAGCTTGAAGAATTTGCCAGTACCAACGATAGTTTAGAAGAAATCAGTGAAAACAGAGAGCAAATAGAGATTTCAAAATATTATGAACGGATGCCGAATCCGGTCGTTTTGGCTATTGAAGAATTTATTGAGGGTGGCACCTATTTTCGCGATCCTGATATAGAAACACCGGAAGCTGGTTTGAACGAAGCATCTGAAGAAAAATAATGACTACTAAAGGCCATATATTGCTCGGTGTTTGTGGTAGTATAGCAGCCTATAAGTCGGCCTATCTGACAAGATTGCTGGTACAAGATAATTTTGAAGTAAAAGTAATCATGACAGATGCCGCATCAGGATTTGTAAGTCCGCTTACCTTTTCAACGTTATCGGGCCATGCGGCTATTTGCGATTTTACTATAGAAAATCAATCGGTATGGAACAATCATGTTGAATTGGGCCTTTGGGCTAATTTGATGCTTATTGCCCCTGCCTCTGCAAATACCATAGCCAAAATGGCTGCGGGTATTGCAGATAATATATTGCTTACTACGTATTTATCCTGCAAAGCACCGGTTGCCATAGCACCGGCCATGGATTTGGATATGTGGCAACATCACACAAGCAAAAGAAACCTGGACATCTTAAAAGCCGATGGGGTTCATTACATTGCCGTTGAGTCAGGACTACTAGCCAGTGGTTTGGAAGGGGAAGGACGAATGGCCGAGCCTGAAGTAATTTTTAATTTTATTAAACAAAAATTTTTTGCAGGCAAAAAAAAAAGCCTGAATAAGAAAATACTTATCACAGGTGGGCCCACCTATGAACCAATAGATCCGGTAAGATTTATCGGTAACCATGCCACCGGTACTATGGCGGTAGAACTGGCAAAAGATCTGGCCGGAAGAGGGGCTTCAATCAATTTGATACTGGGACCTTCTACCCTTACCCTTGAACATGAAAATATTAATGTAGTCCGGATTAATACTGCCGAGCAAATGCTTGCAGAAGCTTCTAAGTATTTTCCGGCTGCCGATATTTTTATTTCAGCTGCCGCTGTAGCCGATTTCACTCCTGTTGAAACAGCGAAAAACAAAATTAAAAAATCGGGTAAGGCACTAAACCTGCCACTTAAAACTACCGTTGATATTTTAAAAACACTTTCGAAGAACAAACGTGAAGGACAAATTATAGTCGGGTTTGCTCTTGAAACAGAAAATGCCATCGAAAATGCCCAAAAGAAATTGCAGGATAAAAATTTAGATTTGATTGTTCTTAACTCACTGCAAGATAAAGGTGCCGGATTTGGATATACCAACAACCGGGTTACTTTTATTGACCGCAATAATAAAATGACTAAATTTGAGTTAAAGCCAAAGTCAAAAGTTGCTGGCGATATTGTCAACTATTTAATTGAAAAATTTGATGCGTAATCTAATTTTCCTTTTTTTCAGCCTGTTGTTTATACCCTCTGTTTTTGCTCAGGAACTCAATTGTGAAGTGCAGATACTAACACCGCAACTGCAAATGACAGATCCTGCCATTTTCAAAACACTCGAAGGCGCTATGCAGGAATTTATGAACAATCGTAAATGGACCGATGATGCATTTCAACCGATTGAACGGATCGATTGTAAATTAATAATCACCATCAGTAAAGAACTTAGCAACGATCATTTTTTGGCAACGGCAAACATTCAATCAAGCAGACCGGTTTTTAATTCAGATTACCAGTCGGTCATGCTTAACTATGCCGATAAAGATTGGGATATTTCTTATTCGGCCTATCAACCTTTGGAATTTAACGAAAATGCCAATCTTTCTAACATCACTTCAATGCTTGCCTTTTATGCTTATATAATCATTGGATTAGATTACGATTCTTTTTCAGAAAAAGGAGGAGATCCATACTTCCTGAAAGCCCAAAGCATTGTAACAAACTCTTCGAATGTAGCCCAAAAAGGATGGAAAGCTTTTGACGGTACCCGAAACAGATATTGGCTGATTGAAAATCTTACAAACAGTAAATACGATGCCTTCAGAAAAGCCTATTATCAATATCATTTTGCCGGTTTAGATCATATGTACGACAACCGGAATAGTGCTACAGCAGAGGTGCTGAAAGCCCTATATACTATCGAAAAAGTATATGACCGTGATCCTAATATTATGATTATACAGTTGTTTTTCAATGCTAAATCTGATGAATTGATTGAGATTATGCGTGGTGCATCTCAAAGCGATAAGATAAAAGCTGTAAATCTTCTGTCTAAACTTGATGCGGGAAATTCTGAAAAATATCGTAATATACTCAAAAACAGATAAGCTGTTTTACGCAGATATTCATTGCAATGCTAAGCAAACTATACATCCGGAATTATACGATTATTGATGAAATATGTATTGAGCCAGATGCAGCACTCACGGTGATCACCGGAGAAACCGGAGCCGGAAAATCTGTATTGCTTGGTGCCTTATCATTACTTACCGGAAAAAGAGCCGAAGCCGGATTGATTAATGATCCTGCCAGCAAATGTATCATAGAGGCAAATTTCAATATTAAAGCATATTCATTCAAAAATCTTTTTGAAGAAGCCGATTTGGATTATGATGATGAATGTATCATCAGAAGGGAAATCATGGCCAATGGAAAATCGCGTGCATTTATTAATGATACTCCGGTAACTTTAGATACCCTGAAACTGATTGGAAAAGAACTGATTGATGTGCATAAACAATTTGATACACAAACCTTAAGAACCGAACAATTTCAACTTCTATTACTGGACAGTATCGCAAACCATAGCCCCTTATTACATCAATATGCTAATCAGTTTCAGGCATTCAAATCATTGCAGCACCAAATCAACGAATTGAAAGCCAGAAATTTAGAGGCTTTGCAGAAAAAAGATTATCTGACTTTCCAGCTAAACGAATTAGATCAGGCCGATTTGCAAGACGAAAATGAATTGATTAACCTGGAAAAAGAAATTGAATTGCTTAAACATGCCGTTGAGATTCAGGCTTCTTTTGAATCAGCCATCAATATGCTTGACGAAGCCGAGCCATCGGCAAGTAAATTGCTAATCGAATCATTACAACAACTTGAAGTTTTTACAATGATAGATGATGATTTTAAAAATTTTGCCGGACGGCTCGATTCTTTACAAATAGAACTTAGCGATTTAGTTTATGAATTGCGAAAAAAACTTGACCAAACAGAAACCAATCCGAAACGCCTGGAACTACTTGAAGACCGTTTTAATCTGTTGAACCGTTTACTTAACAAGCATCAACAGAACGATTTGAAAGGATTGATTGAGATAAAAAGCAAATTTACTCAAGCATTAGAATCGATTAATCATTCCGGAAAACAAATAGCAGTATTAGAAAAACAAATAGAGAAGGCCAAAGCCCGCTTGAAAGATATGGCTGCCACAATAAGCTCGAACCGGATAAAAGCCGGAAAACAATTAACAGCTTACGTAAACCGCATGCTACCTGATGCCGCCATACCGGAAGGACAATTTTCAGTAGTATTCGATACTTTGGATAAACCCGGCATGCAAGGTATGGATATAATTCGTTTTTTGTTTTCGGCCAATAAAGGAAAAACATTACAAGAATTGGGAAAGATTGCTTCAGGTGGAGAATTATCCCGGCTGATGTTGATATTGAAATCGATGGTAGCATCACATACCGCATTGCCAAGTTTGGTATTTGATGAGATAGATTCAGGAATATCGGGAGAAGCCGGAATAAAAATCAGCCGGATACTTAAACAACTTAGCAAGAACCATCAGGTCATTTGTATTACGCATTTACCACAAATAGCCGGAAAGGGAGATCAACACATATATATTTATAAGGAACTCGCAGATGGAAAAACCGTGGCAAAGGCTAAAAGGCTTACACAAAACGAAAGGATAGAAGAAATTGCCGAAATGCTAAGTGGAAAGAATATCAGCAATGCCTCCATAGAAAATGCCAAAGCATTGATGCAAGCATAAACGGATTAACTCACAATCCGGTACAAGTCTAATTCTTCCGGTTTAAAGATTGAAATATAATTTGATTTGCCATTATTCTCGGCCAAAGCTTTAATAACGAATAGCTCAGCAGTTTTTTTATACATACTATCTCTCGAAGCATCCAACAGGAGCAAATAGCCCATAATAATATTAGCTGCCATTTCCACTAATCTACGAGCATGAAAATCCAGATACTCATCATGCTTCAAATCAATCACTTTCTGTACCGCATCGACATATTGATTAGTCATCTTTACGAGAATATTTTTTTGTGCTGCTAAAGACTCATCAAAATCCATGTTTTCATATTCTCTGATTCGGTTCAGAAAAATTTCGGTAGTCACCCCCCTAATGGCAGCAACAACCTGCAATTGGGAAGTTCCTTCATAAATAGAAGTAATTCTAGCATCGCGATAAAGTCTTTCTACCGGAAAATCCTGCATATATCCTGTCCCCCCATGAACCTGAATAGAATCATAAGCAATTTTATTACAATATTCACTTGACACCAACTTCAGCATAGGAGTATATACATCGCCAAGACGCATATAATATTTCATTTTTTTACGTTCTTCCGGTTCCAGCTTACGGCTTTTCTGGATATAAGCATAAGCCTTATACATATCGATAAAACGAGTAGTTTCGTAAAGCAAAGAACGCTGAGCATCTATTTTTGCTTTCATATCGGTCAGCATTTCATAAACTGCAGGAAACTGCATAACAGGTTTGCCGAATTGTGCACGTTCATGGGCATATTTCAATGCTTCCCGGTAGGCAGCTTCCGAAATACCCACTGATTGAGCACCAATACCCAAGCGGGCAGCATTCATCAATGACATTACGTATTTTATCAAACCCATTCTACGCGAACCGACTAATTTGGCAGGTGCATCTTTATAAACCAATTCGCAGGTAGGTGAACCGATAATACCTAATTTATGCTCAATGCGTCTTACTTTAACGGCATTGGATTTTCTATCGTAAACAAATAAGGATAATCCTCTTGCATCTGAAGTACCTTCTTCCGACCGTGCCAAAACCAAAGAAATATCGGCATCACCGTTTGTAATAAAGCGTTTCACACCGTTTAAATACCATTGATCTTCATTTTCGTTGTAAGTAGCTTTTAATTGTACCGCCTGCAAATCAGAACCGGCATCTGGTTCGGTAAGTGCCATGGCACCGGTAGCTCCTTGTTGAAACATAGGTAGATATTCATCAATGATATCCTCTGATGCATATTCCCGAAGTGTTTCAGCACAATCCTGAAGTCCCCAAATATTAGCAAAGCCGGCATCAGCTCTTGATACCATTTCGTTTGAAATTACATAAGGGGTCAGTGGAAAATTTAAACCACCAAACTTCCTTGGCAACGACATACCCATCAATCCTGCATTGACTAAGGCCTCCAGATTTTCTTTTGTCCCTCTTGCATAATGAACATGATTTTCGGTTACTTCCGGTCCATCTTCATCAACAGATTTTGCATTGGGTTCAATAGTCTCTGAGCATATTTCACCTACAATACCTAATATACTGTCATAAGTATCGATAGCATCTTCATAATTACGACAAGCATAATCATATTCATCTTTCTCAGCAAAATCATTTTCTCTTAAACGGATAATTTCCTTAAGCAGTGGATGATTGAGATGAAATTTTAAGTTTGGATTATCAGTATAGTAATTTGCCATTACTTCGAATTTTTTATATACGATTTGATAATTTTGGGAATGACTTCCATCAAGTCACCAATTATAGCATAATCGGCAATAGCGTTAATCGGAGCATGTGCATCTGTATTGATAGAAATAATCTGTGCCGATTGATCCATACCGGCCACATGCTGAATAGCACCTGATATTCCACATGCGATATAAAGTTTAGGCCGAACGGTAAGCCCGGTTTGGCCTACTTGCCTGTCGTGATCTATAAAACCGGCATCAACTGCAGCCCGGGTTCCTGCAACATCACCGCCCAATAATTTGGCTAGTTGAAACAATAATTCAAAATTTTCTTTTGAACCGACTCCATAACCACCGGCTACAATGATGGGTGCATATTTAATATTAATTTTCTTTTCAGTAATATGCTTTTCAATAATTTGCACCGCAAAATCTGTATCGTTAAGCCATGCGTGAGTATCAATTTTATTAATGCTTCCTTTGTATGCATCATCAAGGATTTCTTTTTTCATCACACCTTCCCTGACAGTGGCCATTTGAGGATGCATATCCGGATTTATAATGGTAGCCAATATATTTCCTCCAAAAGCCGGTCGTATCTGATACAATAGATTTTGATATTCTTTTTTGGTTTTTGGTTCTGTATAATCTCCGATTACCAAAGAAGTGCAATCGGCAGTGAGCCCACAACGCAGTGCAGAAGCAACTCTTGGGCTCACATCACGACCAATGAAGGTACCACCGAAAAGAACAATTTGTGGTGATTCCTGCATAAATAATTGAGTAAGGATGTGAGCATGAGGCAAAGTAAGATAGTTTTGCAAACGGCTATCGTCAGCAATGTGAACCACATCAACGCCAAAAGGAAATAATGATTTGGCAATATCATCAAGTTCATGACCAATTACAACAGCTTCCAGAGCACAGCCTAATTCAGAAGCCAATTGCCTGCCTTTAGTGAGTAATTCCAAACTAACTTCGGCAATTTTTTGATGTTCTAATTCACAATAAACAAATACATTTTTCACATTAAACCGTTTATCCTAAGGTATGATTATTCATTAATTCCTGAATCAATTCATTAATTTGAGATTCAT
>JAJRWN010000152.1 GCA_024276745.1 Bacteroidota bacterium
TAGTTCAAACCTGCAAAACCCATTGATTCATTACGATACAAGCGGTTTTTTCGATGTGCAGTTGATTGTCAGCAATGCTTCGGGAAGCGATACAATAAGTATAAGCAATTATATTCAAGTGCTGCAACAACCTAATATATCGTTCACCATTATAGCTTCCGGCACCGGAAACAATGGAAGTGCCACTGCCAATGTCACAGGAGGGACTCCTCCATATCAGTATCAATGGAATGATCCGGACACACAAAGCACTGCCACCGCTTCAAACCTGGCACAGGGTGTTTATTCGGTAACAGTAAGCGATATCAACGGATGTAGTTCGATTGATTCAGTGACCATACCCATAAGCAATTCACTTATCGATAATAGTTCAACTACAAACATTCGCTTGTTTCCAAATCCAAATCAGGGAAGCT
The DNA here is from genome assembly GCA_024276745.1 of Bacteroidota bacterium. Taxonomy (GTDB): domain Bacteria; phylum Bacteroidota; class Bacteroidia; order Chitinophagales; family S012-47; genus JAJRWN01. The sequence goes on from JAJRWN010000152.1 coordinate 417, forward strand.
TTGCCATTAAATTATCAAAGGATTTTAACATCAACAAAGCATTAAGCTGGCAGATTTGCAATACGCAGGGACAGTTAATCTCTCAGGGATTTTTTAAGAGCGATGCTAATAAGCTGATCATTCATAGCAATTTAATAGCAGGCGTTTATTTATTTAGGCTGATAGACCTCAAAGGAAGGACTATTTGGCATCAACAATTTTTTGTTTATTAAGTAATCGTTCAAAAAAGCGAATAATCAAAAGCATTCGACTTTCAATATGCCAAATATTGTATTAATTTGGCAGGAAAATTCCGGATATGAACAATTCGTTTGCTGTAATTGGATTAGGACGCTTCGGTAAAACCGTAGCCATAAATCTTGCTAATCAAGGCGTTGAAGTCTTAGCTATAGATAGTAAAGAAGAACGTGTTGACGATGTAAAAAACGATGTAGCTTTTGCCGTTGCCCTCGATGCAACCGATATCAATGCACTGAAAAGTCAAAATGTAAAAGATATGGATGCGGTTGTGGTTGCTATTGGAGCCAATTTTGAAAATCTTTTACTTAGTACTGCAAATTTGATGGAATTAGGGAGTAAACGCATCCTGGCTAGAGCCATGAATCATACTCAAAGAAAAATTTTACACCGGCTTGGTATAGAAGAAGTTATATCGCCCGAAATCGAAACAGGTACTTTCGTAGCCGAGCGACTCCTGAACCCACATATTGTGAACTTTTTTCCACTGCCGGACGGCTATCAGATTGCAGAAGTAAACGTACCTAAAAATGCAGCTGAAAGAACATTAAAAGATATTGGATTAGAAAAAAAATATAAACTCCAGCTTGTCACCATATTGAGGCAAAAAACCAAACTTATCAATGAAATTGAGGAAACAAAAAAAGAATTGATAGAGCATCCTGACCGGGATACCATATTGCTATCAAGCGATGCATTGGTTTTAATGGGGAAAGCCCGGGATATAAAACGATTCATGCAAATCAACAGATAGCTAAAAACATCCTTAATATCTACTGAGTGTTCATGAATTTATTCAGTATATTTGCCCCCTAATTTTTGGGCAATCAAAATCACTTTAAAGTTTAAAATATGCAGGCGAAAGGATTAGTTAAGTTTTTTACCATCGCGTTGGCCGTTGTATGTATCTATCAATTATCATTCAGTGTGAAAGGATGGATGATTGAAAAACAGGCAAAACAATATGTTGAAAACCTGAATATTCAAGGCGAAAATGCTGATCAGGTAAATGCAAAAAAACGTAAAGCTCATCAAAATTATTTGGATTCACTGGCCAATGAAAAGGTATATAATTTATTGATAAAAAATTATACCTATGATCAAGTCAGAGATAACCAATTAAATCTTGGTCTTGACCTTCAGGGAGGTATGAGTGTCATTCTGCAAGTTTCTGTAGAAGATTTAATAAAAAATATGGCTGCATCGAATGCCAACGATCCGGTTGTGAAAGATGCCATAGAAAGAGCTAAAGAAAAAGAGCTGCAAGGACAAAATGATTTTGTCAGTTTGTTTTTTGAATCTTTGTTCGAAATAGAACCAAACCTTCAGTTATCTTCTTTGTTTGCCAACCGGAATAATCAGGGATTGATAGAACCGGACTATGATAATGCTCAAATTGAACAAATTATTCATAGCGAAGCCAATGATGCCATAGACCGGACTTATCAAATTTTAAAATCGCGGGTTGATCAATTTGGTGTAGCATCGCCATATATAGCCAAACTTGCTACCTCAAACCGGATTATTGTAGAATTACCCGGAGTTGACAATCCGATTAGAGCACGCAAACTTTTACAGGCAACGGCAAAGCTTGAATTTTGGGAAACCTATTTGGTAGGTGAAGTTTATGATGATTTTGTAGCTGCCGATAAAGCTTATGCAACCATACTTAAATTAAAACATGAAGGTGATCAGTCGGATGAAAGCCTGATTACCGATACCGTGCTGAATAATGTGGTGCAAGTAGATTCAGTCACAGCTGCTATTGCAAGCGATACGCTTAGCGATACCGGTTCTACCGATTTTTCCAATTTTAATCAAAACGATACTGCTCAAGGCAATAATTTTGATAATACTACTGCTGAGACCAATACTCCATTGCTCGACCTGCTTCATCTTAACGATCCCAATGCCGGTATTTACGGACCGGTAACCGGAGCAGTTGAAAGCAAGGATACGGCACTTGTGAACCGGATATTAAAAATGCCTGAGGTACATGCAAACTTCAGAGAAGATTTAAAATTACTATGGGGTGCCAAGGCAGACCCAAACACCGGTTTATACCAATTATATGCCATTAAAACCAATCCGGTTGATAATCATGCTCCCCTGGAAGGAGATGTAGTAACCGATGCACGGCAATCTTACGATCAATTGGGTCGTCCGAATATCCTTTTAAATATGAACTCTGAAGGGGCTACGGAATGGGAACGGCTTACCGGTGCCAATATAAAAGGTTTTGTTGCGATTGCACTCGATAATAAAGTACAGTCATCACCTCAGGTACAATCTAAAATTTCGGGAGGAAGCACCGAGATATCCGGCAATTTTGAAGTAAAAGAAGCCCAGGATTTAGCCAATATTCTTAAAACCGGTAAACTGCCGGCACAGGCAAAAATTGTTCAGGAATCGCAGGTAGGTCCTACTTTAGGTGCTGCATCGGTAAGAGCCGGGGTTATTTCCCTCGTTTCGGGTATGCTTTTGGTGCTTCTGTTTATGATTTTCTATTATTCAAACAGTGGTTTGGTTGCCGATCTTGCCCTGGTGCTGAATATCTTTTTCATATTTGGTATCCTCGCCTCTTTGGGAGCTACATTAACCTTACCCGGTATTGCCGGTATTGTTTTAACTATCGGTATGTCGGTTGATGCCAATGTCATTATCTTTGAACGGATCAGGGAAGAAATCATGCGGGGAAAAGGCCTTAAACTGGCTTTGATTGATGGCTATAAAAATTCCTATTCTGCCATTATCGATGCCAATGTCACTACACTTATCACAGCCGGTATTCTCTTTTATTTCGGTATGGGACCCGTTCTTGGTTTTGCCACCGTTTTAATCATAGGCATCTTTTCCTCTGTGTTTACGGCCGTGCTGGTAACCCGGCTGGTATTCGGTTGGATGATCCGCAAAGATATCAATGTGAAATATGGCAATAAACTTACTTTAAATACTTTTAAAAACACGCATTTCCCCTTCCTGAAGAAAAGAAAAATTGCTTATATAGGATCGAGTATTGTCATTATTCTTGGTCTTATTTCTTTTGCTACAAAAGGTTTCGATTTAGGAGTTGATTTTAAAGGAGGCCGTTCGTACGAAATTAATTTTGAACAGGCTGTAAAAACCATTGATGTCAGGCAGGCTTTGACTATTGCTTTCGAACAAGCACCTGTTGTGAAAGAAGTGAGTTTTTCCAATACTTTAAAAATAACGACAGCTTACAAAATTGCAGAATCGAGTACTCATACCGATAGTTTGGTTGAGCATAAGCTTTACGAAGGTTTGCTACCCTATTTACCGGATGGAACCACCTTTGCTCATTTCGATCAAAACAATAAACTTAGCTACGATAAAGTGGAACCTACTATTGCCGATGATATCAAGCGAACATCGATTACGGCTACCATTTTTGCCTTATTAGGAATTTTCCTTTATATCTTACTTCGCTTCAGAAGATGGCAATATTCCATTGGAGCTATTGCTGCTTTGGCCCATGATGTTCTGGTCATTTTAGCCGTATTCAGTATTTTTTCAGGTCTTTTACCTTTCTCTATGGAAATTGACGAAGCATTTATTGCCGCTATTCTTACGGTTATCGGTTATTCTATTAATGATACCGTGGTTGTATTCGACCGGGTAAGAGAGTATTTGGCCGAACACCATAAAGAAGGCTCTGTAATGAATTCCATTGATTTATCCATTAATTCAACCCTTAGCCGTACCTTAATCACATCACTGACTACCTTGTTCGTGCTGTTGGTTTTGTTTGTATTTGGCGGGGATGTAATCAGAGGATTTACCTTTGCTATTCTTCTAGGCGTAATCGTGGGTACCTATTCTTCCATATTTATTGCTACCCCCTTGATGGCCGACCTATCGAAAGGAAAACTTGAACGGGCAGCAGCAAAACTGAAAAGAAAGAAATAATCAACAATAGCATATAAACTAAAAGAGCTGCCTTATGGGCAGCTCTTTTAGTTTATACCGGAATACAATTATGCCTGGGATTTATGGTAATCGGCCAGAAAACGTTCAAGACCAATGTCGGTAAGCGGATGTTTAAATAACCCCATAATCGTGCTTAATGGACAAGTAACCACATCGGCACCGGCTTCGGCACATTGCACGATATGCATGGGATTACGGATAGAGGCTGCCAATACTTCGGTATCAAAATCTTGTATGGCATAAATTCGGGAAATCTGTTCAATCAGAGCTACTCCATCCCAATTGATATCATCAATACGACCCACAAAAGGAGAAATATATGTAGCACCTGCTTTAGCGGCAAGTATTGCTTGCCCGGCCGAAAAATTTAAAGTACAATTGGTTCTGATTCCTTCGGTAGTTAACGAATGAATAGCTTTGATTCCGGCAGGGATTAATGGAATTTTTACCACAATATTATTATGGATACCGGCTAAAATCCTGGCTTCGCGCATCATACCATCATAATCGGTAGCAATAACCTCGGCACTGATATCACCATCAACCGTTTCGCAAATTTTAAGATAATGTGCATATATATTATCGAGGCCTTTGATACCTTCCTTGGCCATCAAGGATGGATTGGTAGTAACGCCATCAAGAATTCCAAGATCATTCGCTTCGCAAATTTCATTGAGACTGGCCGTATCGATAAATATTTTCATAATTAGATTTTTATTATTACCCTTAAAGTTAAGGGTATAAATGGTATTGAACAGCTATATTTTCCACAAAAAAATAAAAAGGGCAAGTTACTTACATCGCACCGCTACAACCATTTACCCTTGCTTCCTTCCGGACCTGGGGGATTCAACAGGAGCTGGTCGTATAAGACTTGCCCGCTGCAAAGATAATACAATTCGGCTATGCTAAAAACACTTCAAAACAATTCTTACTCGATATTTTTTACCAATCATTTCAATTCAATAGATTAGTATAAATTTGTCATCGGACGATTAATGACAGCAATTGATGAATATAGAACAAAATAAAAATGAAGATGCCATGAAAATGGCTATCAGCCGGATGAATCAACAACTGCAAAAAATTTATGAAGCAGGTGGAAAAGCACGGATTGAAAAGCAACATAAACAAGGTAAAATGACCGCCCGCGAACGGATTGCTTATTTAGTGGATCCGGGCCGGCCTGTATTTGAAATAGGAGCATTTGCCGGCTACGAAATGTTTGAAGAATATGGCGGGTGTCCGGCCGGAGGAGTGATTGCAGTATTGGCTTATGTATCGGGCAGGCTTTGTTTGATTGCAGCCAACGATGCTACAGTGAAAGCCGGTGCCTGGTTTTCCATTACCGGTAAGAAAAATCTCCGTTTACAGGAAATGGCTATGGAAAATCGTGTTCCAATTATTTATTTGGTTGACAGTGCCGGGGTTTTCCTGCCCATGCAAGATGAAATTTTTCCTGACAAAGAACATTTTGGACGCATATTCAGAAACAATGCCGTACTCTCGTCCATGGGGGTACCCCAGATTGCAGCCGTTATGGGCTCTTGTGTAGCCGGAGGCGCTTATCTGCCCATTATGAGTGATGAAGCTATTATTGTAGATGGCAGCGGTAGCATCTTTCTGGCAGGTCCGTTTTTGGTAAAAGCCGCCATTGGCGAAAAAGTAGATAAAGAAACACTCGGTGGGGCCACCACCCATACCGAAATATCGGGTATAGCCGATTATAAAGTACCGGATGATAAAGCAGCTCTGGATAAAATAAAGCATCTTGTCGATAAAATGGGGCATTGTAATAAAGCCGGATTCGACAGGATAAGCCCCCGGGAGCCTAAGAAAGCAAAAGAACTATTGAATTGCATTTTAACACCCGGAAATACCAAACCTTACGATATGATGCATATCATCGAATCGCTGGTTGACCACAGCGAACTCGTAGAATATAAGGCCGGCTACGGGAAAACCATTATTTGTGCTTATGCTCGCATTGACGGCTGGGCAGTAGGCATAGTGGCCAATCAAAGAAAAGTGGTGAAAGCCAAAAAAGGTGAAATGCAATTTGGCGGTGTCATCTATTCTGATAGTGCCGATAAAGCTGCCCGTTTTATTATGAATTGTAATCAAAAGAAAATTCCTTTGGTATTTCTTCAGGATGTAACCGGATTTATGGTAGGTAGCCGGTCGGAACAAGGAGGCATTATCAAAGACGGAGCAAAAATGGTGAATGCCGTTGCCAATTCGGTAGTACCAAAATTTACCGTGATTATCGGCAATTCTTATGGTGCCGGAAACTATGCTATGTGTGGTAAAGCCTACGATCCACGCCTTATTATTGCCTGGCCGACCGCTAAAATTGCTGTGATGGGAGGCGATCAGGCTGCCAGTACTTTATTGCAAATTCAAATAGCTTCTTTAAAAAAACAAGGAAAAAAAATTACTACCGCAAAAGAAAAAGAATTACTGGAAAAAATAACGCAGCGATATGAGCATCAAACCATACCTTACTATGCTGCTGCACGGCTTTGGGTTGATGCCATTATCGAACCGGTTGAAACCCGGAAGATATTATCCATGGGCATTGAAATGGCCAGTCATGCACCCATCACTAAGACTTTTAATCCGGGGGTTATTCAAACCTGAGTTTATTTTAGCGTTTCACTCCCCCACTCAATTCCACCGGGTTCGAATCCGGCCAGCTTTAATACCCTGTTGGTAACGCTTTGAACAATAGCCGTTTTATCATCTGCTAAACCATAAAAAGATGGAATTGCAGGACATATTATTCCACCTGCTTCCGTGATGCTCACCATATTGCGTAAATGAATCAGATTTAAAGGTGTTTCCCGTGCAACCAGTATCAAACGAGCTCTTTCTTTCAATATTACATCAGCTGAACGGGTGATCAAATCGTTCGAAATACCGGATGCTATGCGACCTAATGTTCCCATGGAGCAAGGAATGATGATCATGGTATCGTAAGCGGCCGAACCGGATGCAAAGGGTGCTGAAAAATCTGATTTTTCAAATATTCTAAATGGCAATTGTTCGTAATCCTTATTAGCCAATTCATAAGCCCACACCTCACGGGCCTGTTCGCTGAATACCAAATTTACCACATCATCATTTTCGATTAAATCTTGTAGTTGATTCAGCAACTCTTTGGCATAGATTGAACCACTGGCACCCGTTACCGCAATAATTATTTTTCTCGCCATGCTTCGATTATGGAATTATTTTTGTTTTGCTGCGTTTTTAAAAATAAATTTGCAACAATGAAAAAAATATTAACTGCAATAATACTAACTCTTACGATAGTTGTATTCTTTAGCCGGAACAACTCACCGCTAAAAGCCCAATCAAACGAAAATACTGAAAATGTTTCCATCAACTGGATTAGCATTCAGGAACTTAGCAAGATGGTTCAGCAGAGAAACTGGAAAAAGAAAAAGAAAAAAGTATTGGTCGATTTATATACAAGCTGGTGTGGTTGGTGCAAACGTATGGATGCCACAACTTATCAGAATCCTGATATTATTAATTATATCAACGAACATTATTATGCCGTACGCTTTAATGCCGAAATGCGTGATTCTATCGAATTTGGGGGTAAAATGTATCACTACAAAAAAGCTCCTAATGCCCGTAGAGGTACGCATGAGCTAGCCGTAGCATTGGGCAGTGTAAACGGCCGGATGGGATATCCGACCACCGTTTTTATGAATGAAGATATGCAATTGCTTCAAGCTTTACCCGGATTTAAAGACAGTAAATCTATGCTTCCGATTTTGGTATATTTTGGCGAAGATTATGCAAAATCTACTCCATGGAGTGATTTTATTAAAGCTTATCCGAACAATAAACAAACTAATAACTAAGCATTAATCACCTGTACGATCATTCTTTTCTATACTTTAGCTTCATCAATTACTGCTTTGGATATAAATTCCAATTTAGATTTTATTCGTACAGAATCTGATGACATCGAAAAACATTTTACTTACCGGTGCAAGTGGCTTTCTTGGCTACCGCGTGTTAGAACAACTACAATATCTACCGGAAATCGAAAAAATTATTGCTAATGGCCGGACTCCAAGACCAGGAATGACTATTGACAATCCGAAGGTAGAATATAGGCTGGGAGATTTAAGTGATTCTGATTTTGTGAATGAAATGGTTCACGATGTTGATGCTATTATCCATTGCGCGGCCATTTCCTCTCCATGGGGTTCATTGAAAGCTTTTAAGCTGGCCAATGTTCAAACCCAGAAAAATCTTATTGAGGCAGCTGTTGCAAACAAGCTTAAGCGTTTTGTGTTTATTTCAACACCAAGCATCTATTTTAATTATCATGACCGTTTCAATATCAGGGAAGATGAACCCTTGCCATTAAAATTTGTGAATCATTATGCAGCCACAAAACGACAGGCAGAATTACTTCTTGAAAGTTCCCCTTTGGAATACATAATCCTTCGGCCCAGGGCATTAATCGGTAGAGGTGATCAAACTATCATGCCCAGAATGATCAGAGCTTATAATGAAAAACGACTTAAAATTGTAGGTAGTGGCAAAAACCTAGTAGATCTGACCGCGGTGAGCAATGTTGTCGATTCAATCATTTTATCCTTACAAGCCGATAGCAAAGCTTGTAATCAGGTTTATAATATCAGTAACGGAAATCCGGTTCGATTATGGGAATATATTGAATATACGCTGAAAAAACTTGATTTGGAAATGCCCCGGAAAAGAGTCCCTTTTCGTTTAGCCTTTCTTGTGGCCGCTTTCATGGAACGGTTTGCTAAAATGACCCGCCTTAAACGTGAGCCTAGCCTGACGAAATACAGTGTTGCTAACTTAGCTGTATCCATGACCATGGATATCACAAAAGCAAAAAAATTGCTGGGTTATACGCCAAAGAAGAGCATTAAAGAAGCCATTGATGAATTTGTAAGCTGGTACAAGCAATATGAAAGAAGTTAAACTGTCTTTGAATTATGCAGGCTTTTGTTATGCCAACGAAAACCATGCACTGAAAGGAGGAAGAAGAAAAAAAATCAAATTCCACGCTTTATGGGGCCTGATCAGGCACCCCATCCAAGGCTGGATATTGTATGATACAGGTTATACCGAACGCTTCTACTCATTGACTCGTCATTTTCCAAACAAATTTTATGCACTTGCTACAAAAGTTATTGTTAGGCCGGAAGATGAGGTAAAAAGCCAACTCAAAGAGTTTGGTATAGACCCAACAGAAATCAAGCATATCATCATTACTCATTTTCATGCCGATCACATTGGTGGACTATTAGATTTCCCCAATGCCACATTCTATACCCTGTCTGCCGGCCTTAATCAAGCCCTGTCGATGCCCCGTTTATTAGCTTTTTCAAAAGGAATTCTACAAGGTTTTTTGCCTGATAATATTCGTGAAAGAAGTGTCTTTATTGATTTGTCATGCCCTCAAATGGATGATCCTGTTTTTAATCAGAAATATGATTTGTTTGGAGATGAAGCAATTTATATTTACCCACTACCCGGACATGCTGCCGGTCAATCAGGCATGATGCTAAAAACCAAAAAACAACGATATTTTCTCATCTCGGATGCCTGCTGGCTCGAAGAATCTTACAAAAGCAATTCGTTGCCAAATAGTATCACCCGCTTATTTTTTAATTCCTGGCGAGAGTATAAAAAAAGTTTGTCTCAAATTCATCAATACCATAAGGATAACCCGGATGTCATTATTGTTCCTACACATAGCTTTAGGGCAACTTCCGGCCTGGTTTCCAATACAATTGACTTAGATGCACTTTAGATTGAAAATATTCCGGTATTTGCTCATCATCAAGTGGCACAAATGGCTCTATAGCAACAAGCTCGATGAGTTGAGAAAAAAGAAGTGGAAGCAATTGCAACATGTGCTTCAAAAATCTCCATTTTATGCTGCATACTCCAACGAAAGCAGGTCGATAAACGAGTATCCTATTATGAACAAAGCCTCCTTTATGAAGGATTTTGACCAAATAAATACTGCTGCTATTTCAGTGGATGAGGCTTTTGATATCGCATTCAAAGCAGAGGAACAACGAGATTTTTCTTCTATGATAGGAGATATTGCCGTAGGATTATCTTCCGGAACAAGCGGAAACAGAGGTGTTTTTCTGGCCAACGAAAACGAACGTGCTAAATGGGTAGCTTCCGTGCTCGACCGGGTGATTGGCTTATCCTTTAGAAAACGGTCGGTGGCCTTCTTTTTAAGAGCCAATAATAATTTGTACGAATCAGTAAAATCTAAGTGGCTGTCCTTTCATTATTTCGATTTGCTGGATACACCGGAAAAACACATCAATAGGCTCAATAAATTGCAACCCAATATTCTGGTTGCTCAACCGAGTCTGCTGCTTGAATTGGCTTATGCGATAGAAAAAAACAACTTATCTATCCGGCCTGAAAAAATTATATCGGTGGCCGAAGTGCTCTATCCTGAAGACAAGGCTTATCTGCAAAAGGTTTTCAAACAAAACATTCATCAGGTATATCAATGCACCGAAGGTTTTCTGGCAGCGACATGCCCATTCGGAACATTACATTTTAACGAAGATTTTCTGATAATCGAGAAAAAGTATATCGATGCAGAGCAGAAACGATTTCACCCTGTTATTACAGATTTGGAACGGCATACCCAACCCATCATCAGATACGAATTGAATGATATCATTATTGAAGATAGCCCTTGCCCATGTGGTAAAAAAACAACAGCGATTGCTCAGATTGAAGGTCGTTCTGATGATGTATTGAAATTTATGAATAAATCGGATAAAATGATTATTATATATCCTGATTTTATTCGAAGAGCCATTATATTTGCTGATGCTTCGATTAGAGATTATTGCGTAATTCAACAAAGCGATCAATTGATATTATTGTTTATAAATGCAGATAATGAGGTGTATGAAAAAGCAAAAAATGCTCTTCAAAATGTATTGTTACAGCACGAAATAGTCAAGGTAAAAATTAATCGCATTCACAGTAAACAGCATTTTTCCGGGAATAAATTAAGACGGATAAGAAATGAGCAAAAGCAAAGCAATTAGAATTTTAGGAATGGGGAAATATCTTCCTGAAAGGGTCAGCTCTTCAGCACTTGAGATAAAATATGGAATCCCTCATGGATGGTCAGTAGGACATTCAGGCGTGGAAACCCGGCATCAGATTGACAAAGAAAGCTGTGGATTTATGGGCGCAAGGGCTGCAGAAAAAGCAATTGAAAATGCCAACATCACTCTTGCAGATATCGATTTGTTGATTTCTGCCTCTGCCAGTTTCGACTATCCCCTGCCTAACCAAGCCACTATGATTAAAAATGAAATAGAAAATAGCGATAATTATAGTTTTCCTGCAATTACCATCGACAGCACTTGCCTAAGCTTTGTGGCGGCCTTTGATTTTGCGGCCAGAATGCTGGATGGAGCTCAGTATAAAACTATTTTAGTCGTCACATCCGAAATCTCATCAAAAGGAATCAATACGGATAATTGGGAAACCACTACCCTGTTTGGGGATGCGGCCGTTGCGGCTGTCCTTACTTTTGAGCCAAACAGCCATTCACGCTTTATCAAAGGTGCTTTTCAAACTTTCTCTGAAGGGCTTTACGACACCATAATTGAAGGTGGCGGAATTGTGAATCCCCCTAAAGAAAAACCCTATGACCCCATCCTGCATTCCTTTAAAATGAATGGTAAAAATTTACTTAGAATGGCGATTGAAAAGATCCCTGAATTTCTGAATGACTTTTTTTCTGATTTGCCAATAACTATCGAAGAAGTGGATGCCATTATTCCCCATCAGGCATCAAAATCGGGTTTGATGATTTTTAAAAAATTGTACCGCTTCAAAGAAGGACAAGTATTAGAGACTTTATCAAAATATGGAAATTGCATTGCAGCCTCTATTCCGCTTACCTTGCTTGACGGCATTGAATGTGGACAAATCAAACGGGGTGATACTTGCCTGCTTTCAGGTACCTCGGCAGGTTTTTCAATTGGTGGAATACTTATCAAGTATTAAGCTTTAATAGATAAGTATGAGCGGGATTCCTTTAATTTTTAAGCTTCTTTTACATAGTTTTTCTTTCAAAAAAGGAAGTTTGAGAAAACCTACTTTCAAACGTTTGGCTATAGTTTTCCTGATTTTTCCAATTTGTGCCCTCATCATCCTAATCAATTGGGTTTTTCTGATTGTAGACAATTTTATTTTTTGGACCTACCGGAAGCAAAGTATTAAAAAGTTAGTCTTCATTACCGGCCTTCCTCGATCTGCCACGAGTTTGGTATTTCATAAGTTGGCAAACGATGCCGATCATTTCACGAGTTTCAAACTATGGGAAATTATTTTTGCTCCCTCCATCATCCAAAAATATTTCTTTAGGGCTATACTATTTATTGATAAAAGTATCGGGCATCCGCTGTACGCATGTTCAAAATTGCTGGATCGCTTGCTGTTCAAAAAGCTGCGTGGCATTCACGATATGTCTTTGAGCAAGCCTGAAGAAGACGAGCTCTTATTCATTTACAAACTCTCAACTGTCCTTTTTGTTTATGTTTTTCCCGGCCTTCATTATCTGGATAATTTGCTTGAGTTTGATGAAAAAATACAGCCACAGACTCGCTATAAACTCATGCGTTTTTACAAAAGATGTCTGCAACGACATAATTTTGTTTTTAATCGAAACGACAACAAATATTTATTATCAAAAAATCCAGCTTTTGTCTCAAGAATACGTTCGCTGCATGACACCTTTCCGGATAGCCATTTAATCTATACCTATCGCTCTCCTTTGAAAACGATTCCGGCTACCATAAGTTTAAACCGGCATCTCTATAGCATTTTCGCTTCTATTGACGAAGCTTTCCCGATGGCATCCAGCACTAAGGACATGCTCACTCGGTGGTATATCATGTCAAATAAAGCACTTAAAGAAAAATATCAGGGGAAGCAATTAGTACTTGATTATGCTCATATTACGGAACAGCTGAGCAATACCCTGACTGAAATTTATCAGTGCTTAGGCATTGAAACAACAAAAAAACTGCAATTAACTTTTGCCTTGGCTGAGGAAAAATCGCGACTCTTCAAAAGTAATAATCACTATCAGGATATTACGAACTTCATAGATAAACAAGAATTGGAGGAAATAGCATTATTGGAAATGTCTTGTCCTAAAATAGGTTTACACTAAAAAGTGTAAAAATGGATAAAAAGAGTAAAGTTATTTCAGGATTAAAAAGAGGTAAAATCATTCAAAAGCCGAATAAATATTTTACCGACACAGAGAAACATCAAATCATTCAAGAATTATTAGCTACTGGTTGTACAAAAGCTCAAATTTGGGAGAAATATACCGGACAGCAAGAAGAGCACGGACAATTACTTCGCTGGATGCGTAAATTAGGTTATGATGATTCTATAA
>JAJRWN010000153.1 GCA_024276745.1 Bacteroidota bacterium
CCTGCCGAATATTCAGCACGCATATTTACCTGATTACAAAGTATGGTGAATTTTAAAGGATCATCATAAAGCTGAAATCCTTCAACAAAATCGAGGTATGGTTTTAAAGCCTGGTCGTTGACGTGCGGGCATATCAATGCTTTAAAGCTGAATACAACATCTTTTGCGGTTATGGCATTACCATTGTCCCATGTTGCCTCCGGTCTGAGTTCAAAAGTCATGCGCATAGCAGAATCTTCCAACACTTCAATATCCGGTCTTTTCCTGGCCAATACCGGTATCAATTCATAGCTTTCGTGATCGATGTTAAGTAGTTTTTGATATATCTTTCCTTCTATTAAAGTTGCTGTGGCATCGTTTGTATTGTATGGGTTTAGTCCTTTCGGATCGTCAAGTGTCCAGATTTTTACTTCATTGCTACTATGATCTGCTGGTGCATTACAGGCTGTTATGCCAAGTAATATTGATAATACAGCTAAATAAAAAACACGATATTTTTTTACGTTCATGAGTATTAGTATTTGATATGAAATTGGCAGAAATTCGATGATAAGCAAATATACTGTTTTAAGATATGCCCTTTCAATTGCGCTATCGACATAGAGTTGAAATCTGCTGCAGTGTTTAATTTTTTTTGTATAGGTATTGACAAATGCATTTCGTGGGGTTATTTTTACACCATACTTATCGACTCCCCCCCCTTGTCGCATAAGAAGCCTATTCAATGATTAAAATACCTTACGATGAAAGTTGCATATTTACGAAGCAAGGGGGTTACAGCAAATGTTCGTTTTAACTCAGTTCAAACACTTAAAGAATTATCTACTCAGATAAGAATTCAATCTTTGCTTAACAATCCGGATTTATCGAAAACACAAAAGCAAACATTACTGAATATTCTAAAAAATCAATAATAGTTTGATTTTAATAACCGAGGTAAGGTTTTAACCAATTTTCGGTTTCAACAAGGGTTTCTCTATTTCTGATTGCATAATCTTGCAATTGGTCCTTTTGAATCTTTCCAATACCAAAATACCGTGCTTCGGGATGGGCAAAATAGAATCCTGATACACTTGCAGCCGGATACATAGCCATTGATTTGGTAAGCCGGATACCAATATTTTTCTCCACATCAAGTAAGTTGAAGAGTTGTTTTTTTAAACGGTGGTCAGGGCAGGCCGGATAACCCGGAGCCGGTCTGATTCCTCTATACTTTTCTTTAATCACATCAGCCGGTTTATTTTGTTCATGGGCATCGTAAGCCCAAATTTCTTTTCTTACCAGCTCATGTAAGTATTCGGCCAATGCTTCTGCCAGCCGGTCGGCCAATGCTTTGAGCATAATGATATTATAGTCATCATGTTTCTTTTCGAAATATTGCACTGTTTTTTCAATATCAAGGCCTGCCGTTACAGCAAATCCACCCATATAGTCGGTGATATTGCTTGTTGCGGGTGCGATATAATCGGCAAGGCATTGATTAAAGGCATTAGCTTTTTTCTGGCTTTGCTGACGCAGCATCGGAAAACGGATTTCTTTTCCGTCTTGGGTTTTAATAAAAATATCATCACCCCGGCTGTTTGCTTTCCAGATTTTTACAATGGCTTTGGTTTTTAGCCATTTTCCCTTTGCTATGTTTGTCAGCATTTCTTGGGCATCAGCGAATAATTTTTTTGCTTCTGTTCCCATTTTTTCATTTTCCAATATAGCCGGAAATTTGGCTTTCATTTCCCAAAGATGGAAAAAGGGTGTCCAGTCGATATACTCTTTAAGCAGTGAAACCGGTATATCGTTAAGAATCACTGTTTCCATATTACGGGGTACTTTGATAGCGGCACTTGCAGCATCAAAAACGAAAGCATTTTCCCTTGCTTTAGCAAGCGATATGTATTTAATGCCCGATTTACGGCTTAAATATTCTTGTCGTATTTTGCTGTATTTGTCTTGGATGTCTTTTGCATAGGAGATGGCCTTATCACTTTTAAGGGCAGAAGCTACGGTTACTGATTTTGAAGCATCAATAACATGTATTACCGCATGATGATAAGCCGTTGATATTTTTACAGCAGTATGCAGTTTAGAGGTAGTGGCTCCACCAATCAACAAGGGTATGGAAAAGCCGGTTCTTTCCATTTCTTCAGCTACATGAACCATTTCTTCGAGTGAAGGGGTAATCAGACCGCTTAAGCCAATCATGTCAACGTTTTCTTGGCGGGCGGTGTCCAGTATTGTAGTAGCGCTTACCATAACTCCCAAGTCAATAACTTCGTAATTATTGCAACCCAGCACTACGCCAACTATATTTTTACCAATATCGTGAACATCGCCTTTAACGGTAGCCAACAAAATTTTTCCGGTTTTTTTATAATCACCTTTTCTTCCGGCTTCTATGAAAGGAGTAAGAAAACCAACGGCTTTTTTCATTACCCGGGCACTTTTAACTACTTGCGGTAGAAACATTTTGCCTGAGCCAAACAAATCGCCTACTTCGTTCATACCGGACATCAGCGGACCTTCGATTACGCCCAATGGATCCTTGGTTTGTAATCTTGCCTCTTCAACATCTTGTTCGATGTATTCGTCAATACCTTTCACAAGGCTGTAGCTAAGTCTTTCATTACATGGTTTTTCGCGCCAGGCTTGTTTGTTGATCTGAATTTTATGGTGGCTATCAATATGTTCGGCAAAGGCTATTAATCTTTCTGTGGCATCGGGCCGGTGGTTAAAAATCAAATCTTCAACTCTTTCGAGTAAGCCGGCCGGTATGTCTTCGTATAATTGTATCATGCCGGCATTCACAATACCCATATCCAATCCGGCTTTTATCGCATGGAATAAAAAAACCGAATTGATGGCCTCTCTGACGATATTATTTCCTCTGAATGAAAAAGACAAATTGGATATACCACCACTAAGCAGGCTTCCCGGAAGGTTCTTTTTAATCCATTTGCAGGTTTTTAAAAAATCTACTGCATAGTTATTATGTTCATCGATACCGGTACCGATGGCCAGGATATTTGGATCAAAAATAATGTTCTCAGGAGCTATGCCTACCTGGCCGGTTAATATATCATAAGCACGCTGACAAACTTTAATTCTTGCTTCAAAGCTGGTGGCCTGCCCTGTTTCGTCAAAAGCCATTACCACCATGGCCGCTCCATAACGGTTTATTAGTTTGGCTTTTTTTATGAAATCTGCTTCTCCTTCTTTCAGCGAAATGGAATTGACAATACTTTTTCCTTGCAAGCATTTCAAACCGGCTTCAATGACTTCCCATTTACTTGAATCAATCATGACCGGTACTTTGGCAATATCCGGTTCGGAGGAAATAAGATTAAGAAAAACAGTCATAGCTTTAACAGAATCAATTAAAGCTTCATCCATATTTACATCTATAATCTGGGCACCGTTATCTACTTGTTGCCGGGCTACTTTGAGTGCTTCTGTATAGTTCTCTTCTTTTATCAAACGCCTGAAACGTGCCGAGCCGGCTACATTGGTCCGTTCACCAATATTAATTAAATTGCTGCCTTCAAATATTTGCAATAGTTCGAGACCACTAAAGCTTGGAAAGATATTTAATGTAGGGCAATGACGCGGTGTATATTTTTTTGAAATACTTGCAATGGCTTTGATATGATCGGGTGTGGTTCCGCAACAACCACCGATAATATTGATCCAGCCTGCTTGCATCCAGTTTTCAATTAATTGTGCCGTTTCGGGTGCTTTTTCATCATATTCGCCCAACTCATTGGGTAATCCTGCATTGGGGTATGCATGCACATGATAGCTTGTTTTTGAGGCCAGTTCGCCAATAAAAGGACCTAATTGTTTTGCTCCAAATGCACAGTTAAAACCGATTGAAAACAGCGGTAAATGAGATACCGATGCAAGAAAAGCTTCTAAAGTTTGCCCGCTTAATGTTCTGCCGCTTTTATCGGTAATAGTACCCGAAATCATAATGGGAAGGGATTTTCCGGTGGTTTCGAAAATATCGCTAATGGCAAAAAGAGCGGCTTTTGCATTTAGGGTATCAAAAATAGTTTCGATAAGCAATATATCTACTCCACCGGCTATCAAGCCTGATGCTTGTTCGTGATAGGCTTTTACCAATTCATCGAAACTAACACCTCTTGATTCTGGCCTGTTTACATCCTGGGATAAAGAAGCCGTTTTGTTTGTAGGCCCTATTGAACCGGCTACAAATCTTGGCTTTGCCGTATTTTTTTGGGTAAATGCTGTCGCTATTTTTTTTGCAATTTGTGCCGATGATTTGTTGAGTTCATAAACAATCGATTCTAAGTTATAATCAGTTTGCGATATGGCATTGGCACTAAAAGTATTGGTTTCAATGATATCGGCACCAGCTTCCAGATAAGCTTTATGTATGGAATGTATAATATCGGGTCTTACCAGGCTGAGTATATCGTTATTCCCTTTCAGATTGATAGTATGATTTGCGAAACGATTGCCACGAAAATCTTTTTCAGATAAACGGTAGCGTTGTATCATGGTGCCCATGGCACCATCCATTACTAAAATATATTTTTTAATGGCCTGTTCGACAGGATGTAATTGCTTCATCAATTAATAAGCTTTATATTGAAATGGCAGCGAGATGGTGGGATTATTCAGTTTAATATTTCAATCCTTAGGCTGAATACTAATTTCCACTTATCTTCCCCTATAAAATAAGGGCAGGATTTGGCACCTTTCCAGCTTTGGAAGGTTGCCAAGGTTTCATCGGGCCTAATCCCTCCGCCTTTCTCAATAAGTAATAAAATCTTGCAATGAACCGATAGCAAAACTACTTGAAACCCATGAATAAGTAAAATATCATGACAAATTAATGAAATTGTCTACTGATATTTTGTTTCCTTTGTGTGGTTTTTCAAATTTTATGAAGGTAACGGAACATATAAAACACGCTGACGCTACAAGGGTATCGTTCGAAATATTACCTCCTTTAAAAGGAGGAAGTATAGAACAGGTATTTTCTATGCTTGATCCCTTAATGGAATTTAAACCTCCATTTATCGATGTTACCTATCATCGTGAAGAGTTTATTTATCAAAAACGACCGGGTGGTTTTTACGAAAAAGTAGCTATCCGGAAACGACCCGGTACAGTAGGCATTTGTGCGGGTATTATTAATCGTTACAGTATTGATGCTATCCCTCATTTGATTTGTGGTGGATTTTCGAAAGATGAAACTGAAAATGCACTGATTGATTTAAGTTTTTTGGGGGTAAAAAACGTACTTGCTTTGCGGGGAGATGTTCGAAAACCTGACGATCATTTTATACCCGAAGAAGACGGACATGCTCATGCACTTGATTTGGTAAGGCAAATTGTGGATATGAATCAGGGCAGGTTTTTGCATGAAGAAACGGTTGATGGAGGACATGCAGATTTTTGTATTGGAGTTGCCGGTTATCCCGAGAAGCATTTTGAAGCGCCTAATTTAAAATCAGATATTGCTTATTTAAAGAAAAAAATTGATGCCGGAGCCGATTATATTGTTACCCAAATGTTTTTTGATAATCAAAAGTATTTTGATTTTGTGCAACAATGCCGCCAGGCCGGGATTAAAGTACCGATTATTCCGGGGTTAAAACCCCTTACCCGGAAATCTCAGTTAAATGCTCTGCCCAGCACTTTTCATGTAAATATTCCTGACGATTTGTATGAAACGGCAACGGCATGCAACGATGAAAAAGCCGTGAGGCAAGTAGGTATTGAATGGGCTATTATGCAAAGTCGCGAACTCATCAAAGCCAAAGTACCGATTTTGCATTTCTATACTTTAAGCAATGTGAAAACAGTAGCTAAAATTGTTTCAAAGATTTTTTGATTCAGGTATCCATTCAATATCCTTCAGTCCGAAGCTATGCACCTTGTCTTCAATTCGCAGCATGAGTTTTCCGTTATTATCGATGTCTTCAATCATACCCTTTATGCGTTTATCATTCCATAAATAGTTTTGTGTTTTGCCGAAACCCAGCAAATGATTCAGATAATCTTGTTTTATCTCAGCATAATTCTGTGCTTGAAGTTGTTCGTAATTATTTAATGAATTTGAAAGCAATTCATGGAAAATATCATGGATTAAAAAACTTTTGTTTTCGATTATCAAAAGGCTGCTGGCCCTGGGCAAGGCATCCGGAAAATTTTGTTGGTTTACATTGATACCAATGCCAATTATACTATAATCAATTTTTTGGCCTGTTATCATTTGTTCAATCAAAATACCACCTATCTTTTTATGTTGCAGTATCAAATCATTAGGCCATTTTATCCATACCTTTTCCGAAGTGAAATTATTAATTGCTTTTCTGCATGCCAGCGAAATAGCCATATTCAGAAAAAATTGTTGGTCAATACGTAAGAATCCGGGTCGAAACACAATGCTCATCAATAGGTTCTTTCGCGGTTCAGCTATCCATTTGCTGCCATATTGGCCTTTCCCGGCCAGCTGTTCATCAGCAACTATGACAGTCTTATCTTTTAACATTTTTTCAGCTATTAGCATTTTTGCTTTTTCATTGGTAGAATCAAGCTGCTTATAACTGATAATTGTTACACCCTTAACTTTAATATGATTTATGCTAAACAAAAGCTTTTGTACCTTTACCGTTAAATTAAATTTACCGGACAAAAATACTTAAGCATATTTTGAACCCAAAGGAAAAAGTCGCAAATCATTCAATTTCAGACATAGAAATCTTACGAAATACAATCATTGAAAGTATCCGGGATAAAAAAGGATCGGCCATTGTAAGTTTAAATCTAAAAAACATAAAGGAAGCGGTAAGCGATTATTTTATAATTTGCGAAGGTTCGGCATCGATTCAAGTCAAAGCGATAGCAGAACAAATACTTAAAAATGTTAAAGAAAAATCAATTAAAACCAGTGTTCATGTAGAAGGTATGGAGAACATGGAATGGGTATTGATTGATTTTTTCGATATTGTAGTTCACGTCTTTCTGAAAAAGGCCCGTGCATTGTATAATCTGGAACTTTTGTGGTCTGATGCTGATTTAGAAAGCTACAATGAGCAATAGATACGGAAACCCTTTTGCAGATAAGGATAGAAAAAGAGGTATAAAAAATGGCAGTTAATCCAAAGAATCAAAATGAACCTAAACCTAAAGGTCGGAGTAAATTTAATTTCTACTGGATATATGGAATTGTTTTGGTAGGTCTGTTAGGCCTTCAATTCTTAAATTTTAATTCAGCGGAAGAAATTTCACAAAAAAAGTTTGAGCAAGAAATGCTTGCCAAACATGAAGTTGAGAAAATTGAAGTAATCAATGGTAAACATGTACAAGTTTATATCAGAAAAGAAGCTTTAAAAGAAGACAAATACAAAGATGTACGCAGTAAGCGTTTTGGTGGAGGAAGCAATCCCGGCCCACATTATCAATTTGAAATACTCGATCCCGGTGAATTCAAGTCTGAGATGAATGATTTTCAAAAAGACTGGAGCGATGATGAAAAGATTGAAATATTTGCGGTAACAAAAACAGATTGGACCGGGCAGATATTAAGTTGGGTGCTGCCCATACTGATTATTGTCGCTATCTGGATTTTTATTATGAGGCGGGTAAGTTCCGGTGGAGTCGGAGGAGCCGGTGGTCAGATTTTCAATATTGGTAAATCAAAAGCAAGTTTATACGATGAAAACACTAAGGTAGAAGTGTCTTTTGATGATGTAGCCGGATTGGAAGAAGCCAAAGAAGAAGTGGTAGAAGTGGTAGATTTCTTGCGGCATCCCGAAAAATATACTGCATTGGGCGGAAAGATACCTAAAGGGGTATTATTGGTAGGCCCTCCGGGAACCGGAAAAACATTGATAGCCAAAGCCATGGCAGGCGAAGCCAAAGTGCCGTTTTTCTCCATATCGGGTTCCGATTTTGTTGAAATGTTTGTAGGGGTAGGAGCCTCCAGGGTAAGAGATTTGTTTAAACAAGCCCGTGAAAAAGCACCATGCATTATTTTTATTGACGAAATTGATGCCATTGGCAGAGCACGTGGCAAACAACTGATACAGGGCAATGATGAACGTGAAAACACTTTAAATCAATTATTGGTTGAAATGGATGGTTTCAGCACCGATAAAGGTGTAATCATTGTGGCAGCTACCAACAGACCCGATGTATTGGATATTGCATTACTTCGTCCCGGCCGATTCGATCGTACAATAGCTATTGACAAACCCGATTTACATGCACGGGAACAAATATTTAAAGTACATATTAAACCCATAAAATTTGGTAAAGACGTCACTCCTGAAAAATTAGCACAGCAAACGCCTGGATTTGTAGGTGCCGATATTGCCAATATATGCAATGAAGCCGCTTTAATAGCTGCCCGAAAAGGTAAAAAAGCAGTAGATATGAAAGACTTTCAGGATGCGGTTGATCGAAGTATCGGAGGATTGGAAAGAAAAAACAAACTGATTTCTCCTGATGAGAAAGAAATTATCGCCAATCATGAAGCCGGACATGCTATTTGCGGATGGTTCTTGCCCCATGCCGACCCGCTGGTAAAAGTATCCATTGTTCCCCGTGGTGTAGCTGCTTTAGGATATGCACAATACCTGCCAAAGGAACAATATCTGATGAATGTTGAGCAACTTGAAGATCAAATTTGCAAAACTCTTGGCGGAAGGGCTGCAGAAAAATTAGTCTTTGGTAGAATTTCTACAGGAGCACAAAACGACCTTGATCTGGTTACTAAAATTGCATACGGAATGGTAACCGTTTATGGTATGAATGATAAAATTGGAAATGTATCGTTTCTTGAAATGCAAAATGAATATGGTTTTAGCAAACCCTATTCTGACAATACCGCTTTTATTATAGATCAGGAAGTAAAAAAACTGATTGATAAACAATATCAAAGAGCACTGGATTTGCTCAACGACAAAAAATCAGAATTACAAAAATTGGCAAGTGTATTGCTCGATAAAGAAGTATTGTTTCAGGATGATGTTGAAAAAATGCTTGGAGCACCACCTTACGGTAAAAAAACAAAAAGTAAATCTGAAACCGTTGATGTAAAAAAGGATAAAACAAAACAACCCGAATTGCCTGAAAACGAGCCTACAGAAAAAGATTGATAATCATGACTCCAGATAATAGTTCAAAAGGAATCATACTTGGTCGCATACGGAAAGCACTAATTAAAAAAACGCTATTAAACGAACCCTTGGTAGATTCAAATTTGACTACGGTTTATCGTGTTGATGAAGAATCACTTGATGTGATGTTTGCTCAAAATTTCACACAGCTTCAAGGTAAATTTGTTTATTGCGAAAGCAAAAAACAACTAGTTGAAAAATTAGATCAATTAGCCGAAAGCAAACATTGGAATCATCTTTTTTGCTGGGATTTAAAATTTCAGGAGTTATTTGTAAAACATCATTTTAAAAAAATGAGAATAGGCAGAAGCCTGGATAAAGCCGATGCCGGAATAAGCAGTTGTGAATGTTTGATTGCCAGAACCGGAAGCGTTATGCTAAGCTCATCGGGCGAATCGGGCAGAGCTTTAACTATCTTTCCACCAGTTCATATCGTAATAGCCGATACATCACAAATTGTATTTGATATCGAAGATGCCTTGAAATGGATGCACCATAAATATCAAGGCCGTTTACCATCCATGATTAATCTTGAAACCGGTCCAAGCCGTACAGCCGATATTGAAAAAACACTGGTATTAGGTGCCCATGGCCCTAAGGAAGTTTATGTATTTTTACTCGATAAGTAATTTAGGGTATCGTGCCTGAAAAAAAATATATCTATTTTGCTTCAGATTTTCATCTGGGGATTCCAAATCAAAGTAAAAGTTTACAACGTGAAAAAATTATTGTAAACTGGCTGAATTCCATTCAATCAAATGCTGAAGAAATTTATCTGTTAGGAGATGTTTTTGACTTTTGGTGGGAGTATAAAAAAGTAATTCCAAAAGGTTTTGTACGCCTTCAGGGCAAATTGGCCGAAATATGTGATTCCGGAATTCCTGTTCATTATTTTCCGGGCAATCATGATCAATGGCAGAAAAGCTATTTTAAAGAAGAAATTGGGCTTATACTTCATAATCTGCCTATCGAAACAGAAATTAAAGAAAAAAAATTTTTTATCGGCCATGGAGATGGATTAGGTCCGGGCGATAAAGGATACAAACTCTTAAAAAAACTGTTTCATTGGCCGCTTGCCCGATTGTTATTCTCCTCTTTGCATCCAAACATTGGCCTTGCAATAGCCCATAAATGGTCAAAAAAATCAAGATTAGCCCAGGGAGGCGATATATTGCCTTTCAAGAGTGCCGAAAATGAATGGCTGTATCAGTATTGTAAAACAAAAATTAAACAACAATATTTTGATTTTTTCGTTTTTGGTCACCGGCACATACCCCTCGATTTAAGCATAGAAAACAAAAGTCGCTACATAAATTTGGGAGATTGGGTTACGCATTTCTCCTATGCAATATTTGATGGTGAAAACATGCAATTACATACTTTTAAGCCTTAGCTTAATTACTGGCATCAATAGCCAATTAAAAGCTCAGCCATCCATTCATTTAATCGATTCGTTCCGGGTCGAAGCACTACAAGTATTTGCTGATAATCTAGACCATGTTTACTTGCTAAACCGTAATGGTGTACTCTCAAAAAGAGACGATAAATTTCAAATTAAATATACTTATAGCCGGGTTGATTATGGTCTGCCTGACGATGTAGATTTGACCAATCCACTGCATACATTGATTTATTATGAAAGTTATCAGCAAATTATTATTCTCGATAATCAACTTTCTACAATCGGTTCTGTTGACTTAGCTCAGGCCGGTTTGTTTGATGTACGTGCTATTTGTTATGCAGATGATAATTCCGTATGGGTTTTTGATCATGCCTTGCGTAAACTAATCAAAATTAACAACAGTGGGCTCAAAGAGCAGGAAAGTATAGATCTCGGCCTAAGAGGAAATGAAGTGAATATTACAAAAATTATTCAAAGAAATGAAATTGTGTATGCCCTGGATACCGGCCGGGGTATTTATACTTTCGACCGTTATGCAGGCTTTCATAAACTTATGCAGATTGCACATATTCATAATTTTTGGATTGACCGCAATACACTTCTACTACTCCAATACCATCAACTGCATCGAATCCATTTAATTAGCGGAGCAGAAGATGTCATCGAATTAGGCGATATTAATATCAAGGATGAAAACCTGCTTATTGAAAATGGAAAATTGTGGGTTCTAAATAGGGGATATTTGTTGCGGTACCGGTTGAATTGGTAATGCTTGCCATCTTTTATTCAAGCCCCTAAAGGCTTTAAAAAACCATTAACTTTGTTATCTTAATAAAAACTATTGATTGTGCTTGATAAACTTGAAGCGATAAAGAAAAGATTCTTGGAGGTAGAAAAGCTGCTGATTGATCCTTCGGTGGTGAACGACATGAAGCAAAGCAAAAAATTGGGTAAAGAATACAAACAACTAAAGCAAATAGTTGAAGCCTACGAACAATATAAAGACCTACTCGATAATTTAAAACACAATAAAGAATTATTGAAAACGGAAAAAGACGAAGAATTCAGATCATTGATAAAAAGTGAAATTGATGAACTTAGTGATAAGAATGTTGAGATGCAGGAGCAAATAAAACAAATGCTCATACCTAAAGACCCCGAGGACGAAAAAAATGTAATACTTGAAATAAGGGCCGGAACAGGAGGAGATGAAGCCAGTATATTTGCCGGTGATTTGTTTAAGATGTATATAAATTACTGCGAGACAAAACATTGGAAAGCAGAAATATTAAGCGAAAGCCCGGGGACTGTAGACGGGTACAAAGAAATAATAATAAGTATAGAAGGTGAAGATGTTTATGGCGAGCTCAAATACGAATCGGGCGTTCACCGGGTTCAGCGGGTACCCCGTACCGAAACACAAGGACGCGTGCATACATCAGCAGCTTCTGTAGCCGTTTTACCAGAAGCCGAAGAGGTTGATGTAGATTTAAGAACAGATGATATTCGAAGAGACACCTACCGTTCGTCAGGAGCCGGTGGTCAACATGTGAACAAAACAGAATCGGCAGTCAGACTTACCCATATACCGACAGGTATAGTAGTGGAATGCCAAGAAGGCAGATCACAACTAAAAAATTATGAAATTGCATTAAAAATGCTGCGTGCAAAAATATATGAGAAAATATTACAAGAACATCAGGATTCTATAGCACAACATCGAAAATCATTGGTTTCTACCGGAGACCGTTCTGCAAAAATCCGCACCTATAATTTTCCTCAGGGCAGAATGACAGATCACAGAATTGGTCTTACCATATATAATCTTGATTCGATCATGCAAGGAAATATTCAAAATATTATCGATGCACTGAAAGTTGCTCAAAATGCAGAAAAACTTCAATCCGGTATCAATCCGGAAGACAACTGATGCGCTCTATAAGTTTTAATATTATTATGGCATTTATTTTGAATTATGGAGTATAAATTAGGCCGCATAGCAGCTGTTATTAGTTCAAGCGGATTTGACCCTGCCTGCGATTGTCGTATAAAATGGATAGCCGTTGACAGCCGGAAAATATTTGATCCGGCACATACTTTGTTTTTCGCACTGAAAGGCAGTCATACCGATGGTCACAGCTTTATTAGAGAATTGATAAAAAAAGGGCTTAAAAATTTTGTAGTACAAGCCGATTATCATCTGTCACCTAGTAACGGAATTGCATATGTAAGGGTAAAAAATGTTCTTGAAGCACTTCAATTGCTAGGTCAGAAACATCGCAATTTATTTTCTTATCCGGTTTTGGCTATTACGGGGAGCAATGGTAAAACTACCATAAAAGAATGGTTGATACAGCTATTGGGAAACGATTATAATTTGGTAGCAACACCCAAAAGTTATAATTCTCAAATAGGTGTTCCCTTATCGGTTTGGGGCATGAACCATCATCATGAACTGGGTATTTTTGAAGCCGGCATTTCACAAACAGGTGAAATGGAAAAATTAGAAAAAATACTACAGCCCGATATCGGAATATTAACAAATTTAGGCCCTGCTCACGATGCTTTTTTTTCTGATAGAACAGAAAAATTAGAAGAAAAATTAAAACTTTTTTATCATACAAAGCAATTAATTCTTTGTGCCGATCAATTGTATAAGCGACAAACAATCAGTATATTATCGAAAATCAACCCTTCTCTGCAAATCATCCAATGGTCCTATCTTGATCCGGCAGCCGATATATGGTATGAGATTAAATCGAAAGACCGATCCGGCAGCAAAATAATCGCACATTTCAAGGGTGAAGAATATGCCATAAAATTGCCTTTTACCGAAACTGAACTGCTTGAAAATGCCGGTCATTGCATGGCATTTGTATTGCTGATGGATAGCCATCCCCTGCAAATATTACCTCTGTTCAAATCTTTATCACTAAGTCCGTTGCGACTCGAATTAAAATCTGCCATCAATCAGTGTTCATTAATTTATGATTGCTATAATTCGGACTTACAATCCCTGGGTTTGGCACTTGGTTTTATGAATCAGCAAGCCGGTAATCAATCACGTACACTGATTTTTTCTGATATCCTTCAATCAGGACAAAGCAGCGAAAAATTGTATGCCGAAGTAATTAAGTTGATGCTACAATACCGGATTAAACGCTTTATTGGCATCGGGCATCAAATTGCATCTTGCCAGCATTTATTTTCCAAATATTTTGATTGTTCTTTTTTCGAGCATACCGAACAATTACTATCATCGCTGAGTTTGCTTGGTTTTCAAAACGAATGTATATTACTCAAAGGGGCGCGTGCTTTTAAAATGGAAACCATTGGTCTGGAGCTCGAAAGCATGTCGCATAGCACGGTTTTGGAAATTAATCTTTCTGCCATGGCCTATAACCTGAATTGGTTTCGTTCGAAACTGAAGGAAGGGGTAAAAACCATGGTTATGTTGAAAGCTGCCGCATACGGTAGTGGCATCGGAGCGGTAAGCCGTTTGTTGGAATTCCATGGTATTGATTACATAGGTGTAGCCTATGCCGATGAAGGTCTGTTGTTGCGACAAGAAGGGGTAAAAACACCAATAATGGTGATGAATAGTGCCTATCATGATTTTTCAAATCTGCTGAAATACCGGCTCGAACCACAAATTTATAGCCTTAACCAACTTAAAACTTTCATTACTTTAATACCGCAAGCTGAAATTTTGCCAGTTCATTTAAAAATAAATACTGGTATGAACCGTCTTGGTTTTGATGAATCGGATTTGCAAGCAGCAATCGAAACCATCCAAGCATCCGGAAAAATTGAAATCAAAAGTATTTTAACTCATCTTGCTGGCAGTGAAGTAAAAGAATTGGATGCTTTTACCAAGCGGCAACTTCAGCGTTTTGAGAAAATGTATGCCTTCATTTCAGAGGCATTATCGTGTCACCCCATGAAGCAAGTACTTAATACCGGTGGAATCATTAGATTTTCCGATTATCAGTTTGATATGGTCAGGCTGGGGATTGGATTATATGGTGTTGACCCAACAGGCATTTGTCAGGATCAACTGGAAAATTTATTTAGTTTGCGCAGCATCGTTGCACAAATCAGAAGTGTAGAAAAGGGTGAAAGCATAGGCTATAGTGCCTCATATTATTGTACAAAAAGAACCCGGATTGCCACTCTTTCGATTGGCTATGCCGATGGTTATCCCCGTTCTTTAAGCAATGGAAAAGGCCGGGTATTGATTAAGGGCAAGCTTTATCCTGTTGTCGGCAATATTTGCATGGATATGTGTATGGTAGATATTGGTACCGAAGATTATATCAGAGAAGGAGACCGGGTTAATTTATTTGGTTCTGAGCTTACAGTAATACAGCTTGCCCGTTGGGCAGGTATCATTCCTTATGAAATGATAGCCGGTCTGTCTTCCCGCATAAGAAGAGTTTATTATGAAGAATAATTATAAACGGTAAAATTCTTTTTGCGTACCACCTTTTTGATGTTTCTTCGTTTCGGCAGAAAGGTATAATTCTCTATCGTTTATAGTAACTATCAGCCATCTTTCAATATCTTCCTGCAAATACCACTGAGCATTTGTTGCTTGCAGATTATCGAAATATAGGTAGTGATTATCAATAGTATTGGTGATAGTGTAATTCAATGTGGTAGTGGTGGTTCCGTCATCTTTTTGAAATATCAGGGCAACTCCGTTCACCGTAATGGAAAGTTTACCATTATCAAAATTCCAAATTTCAATATAGCCAGGTTCAACGGGCATTCTGGTCCACACTCCTGCAATTTTTTTATCAATATTTTGCCAAACATAGGTATGGCATCCTGAGCTGCCAAGCCAAATGGAAAAGGTTGAAAAAATCATTAAAGCAAGGTTAATCTTTTTCATAAGCTGATTATTATATTTCTTCCAACAAAGATCTGAATGCATAGTAACGATTGGCATATCTGGCTTCATGCCGGGCTTTCAGTGTCGCTGCGTAAATGGTTTCATACTGTTTAAATGCTGTTATGTTTTCGCAATAATATTGAATTGCAAAAGTAATTCCATCAGATTCATCCTGCTCAAGTAAATGAAAAAATTTGAAATTTTGAAATAGACCACAATTCATTACTTCTGGAATGTGTATATTTTTCATCCAATGGATCCAATCTGTTTCAATATCCCGGTCAATTTTTATTGTTACGTTATAAATGATCATAATGTTGCAGCTTAATTTATGATATCTCCTCTAATCAGCCGGTATCGTTTGCGAGCCTCTTCCACATAAATTGATCCTTGATGTGAAAGGATAATTTGCTCATAATAAGACGCGGCTTTTTCCGGTTGATTAAGTTGGTTTTGGTAAATATCGCCAAGCTTAAACAGGGCATCATCTTCGAGCAAATCGCTATGGTTCGAAACAATATATTGCAGCATTGTTACTGCCTGTTCGGGTTGATGTTGTTTTAAATAAATTTTTGATTTTACAAAGTATATGTTTTCTGTAAGAGCATGTTTTGGATAAAGGGATAAGATACTGTCCATAAGTCTTATGGATGCATCATCTTTATTTTGAAATTCCAATAAATCTGCACGGGCAAACAGGAGCATGGGCATTTGGGTACTGTCGAGTCCGAGTTTATCTGTTATGAAGACAGAAAGTTCAAGGGCATCGTTGGCAATCAACTCTGATGTAGAGGCTTTGAGTACGTCTAATTGTGCTTGTGCCCAATCAAAATCACCTCGATAATAAGATAATTTCGCATTTTTAAATCTGGCCATTTCGCCCAATGGTGCATCTTTCATTTGTTTATCTACTTGCGAATAGAGCAAAGTGGCATCCCATACATTTCCAGCCATAAGCTGGTCATCCCCTAAGTCTATTTTGCATTGTGCAATAAATGACGGATCGCCTGCATTTTTCTCAATAATTGTACGGAGTATCGAAATGGCTTTATCAAGCCGGTGAAGAAACTTAGCTTCTAAGTTGGCAAGTTCACGTTCTGCACTTGCTACCCGGTTAGCATTGTCTTTATATTTTTCGATAAATATTTCGTATGCGTTTTCGAGTGCATAAAGATCCTGATCAGTAAAATCGTATTGCTGTATAATTTGTTTATTTCTGGCTTTGAGTTCCCCCCGGTTGCCTTCAAAATTCATTGTCTTGCCATAGGATGGTTTTTGTAATTGCAGAAAAGCCTCAATGGCGACATTCCATGCTTGTTCTTTCAGGGTGGTTTCGGCAAATGCCTTGATTCGTTCACCATTATAGTGCATTCTTTTATCAAGGGCTTTGATTTGACGAAAGGCTTGCTCATAATCTTTTTTTGTTATTAATACCCAAATCAGCATCTCTGTGAGCGATTCATTGTCATCGCTACGCTGAATACGCTTATAAATCTCTTTTTCTATAAGATCATAATCATCTGCTTTGGTCAAGTAAGATTGTAAGATGTTTTTCACCTGATTAAGCTGAGCCGGATTTTCATAAATATAATCCAGATAGGCTCCAATCATAGCCTGGACATCATTGAGGTTCTTATAAGTATTGGCCAATTCAATAGAGAAAGAATAATCCAGGTGTAATGCTTTACCGCGTTGATAGGTTTTTAGTGCATATTCGTATTCTCTGTATAAATTAAATGCATTGGCAAGCAAAATGACTTGTGTCTTATTGGCTTTCAGGTTTTTTAGTACTTTATCATATTCGTCTTTACCTTGTTTCTCTTTTCCGTTTTGAATCAGGAAATAGCCCAGATCGACATGATATGTGGGATTGTTAGGGTTTCGTTTTATTTGTTTTTTAATCAGTTTTGAAAGTTCTTTTTCCTGATTTAAGGCCAGTAAGCAATTGAAATAATAGCGATAATAATAGGTAGAACTTGGTGTGCTTTCAAACAAATCTTTGAACAATACTTTTGCTTTTTCATAATCTCCATTATTATAATACTGGATGGCCAGGTTGTGGTTTTGATTTCCTTGAGCCGTTAAAGCAGTAATTTTCAAAAGTAAAAAAGCAAATATGATAAATCGAAATTTCACAGATGGTTTATGTAATGAATATTAGACAGAAAACCGCAATCCGGTTAGACGGATTGCGGTTGTTAGTATGTTTGATTTTGAAATTATTGTAGTTTAAATTTCACCGGCATTTGAAAATATACCGAAACGGGTCTTCCTCGCTGCTTACCCGGTGACCATTTGGGAAGTGTTTTTATTACTCTAAGCACTTCTTCATCGCAGCCTCCGCCAATACCTCTTAGGATAACAGGGTCGCGAACCTTACCGTTTTCACCAACTACAAACTGCACATAAACGGTACCTTCAATATTGTTTTCTTTAGCCATTTGAGGATAACGAATATTTCTGTTTACATAATTACGTAAAGCAGTTTCTCCTCCCGGGAATACAGGCATTTGTTCTACAATTCTGAAAATCTTAGGTTGTACCGGTTCGGGTTCTGGCGGTGGTGTTGCCAAATCAGGTACCGGTTCATTATCTTCTAATTCTAAATCAGGAAGATCAAAAACTGGTTCTTCTTCTTCCGGTTGATCCTCGATAACCTGAATTTCAGGTGGTGGAGGTGGTGGAGGTGGTGGAGGTGGTGGCTGTTTGGTAACGGGTGGTTCCATTTCCATTTCTTCCTGGTAAGCAGTAGCAAAACCATTAGCATCTGTTTTTTGCTTGGGTGTATATCTGAAAGCAACCAATAAAACGGCCAATACTACGGCATAACTGATTCTTAAAAATAAACCTCTGAAATTTTCCAGATTAGCTTCCCAGTATTTTTTTATTCTGATTGATTTATTATCTTCAGAATGGGCATACTGATCTCTAATCTTTTTGACTTTGTTTTGACGAAACAACAGTATTGTAGTAACAATTGGCAAAACAAATACCAAACTGATCATTAAGATGTAATACATTGCAGGTGACATAATAATTAAATTAAAGGTTAAAATACAAAAGTCTATACACAATGACTCCTGCAAAAGAGCCGATAATATTAGCTAAAATATCCAGTATTTCAAAATATCTGTCGGCCATAAACCCTAATTGCAACATTTCCATGACAATGCCATAAATAATACCGAAAATTATTGCAATAAATCCGGGTGAAAAACGCAGTACGTCAAAAGTATATTGTTTACGTATTCCTATAGATGCAAGAAGTGTTAATCCTCCATACATTATTATATGTGCCATTTTATCGGGATTCAATAACATGGTCCAGTTTAAGACCGGTACCGACTTGCCGGGTATAAGCGATAAGCACAGAATTAATAATGCCCAAAGCAATGTAAAAGTATTAAATCTGATAATCGAAGGCAATTAAAAACTAATTAAAATTTATGCACCGATTAGTAATTTATAGGCATCAGCGTCAAGCAATTGATCTAATTCTTTTGAATCGAAAATTTTAATTTTTATCATCCAACCTCCTTTATAAGGATCTGAATTAACAGTTTCAGGCTGCGTTTCCAGTTCATCATTCAAGGCCAGCACTTCACCACTGATGGGCATAAAAAGTTCAGAGACTGCTTTGACCGCTTCAACGGTTCCAAATACGTCATCCTTTTGCAGATTTTGACCAACAGATTCAATTTCGACATAAACAATATCACCCAATTCACCCTGGGCGTAATCGGTAATACCAACAAAGGCAATATCGCCTTCAATTCGAACCCATTCGTGTTCACGGGTAAATTTGAGCTTGTCTGGAATATTCATTTTGATATAAATTTAATGCTCAAAATTAAGCTAAATTTCGATTTATAAAATTATTCGGCAAGGGTAAATCTTACCGAGATTCCGGCTTTGGTATTCGATACGGGGTATGATGCTGATGTAGCCGGTACCGTACGTCTGCGATCAAAGAACAAACGTAAGTTTAAACGATTATTTACAACATAATCAATAGATGGAGAGATCGCTACAGTTTTGCTTCCCCTTGTAGCTTCAGAGTGATTTTGATCCAATAAATTATTTACTGTAATGTCATCTCTTAATGAAAAATCGAGTTTAAAATTCAAATCATTGTCAAGGGTTGTTTTTTTACCGCCAATTTTAAAAGGCAATGTCATTCCTTTGATTCTATAGCCAGCCCCAAAAGTAACTTCTTTGGATCGGCCTTCTACAAGTTGATAATCCACTAAACTTAAGGCCAGATTTCGCGATTTTTTGTATTCAAATTTTGCAGTCAATCCATTTTTCATAGTAATATTGATACCAATCAATGGCATCAATTGTTCTGAAATTACAACGTGTGGAATATTATATAAGGGAAAGAAATTTCCTGATAATGTGTCGCTGGCGGCAGGAAATCCGAAATAAACCGTATCGCGATAGTTAAATTCGGTTTGATAGTTATTCACGGTTAATGTTGAAGAATAAGCATGCGATATATTGATATTACTGAATAGTTCATCCAATGGTTTTATATGGGCAAGGCCGTTATACGATATTCTCCAGTTTGGCATTGGAATACCTTTAAACAGGTTATATTGAGCTTCTTGAGCTGTTTTTCCGGTGTATGCTGCCAAGAATGCCGGTATGAGTACATCCTGTGCATAAGGGCCATAACCATCGGCATAATTCGGAAGATTTATCGTATCATTTACATTAGCTTCATAAAAACTACCATTTGAATAAGGATTTTGTGCCCCCAGTTGTTGTGATATGGCTGTCCGCATATCTTCAAATTTTCTGAATGTTTCTGAAACCCGTAAAGAGTCCACTTTATCAAAAGTGGTGTTCCACATAAAGTACGACATGCTGAAACTGCCTACATCTTGGGCATTATAGTGCCTGTAATCAGCGGTTTGATTGCTGTATCTGAAATATTCAGAATGATTTTTTGTATAGCTTTTCTTGAAATTAATATCTATTCTCATATTTTTTACCGGCTCAAGATTTATCTTCATATCGAAGTTTTGCTTATAATTTTGCAAATATTGATAATTCAGTGAGGTAGCCGATGTAATCCAATCTTTTTTTGCAGCATTATTGAGCCATACACTATCGGGCTGGATACCCATTATAAAATCCCATCCGGGCGCAGTAAAATTATTGTTCATGCCCAAAAGATTTGATTCGGGCATAACACCGGGTAATATAGTACTCCAATCCTGATTATAGTTAAAAGAAACCCGTTTCAGACTTGTCAGCACACTTACTATTCCTTTGATGAAGGGGTTAATTTCATTATTATTTTTCTTCTTTTTTCCTCCCTTTTGTTCGGCATCGGGTTGATTATTTTCTTGAGTACCCCTACCACGGTTTCTGTTATTTCCCGATCTTCCGGGATTAAGATATTTCTTTAAGAATTTTGATTTATTATACAAACTTGTAAAATTGGCACTTCCGTTAAACCGGATACTTTGTGCATTTGAAATGGCATTGCCCAATGTATCAAGGCCCAATGCAGCAGCAGTCCAGTCGTAATTGCTGGCATAACTTGCCCGGCCGTTGATCCAGTCGAGAAATACAAATTTTCTGAATGGTAAGGTATAATTTACGGTAATGTTATGATGGTACTTGGTGTTTCTACCCAATTTTTTAATATTTGACCATACTGAATCTTTCTCAGCACGGGTATTAATTTTTCCCTGTGGTTCGTCAATCCGGGCATTATTAACGGCTGAAAAATCAATTTTTATTGATTTTGTTAAATCCCAGTGTACATCATAAAAACGATCCCAGGTAAAGAATTTATTATAACTGGTATCGATCAAAGCATCTCCATAAACATCGCGCAATACCAGCTCACCGTATTGTCTGTTTAAATCGGTACGGAATGATAGTTTACTGGGTAAGAGGTTGAAATTAAAATCGCGTATGGGTCTTAGCAATTTATATTTTGCATTGATGGCTTTAAAGGGTTCGATATATTTGCTACGTGAGCTGTAGGTATAAGCAAAACCACCTTTATTCTTTCTAATTAAATCTTCCTGAGTGGTAGGATTTGTTTTTAGTATTTCGGTATACGAATAAGTAAAATTGAGATTTTCTATATCCCAAAGATGAGATTTTGCGTTGCGGCCTGTTTTTTCTTTTCTAACGTTGGTAAAATTCAGGCTTTTTATGGAAGTCATATCCTGAACTGAATTAAGATAATCTTTTTTAGTGGTGTTTTCTGCCAGATTATTGAGGCGGTCTTTCAGCAATATATCAAAATCATAAGGGTCGTATTCGGGCCGGCTCATGGTTTTTGAAATACCGGCATACATTGGTATTCTCAGCCCTGATTTTTTAGGTAATAATTTTCCAAGTTGGAGATTGGTACTTACATCGTATTGCAGGTAATTATCTTTATACCGTTGATCTATTTGTTGTTCGAGTTGTCCGAATCCTATTGTATGAGCACCCCCTGACAATGAGATATTACCTAAATCGGCCAATTTTACATCCGTTCTCACAATTGCGGCCGATCCGCCCCGTTCGTCAATACCTTTTAAACGGAATTCGTTGACCCAAATTTCAGCACAAATTGGATCACCGCTTATACCTTCTTCTTTTTTATTCCTGAGGCCTATCATGGCCATTTTTACATTTCCTATATCCGGATTTCCAACAACGGTTATGTACCGGCCGTGTCCGGCATCAATAACATAGGGTATCAATGAGTTTTGATCGCTGAAGTTCCGGTCTCTCTTGGCCTGCACCAATGAATCGAGCAAGATGTCCATAACATTGGCAGCAGGCCATACGGCTTGTCTTCTTTCAAGGGCGGTACCCGTAACGTTTAATGGATCCGTTACTTTCAGTGGTATTGAATATTCGTAATAGTTTTCTGTAAAGTCTGCACCAATCCTGATAAAGGCTTCCATTTCGTCATCTTGCAATGGTGTTGCGCTTACGCCTTCACCGGTAAATGATTCTGCATGCAGAAATAGTTGAAGCCGTTTATACTTTCTAAAATCAAAATTTAATGTTTTATAAATAGCTCTTGAATCTCCGTCTTCCAATCCGCATACTTCTACCGATAAAGATTGTTCGTTTTGCTGCAATACTGTGGAACTGGTACCGGTAAGAAATTGCTCGCGTTCAACTCCGGGTGGTAAAATATAGGGTATGGGTTGTTTGTTCGAGTTTTCTTCAACGCTTACGGCCGATACGGTAAATAATGTATTATTGGCATCATCGTTTGATATATACTCACCGGGTTTCAATAACGAAAACCGGTATCTTCTCCATTGATTTCTTACCAGTTCGAGCCGGGCAAAACGCAGTATGACCGAATCTTTAAATCCGGTCATGAATAATCTGATGAACCGGATTGATTTAAAATCCTGGATACCTCCTACTTTTTGTTCATACTCATCAATAGGTATTTTAAAATGATACCAGTCGATACTGTCTTCAATGCCGTTTCTGAATTTTACGAGTGCTGTTACCTTATCGGTGATAAATGCATTATTGTCAACATCCATTCCATTAAACAGATCAATTTTATATCGAAAAAATTCTTCCGTTTCGTTCAAAGTATTATCACGGTTCAGGTCTTCTGATTCGGGCAGGTTCGATCCGTGAGAAAATTGGTTGTTGTCAACGTTAGCTGCCGTATTGCCTTCTTTTCCATCGAAAAGACGGTATCGTTCCAGAATACTCAGTGTGCTTGTTTCGTAATCAGGATCTTTATAATCTTTGAAATCATCGTTGGAAGGATCATTTTCAAGGGCTGTCAGTACAGACTGTTCAAGCGTTCCGCTATTGACCCGGTTTTGTAATTTTCCAATAAAGGTGCTGAAAAAAGTTTTTTCTTCATTGTCGTTGAGACCGTCATAACCAACATCTTGAGCTTTTAATACATTGGGGTCGGTATCAAAAGCATTGGTAATGGCTTGTGTTAAGGGTACTTTGCCCCATTTGGTTGTATCGAGCAGGGTCGGTACGCCCGGTTTGGGCAATCCGTTTTCGAAAAATTTTCGGGAATCTTTCAGTACGTCTTCCGACACATTGCCCATATCAATATACATTTCTCCATTAATGCTTCCTTTTTTATTATCAAAGGGATTCATTACCCAGAATTCAATAAATTCTACATTGGCTGCTTCAAAGTCATTGGTTTCTATTGATCTCTGAATACCTCCCCACCTTGATTCCGGAATTTTTAAGGTTCCGTCTTTATTTAAACCGGTACTTATTCCGGCCTGTCCGTTTTCGGCATATTCGTAATTGTATGGGCCTCTTAATTTGGGATAAAAGGCCAAATCGAAAGTTGCTAAGCGTGTGTTGAGCAGGTTGGGATTATCAATTTCAAAGATTTCTTTTTCATTAATAATTCTTACGTAATGGTTTGATTGTGTATTGGGATGTTGTTTGATATAATCGGGGGTTGCCGAATTATTATCTTGCAATAATGGATCAAGGGTGTACCAAATAAGTTTGGCCCGGTTGTATCCATACGGCAAACTGTCAAACAAGGATGCTTCAGGAAATTTATCGCTTCCCTGATTGGTTAATACTTTGGTAGGAGTGCTTGATAATGACCAGGCGGTATATGGGAATTTTAAGTCGTATGAACTGCGGCTTCCTTCAAAATCATCTACATAAACCAATCCTTGTTTATCATTGCTGTTGATGGCTCTTGAGTGGCCGGGCTTAAAATAGGCACCTTCAGCCGTAACGGTGATAGATGATGCTTCTTTTGAATTATAAAAAGGGAATCGGTTTAGTATTCTGGTTAATCCGGGGAGTTCCGAGTTATAGTTGAGATCGAGGCCGTAAATACTGTTCGAAATGGGATCGTCACCGATATTGACTTTTTGGGTAAAAGGTCTTTCGTTTAAATGCATTTGAGTGGCTCCGATAGTGAAATCATCATTGATCCAATAATCGAAACGATTGCCAAATAAGGATTTGGTTTGAATACCGAAAAAGGCAGAATTTTCGTACGAAATATTGATTGGAACACCGCTGTTCATAATCCCCTCATTGATGATTTTTACACGTCCCAGATTATAGTCAATGGTATAATCAATATTTTCGCGCAATTGCTGCCCTCCTGCTCTTATGGTTACCGATCCTCTGGGAATATTAAATGCTCCCAGGTATATTTCTGATGAAATACTTGATTTATAGGTACCTTCAATGGTGTAGCGATTAAATTGAGGAAATTGTTGGGCTATGGTGATGGTTGAATCATACAGAATTTGATAAGTATATTTTTTGGCAATATTTTGTTCGCTTGGTAAAAATATACTGCTCAGGTGTTCACCAAATGGTTCGAGTACCGGGAAAATGATTTTTCCATTGGAAGGACTGATCGTTACATTTGGAACAAAGTCGAATATTCCATCTGGCTGTGGATCAAGCTGATTGTTCAGCCTGTCCAGATTCATTACTGTGAGCAAAGGTGTACCGTTTACGCCCGTACCTTCCGGAATATAGCGTTTCTTTCCTCCTCCCGGATCCATATAATAAATATCAAGAAAGAAATCTTCAGGGCTTAGTTGGTAGGCACCCAGTGAGTATATGTTTTTCATCATCAATTTCCAAATAGGTAGTTTTGGCCTTTGTGATGTGCTTTTAAGCATTTTCAGAAAAAGTACATTGGGTTGGTTTGGATTTACCGGAACATCTTTACTGAATTCGCCTACCTGGTAGGTTTTACCCTGGTAAGTATATTCAAATGCAACGGCCAGTACTTCATCGGGTTTTAACGATTGATTGAGCGAAATAAATCCTAACTGAGGATATAGTTTGTATTGAGATTCTGATAATTTTTTAGCTTGTGTTTTTTCAAAATCCTGTATCGGCACTAATCCTAAACTGTTTTGCATGATTGAAATGACTGCATTTAATTCGCGTGAACCGGCTGTATTTACCAACGATTTGTACAGCGAGTTTGATTCGTTGGCAGGTATTTTGATTCCCGGTGAGGGTGTAATGGAGGTGGTATTAAAAATATGTGCTTGTTCGCCCAAATCCATATAAGCAACCACATCGCGCGTATTTTCAGTTATTCCGGTCGAATTGGTAACCCATACTTCAATTTTTGTAATATTTACGGGTGAATTGACTACCGGTAGGGTTGACATCCAGTCTTCATAATGATCGCGGAAATATTGAGCCAGGAAGAAATGCCTGTTTTCATCATACTCGTCTGCCGATATTTTAAAATCACGGGTTTGAGCTCCTCCTTGTATTTGAATATTTTCTTTTTTTGATTTTTGTTGCGACATGATACTGGTAACGGTAAGCCTGCCAAATTTTAAGGCTGATTTGATACCAAACAGGCTTTGGTTTCCTGTTATTAGTGTGCTGCTCAACGGAAAACTTACGTTTCCTGCTTCCAAAGATTGAAGAATTTGATCCTCATCTCCTTTAAATTCAAGTTTTACCTGATTTTCAAAATCAAATGTAGCTTGTGTGTTATAGTTGGTATTGAGTTTCAGTTTATCACCAATTTTACCCATAACACTCATATTGATGTTCATATCGAAATCAAAATTTCCTTGTTTCTGAGCATTAGTGGGAAGGGTAGGGTTTTCTATATTTTGAAAAGTTCCTCCAAAAATAAGCTCAATGTTACCTTTTGGTCTGATGTCAACAGAGCTGCCACCGAAAAGCCTGTCCATTGCTTCATTTTTTCCGGGTAGTCTGATGCCTTCACTTCTTTCCAATAAATTTTCGCCCTGTACTCTCTTTTCCCAATATTCGGTATTGCTTTTTTGAAATTCCCGGCTCAGAAATTCTTCGAACGACATGGATGAAGGGGATCGGTAATCAAAATCTCCAATTTTTTGAGTAATTATAAAACGGCCTGTAACGGGATCGTATTCGACAGATTTTTTAATAATGGGCGGGTCATCTAAATTAAAAGTGTTGGAAAATGGATTAAAGTAAAAATTGTTTTCCTGATCTTTTATTGGAAAAGGTAATTGAATCGTATCACCGGTGTTGCCGGTATCAGGCAGGGCATATTCAATATCAGGGTTAAAATTCGGATATACCCTTGTTGCGGCATATAATGTCTGAGATACCAATAAGCTACTGAATACAATTAGCAGCCTTTTTATATAATTTTTTTGCTTTTTCCCCACCAGGATCAGTGCTTTTCGAATTGCTCAACCAAGGATAATACCCTATTTAATATGTCGCAAAATATCAAAATCTTTTAAAAACGGTTTTAAATATTTTGTAAAGCCGCTTTAATCAATTGTTCCACATTTAGGATATCACTTTGTTTTTGCATTGTTTTTTGAATAACTTTCTCTGCTTCTAAACGTGAATATCCCAAAATTGTTAATGCAGATAACGCCTCTGCTTTTAAACTATTGTTTTGTGAACCGAAAGAGTTGCTGAAACTAGGCTCTTTCCTAAGTTTATCGCTTAACTCCAAAACCAGTCTTTGGGCTGTTTTCGGTCCTATTCCTTTAATGCTTTTTATCAGCGACAGATTATTGTTTAAAATAGCAGATTGTATTTCTATCGGTGGGTAAGCGGAGAGTACAAGCATGGCTATACTGGTTCCAATACCTGATACCGATATCAGCATTCGGAATAGGTTACGTTCTGCTGTTGTGGCAAAGCCATATAATGTTTGTTGATCTTCTCTTACATGAAAATGTGTGTAAAGCATACCTGCTTTTTTCCCTTGTATTTGTTGATAGGTATGCAGGCTTATATTAAGCTTATATCCCAGTCCATTGCATTCTACAATTACCCGGATTGGACTGATTTCTGTAAAATCACCTTTGATATATGCAATCATAATTTAGCTTCTTTATCTTGTGCATCAACTACAGCAATAGCAACCATATTTACAATTTCCTGTACCGAACTTCCCAGCTGAAGAATATGAACGGCTTTTTTCATCCCTAAAAGGATTGGACCCACCGCTTCGGCCGATCCCATTACTTGCATTAATTTGTAGGCGATGTTGCCGGCCGACAGGTTTGGAAATACCAATGCATTAGTTTCTGCAGATATTAAATCACAAAAAGGATAGTTATCTTTTAATAATTCCCGGTCGAAGGCTAAGTTAGCCTGCATTTCACCTTCTGCTGTAATTTCAGGATGTTCTTTGTGCATAATTTGAACTGCTTTTCTAATCCTGCGCGGTTCTTCGCCTTCGGCCGAGCCAAAATTTGAATAAGATAAAAAGGCAATGTTTGGTTTGATGTTGAATTGTTTGATTTTTTCGGCCATGAGTACGGCAATTTCTACCAATTCTTCAGCACTCGGTTGTACGTTCATGGTTGTATCGGCAAAAAAGAAAGGTCCTTTTTTGGTGAGCATGATATACATCCCCACTACGCGGGTATCCGGTCTTTCAGTACCGATAATTTCTAATGCCGGTTTTATGGTTTCCGGATATTTCCGGGTTAATCCTGAAATAAGTGCATCGGCTTCTCCCGTTTCGAGCAACATGGTAGAGAAATAATGCCTGTCGCGCATGATTTTTTCAGCTTCATATTTATTAAATCCTCTCCGGCATCTTTGTTCAAACAATCGCTGACTGAATATTTTTCTTTTTGCTTCGGTGCTGGGATTTGCCGGGTCGATGATGTCTACCCCTTCCAGATCAAGTTTATATTCATCAATAATTTGCTGTATTCTGGTTTTATCGCCCAATAATATGGGTATAGCAATTCCGTCATCTTTAACAATTTGTGCGGCTTTGAGAATTTTAAAGTTTTCTGCTTCTGAGAATACTACTCTTTTGGGGCTATTTTTTGCCCGTTCTATAATAACCCGGATGATTTGATCATGGGCTCCAAGGCGTTCGCGAAGTTGAGCTTTGTATTGATCCCAGTTATCAATCTTTTTTTGAGCTACACCGCTGTCAATGGCTGCTTTGGCAACAGCCGGTGCTACCGTGGTCAGCAGTCGTGGGTCCAGTGCTTTGGGTATAATATAATCTTTACCAAAGCTTAAATTGGTAGAGTTGTAAGCAATATTTACTAAATCGGGTACCGGTTCGCGGGTAAGCCCTGCTATGGCTTTCACCGCAGCCAGTTTCATTTCTTCGTTGATTTCGGTGGCTTGCACATCGAGTGCTCCCCGGAATATAAATGGAAAACCCAGTACATTATTGACCTGATTTGGAAAATCAGATCTTCCGGTTGCCATGATAACATCATTACGGGTTCTCTTTGCCAGATTATAATCAATTTCAGGATTTGGATTCGCCAGGGCAAATACTATAGGGCGTTTTGCCATGCTTTTCAGCATTTTGGGAGTAAGAATACCGGCTATCGAAAGGCCCATAAACAAATCTGATCCTTTGATGGCTTCTTCCAATGTGTGGACCGGTCTTTCGGTAGCAAATATCATTTTGTATTGATTCAAATCATCCCGGTTTTTGTGAATCACTCCTTTGCTGTCAACCATAATTACGTTGCTTGATTTCACTCCGAGCGAGCAGAAGAGTTTTGCACAGGATATGGCTGCTGCTCCTGCTCCTGAAACTACAACTTTCAATTTTTCAGGTTTTTTACCGGCCAGTTCTACTGCGTTTAGCATGGC
>JAJRWN010000154.1 GCA_024276745.1 Bacteroidota bacterium
ACCCAAGACCCATATTCTCCTTTATGGGGAGCCGAGAAGACCACCCACCACAGGTTTCTTGTCACATTACCTACACGAATGCAAAAACGCATGAAATCATACAAGAGGGTATTCCACGATCGCCTTTATTTAGTGGTGCAATAGAAGGCACAGGACCGCGTTATTGCCCTTCCATAGAAGACAAAATTGAACGCTTTTCACAAAGAGACCGACATCAATTATTCGTAGAGCCCGAAGGACGGTTTACGAATGAAATATATGTCAATGGCTTCTCTTCCTCCCTTCCTGAAGATATCCAGTTCAAAGCTTTGAGAAAAATTAAGGGATTTGAGAATGCTAAAATGTACCGGCCAGGATATGCCATTGAGTACGATTACTTTCCCCCTACACAACTCAAAGTTTCATTGGAAACGAAACTTGTTCCACAACTTTTCTTTGCAGGCCAAATTAATGGTACTACCGGTTATGAAGAAGCTGCCGGCCAAGGACTAATAGCCGGAATAAATGCAGCGTT
This sequence comes from Bacteroidota bacterium, assembly GCA_024276745.1. Classification (GTDB taxonomy): domain Bacteria; phylum Bacteroidota; class Bacteroidia; order Chitinophagales; family S012-47; genus JAJRWN01. The sequence continues at coordinate 515 of JAJRWN010000154.1, forward strand.
AAAAGTGCAGGACAAAGCACCCCTCGTGATCCGTAGGTCAGAAGGATATATCGGTGTTTTAATCGATGATCTTATACACAAGGGCACCGACGAACCCTATCGGATGTTCACTTCAAGGGCAGAGTTTCGAATCCTCTTAAGACAGGACAATGCCGATATGAGATTGACCCCCATTGCCTATGAGTTAGGTATGCTCAACATGCAGGAACGAATGCAAAGAGTAGACGAAAAAAGAAGGGCTATGAGTGAAATAACAGATTTTATCGGAAAAAAAAGTATTGCTCCTGACCAAATAAATCCCATACTCGAAAATATAGGGTCTTCACCGATTAAACAAAAGGTGAAATTCGCCACTCTATTACTGCGACCTAAGCTCCATATGCATACTTTTAAATCGGTCTTCCCCGAAATAAATCATTTCTTGAATCAATATGATGATGAAATACTAAATATTACAGAAATTGGAATCAAATACAAGGGATATATCGATCGTGAGCAAGATTTAGTCAACAAAATAAACCGTTTGGAAAATGTTCGTATCCATGATAAGATTGTTTTTAATGAAATAGCCGGACTTTCAGCGGAAGCAAAAGAAAAATTACGCTTTATTCAGCCGCAAACGATTGGTCAGGCCAGTAGAATTAGTGGGGTTTCTCCTTCTGATATTTCCGTTCTTTTGGTCTATATGGGACGGTGATATGGGTGTCTTAATGACCCCTAATTAGATTAAAAATGCTATTATTCTGTTAAAAAGCGGCTTCGATGCAGCAAAATTGACTCTAAAGGCATTATATATTGTAATTGATGAATTATATTTGTATTGCGTATTTATAGTAAATAGACCAATAATAACCAATAGAATAGATTCCGTGACGTTGAAAAATTGATTAGCATTGAATAATTACTATATCACATATCAAGAAGATTTATTCGAAATCTTTTTTGAAATTTCCCCCGATGAATACAGGGAAAAAGAGCTGTTCTATAACCAATACAGAACCCATCTCGACCATTTAGACGATGAACAAATGCTCAAGGTGAGAACGGGTTTTTTAGAAGCATTATTTTTTTTGGGAAAACACCATAAATTACTTCGCGAAATAGAAAGAGACCTCTTCTTTGTCATTGATAAGAATATCATCAAATTTGAGGATAAAGACATCTATCAATGGCTGCTGATGTTGAAAGGGGCTGCTCATTTCAATATAGGTCAGTATCAAAAAGCCACACACGTTTTTCAACAGTTGACACAAATAGCCCCTTCTAATCTCAAGGCCAAAAAACACCTCTTTAAGTCTCTGCTTCAAAATAAACATCCCATTTTTAAGTTTGTTTATATAACTGCACTTACTACTTTGGGTTTTAGTTTGTTGCTTTCCCTGTCTGAAGTGGCATTTCGCGGGTATATACCTGAAATGCTTCCCACGTTATTGACCATTAGAAATATAGCTTTCGTTGGTGGAATCTCTATATTTTTAATCAATGCAGGTATCAAGTACCTTTCCAATTATTTGATCATGCGTAAATACATTAAGGCACTTTAATTTCCAGTGATTCTATTGCTATTGCTCTTGTATGTGCAGGACTTCAAAATCGGTATTGGCATTCTTACGGGTTGATTTATTAGCTTGCACCTTCAAAACAAAGAAAAACGATGAGAACCGTATCCAAAGCTTTTGCGCCGGCAAGTATTTCCAATTTGGCCTGTGGTTATGATATATTGGGGTTGGCCATGGACACCATGGGCGATGAAGTCATTGCCAGAATCTCTGAAAAACCAGGCGTGCACATCAAAAGCATTCGTGGGTTTTCAAAAAGCATTCCCAAAGATGTAAATACCAATACTGCCGGGAAGGCTGTACAGGAATACCTTCGATTCCGAAATCTGGAGACCATGGGAATCGAACTCGAAATTATAAAAAATATCCCTTTAGGAAGTGGCTTGGGAGGAAGTGCTGCCAGCGCCGTGGCTGCCGTGGTAGCTACGGATAAACTCATGAAAACACCTCTGGAAAAAAGAGCCCTATTGCCTTTCGTGCTCAGTGGAGAACGCGTTGTTCACCCGGATTTGCCCGCAGACAATGTAAGCGCTTCCTTATTGGGAGGTATATGTCTGACCCAATCCTTAGATCCGTTAATAGTACACCGCATCCCCATTCCCTCCGGTATTCATATCGTCGTGTTATTGCCCGATATTAAAGTATTGACCATGGAGAACAGGGCAACATTAAAAAAAGAAGTATCCCTGAGGGATCATATTCGCCAAAGCGCCCAATTGGGTAGTTTTGTTCTGGGTTGTATTCGGGGAAATTGGGATATTATTCAATTTGCATTGAAGGATTTCATCATCGAACCTCAAAGAGCGCAAAACATCCCCCATTTTTATGAAATACAAAAAGCTGCTTTCAATCACGGAGCTCTGGGTTGCAGTATAAGCGGTTCAGGGCCGGCCATCTTTGCATTTTGTATGAACAGCGCTGATGCCGACAATGTAGCCATTGCCATGAAGAGAATATACACCGAAAATTCCATAGAAGCACAAAGTTTTATCAGCCAAATAAGCCATAACGGAGCATTTTGCTATTGATGAAACATCCATAATTAAATCGTCATTAAGATATCCAGAGGAATGATTATTTAGTTATGGTAAGTTCCACCTGCCTACCAAGGTACGCAGGCAGTGGTGACCGTTAAAATCATAAAAAATATACACATGAAATAAAATCCAAAGATTTATAGTAATTTCACCCATACAAAACGGACGTTATGAGTTTATTCATTCATTGGAATGTAAGTGAGGAAATATTTAGTATCGGATCTTTTCCGTTGCGATGGTACGGGTTGTTGTTTGCTACCGGTTTTATCGTAGGGTATCAAATCATGAAACGGTTTTATATTCATGAAAAGGTCAATATCGAGCACCTGGATAGCCTATTGATGTATTTGGTCATTGGAACCATAGTCGGAGCGAGATTGGGACATTGTCTTTTCTACGATTGGGATTATTTTCAAAATCACCTGGTGGAGATGTTCCTCCCGATATCCTTTGAACCCTCATTTCATTTCACAGGGTATCGAGGACTGGCAAGTCACGGTGGGGCTATAGGTATATTGATAGCCATGTATATTTATTCTAAGCGCATCGTCAAAAAACATATTTTTTGGATTATGGATCGCGTACTCATTCCCATTGCCCTTACAGGTATGTTTATAAGAATGGGTAATTTAATGAATTCTGAAATCATAGGACTACCCACAGACGTACCTTGGGCTTTTATTTTTGAAAAGGTGGATAATCAACCACGTCATCCTGTTCAGCTGTATGAAGCCATATCTTATCTCCTTATATTCCTCATATTGTGGAGAATGTATTGGAAAACTGACCTAAAAGATCGTTTAGGTAAAATATTTGGCTGGTTTTTGGTGCTCATTTGGTCAGCGAGATTTGTATTGGAATATTTCAAAAATAGTCAGGGCGGATTTGAAGATGTACTAGGCAATGTTTTGACCACAGGACAATGGTTGAGTATTCCGTTTATCATTGCAGGAGTGATTTTAATCGCTCGAAAATGACCGTGTTATAAATGGCGCTCAGTCGCCCCTATTTTTATAGGTTACTATTGAAAGGGCATAAAATCTTTGATTTACAGCACCATTTTTATTTCATCCATCGTATCTAAAATGATATCCAGTGCATGATGCAACTCCTTCTCCGTAATGATTAATGGAGGTGCAATTCTGAAAGTCGTATCATTGAACAACAGATAATCCACCAAAATTCTCTTGTCGAATAAGGCTTGAATAATACGCATATTTATATCCTTATCCCCAACATCAATACCTACCATCAATCCGGCTTGCCGCACTTCTACGATCAAGGGATGAACCAATCTTTTCCGTAATATATTCGCTTTCTCAGAGATAATATCGAGGAGCCTGTCTTCAAAAAGTAACTTCAAACCCGCTAATCCCGCCGCACAACATACCGGATTACCACCAAAAGTGGTCAGATGTCCATGTGAAGGATCATTCCACAAAGTCTTCATAATAGACTGAGGTGCGATAAATGCCGCTAATGGCAAGCCCCCACCCAATGCCTTAGCCATAAGCAATACATCTGGTACGATTCCGTATTGTTCAAAAGCACAGAAAGTACCTGTTCTCCCCATCGCTACCTGAATTTCATCCAACACCAATAAAGTAGCCGTTTGATCACAACGCGTCCGCAATTTTTTTAAATAATCGTTGGTCGGGAGCAAAACGCCACCCTCTGCCTGAATGGTCTCCATGATGACTGCAGCAGTTCGAGTAGTTATTTTACTCAAATCGTCCGGATTGTTAAAGGTGATGTGCTTGATACCGGGAACCATGGGCTGATAATACATGGTGAATTCGAAGTCACTCCTCAGACTTTCTGCACCTATCGTACTGCCATGATATGCACTTCTCGCACTGATAATCTCATATCTCCCAGTGTATTTTCGCGTCAATTTCATAGCAGCATCTACCGCTTCGGTACCGGAATTGAGAAAATAAACAGTATCCAGTTCCTCAGGAAGATGATCAATCAGACATTTGGCTAAATCCACTTGTGGCGATTGTACAAATTCGCCATATACCATGGTGTGCGCATAGAGATCCGTCTGCTTTTTGATAGCATCTAAAATCGTAGGGTGACCATGCCCAAAGGCACAAGGTCCTATTCCGGAATTTAGATCTATATATCGATTGCCGGTCACATCGTACAAATATATGCCCTCTGCGCGTTCGATTTCCAGTAAGCTCGGAGCCAAATTGGTTTGCCCCATATGATGTAGAAAAAATGCTCTTTTAGTCGCCATAACATTTTGCTGATTATTTGACAAATATATTGATATTATTACGGATATAATTTGCTGCTCCTATAACGTTGAGTTTTACATCAAGTGCTATAAAGAATAATTTGACAATATATAAAAGTGCAATTGGCTATACACATGTAGTGGTACTTCAAATATTAACTTGAATAATTGCGTTAGTAATATTATAAATCCCCAAACAATGCATACAATAAATTCTCCGGTTTTTGGCATAGTGCTGTCGGGTGGCGGCATAAGAGGAGTGGCCCATATTGGATTACTACAGGCATTAAAAGAACAACAGTTGTTTCCGTCTTACATTTCGGGAACAAGTGCAGGGGCCGTAGTCGGAGCCTTGTATAGTGCGGGACACAGCGCTGAAGACATGGTGAATTTCTTTAAAAACGCACATATTTTTGATTTTCGACGATATACCATCAAAAAACCCGGTCTTTTAGACTCTGAAAGTTTTATACAATATGCAAAAACCTACTTTCAGACGGATCATTTTTCAGAATTGACCATCCCCCTATTTATTACGGCCACTAATTTGAACAAAGGGCAAAATATTATATTCTCAGACGGACCTTTAATAAGAACAATGATGGCTTCCGCGGCTTTACCTCCGGTGTTTTCTCCCATTGAAATTGAGGGCGAACTATATACGGATGGCGGAATCACCAACAATTTTCCCATTGAACCCCTACTTCCACTAAACATACCTATTCTTGGAAGCTTTGTCAATCCAATCACCGATGCAAATAATCAAGAAATGGGTTCGACGTCAAAATTCATCCAAAGGGTTTTTCACGTAGCTATCTTCGATCAATCATCCAAAAAATTTGATCAGGTTAATTACTTGTTTGCACCGCATGGATTAGAGCACATTGGTATTTTGAACACCAGCCATATCGATGAGGCGTATGAAATAGGGTACCAACATGCACTTAAAATCATAGAGGATATAAGGAAAGCCATTTCAGATAAAAGGTATATACCAAATCTGTAAGAAAAGCGTTAAAAACCTTAACAAATTGGTTAAATAGCGGTTAAATGATGCGTCCAAAGACTTATTAAAGGCAAAATAAAGTTGAACTATCGTAAATTAGCCATACAAAACGATATTTAGGTAACGCCGTTTAATACATTTCATACACATCCATTCCGTTCAAATTAAAATTAGATTCGCGGGGATAAATGTGTACTTTTGCGCTGGATGATTACGTATATATAATTCGTATTTCTAACAATATTTTATCTAATACAAAAATTTCAAAAATGAAAAAACTACTCATCATTGCCATCATAGCTTCTTCGTTCACGCTATCAAATGCCCAAAGGTTCGCATTCGTAGATGTCAACGCTGTATTGACCAAAATGGATGAATATAAGGAGGCACAATCCGGTTTAGATAATATTGCCTCTAAGTGGCGTCAAGAAATTGCTGAGCAATACGACGAAATAAAAAGCTTGTACAATAAATATCAAGCCGAGCAAGTCTTGTTAAGTGATGAAGAACGCACGGGTAGAGAAGATGAAATAATGAAGAAAGAGAAGGAGGTGCGAAAACTGCAAAAGCAACGTTTTGGACCAGAAGGAGACCTTTTTAGAAGAAGGCAAGAGTTGGTTCAACCCATTCAAGAAAAAGTATCTCAAGCAATACAGGACTATGCCAAGGAAAAAGGTTACGACGTCATTTTTGACAAGAGCGGTGATGCCGGTATTTTATTTGTTTCTGATGAAATGGATAAAACCAACTTCATCGTGCGCAAATTGGGTTTGAAAGTGAGTAAATAAGCCCTGAATAAATTGATATCAGCCAAACCGCTCATTCGGTATTCAATGCATATTTTCTAATGTATGATTTGGGTTACACCGCATTAAGTCGTATTTTCGCGACAATTTAGAAATAGGTTGTAATGATATGACTTTAAGTTATTAATAGTAAATAAGTATACAAATGAATAATATAAGACGATATTTTCTTTTATTTTTAATGGTTTTTGCCACTGCCTTTGTCAATGCACAAAAGTTGGGTTATGTGAATTCACAAGCTATTTTGTCGGAATTACCCGAGGTCAAACAAGCAGAGGCAAATCTGGAAGCACATAAAAATGCCATGCAAAAGAAAGGTCAACAGATGGTGACGAATCTTCAAAACAAATATGCTGCACTACAACAAAAAGAGCAAAGAGGTTAAATGTCTCCCAAGCAGTTAGAGGAAGAAGCTAAGGTGCTAAAAGCAGAAGAGCAGAAAATAGCAGCCTATGAACAACAGATGCAGACAGAGATTATGCAAAAACAAGAAAAATTGCTGAAACCTATTTTAGACAGGGTCAAAAAAGCGATAGATGATGTAGCTAAAGAGCAAGGCTATACCTATATCTTCGATAGCATTGGAGGGTTCATTCTTTATGCAAATGAAAAGAATGACGTGTCTGATTTGGTCAAGGCCAAATTATAAATATTGTTTTGGCAAATCGATTGTCCAATAGCCCTATTGGAATATTTGATTCCGGCATTGGCGGCTTAACCGTGGCTCAGGCAATCGTTGAACTATTGCCAAACGAAGATATTATCTATTTTGGTGATACAGCCCATTTACCCTATGGGGATAAGTCCCCTGATTCCATTCGCTATTACGCCTTAAAAATATGCAAGTATTTTATTGATGCAGGCTGTAAGGCCATTGTCATTGCTTGCAATAGCGCTGCATCGGTAGCTGCATATGATATTCTGGATTTTTATGGGAATGATTTATTGATTATCAACGTTGTCGATCCACTCGTTCAAGAGGTGGTGAATAGTGATGTTCGAAAAGTGGGCGTAATTGCTACGACAGCAACAACGGATTCCAACGTGTATCCGGAACAGATTAATAAATATCGTCCGAGATTAGACGTCGTATCTATGGCCACACCGTTACTTGTACCCATGATTGAAGAAAATATAGTACACAATGAGGTGAGCCGGGTAATACTAAAAAATTATCTCGAAGATACGCGACTAAAAAATATAGATGCCCTATTGTTGGCATGCACACATTACCCCCTTATTAAAAATGAAATAGCAGAGCTTTTACCCGAGCAAGTACATATTTTAGATTCCTCTGAAACCACGGCAGAACACCTTAGAAACGAACTTCAACACCGGACATTGTTGAATGATAAAAAGCGAAAAACTAATGTATTTAATGTTTCGCAGTATCACCCTACATTTGAAAAGATTACCGCCTTGTTTTTTGGTAACGAAGTACATCTTCAAGAAGTAGATATTTGGGGAGAACACCAATGGCCACAAGGGGAGAAATCCAATACACAATAGTCTGGATAAAAATAAAGAGGCTATCTCGCTATGAGACAGCCTCTATTATTTTTCGCTTTACTTTATATTATTAATTCGCTTATTTAGCCAATTTGTATATTCTACCAGCATCCGGCTTTAGAACGAATTCAATTCTACGTGCCATATTCTTTCCATCCTCTCCTTCGTAAGCAGGTCCTGCATCTCCTCTTCCTGCAGCAGTTAATTGATTAGCAGAAACGCCATTTTTAACTAATTCTCTAACGACATTTGTTGCTCTTGCAGCAGAAAGATCCCAATTGTCTTTGTATAGATAACGCGTTCTTCTAATTCGATCGCTATCCGTATGACCTTCAATAACAATCTGCATGTTTTCATTCGTTTTGAATGCCTCGGCCAACTTGGCAATTATATCTCTGCCTGCATGATTAAGATCAGCGTGACCCGGCTTATACAATACTTGATTAGCTAAAGAAACGTATAAATTTCCTCCCTTTTCGGAAAATGATAATTCAGAATTATCAGATCCGGCAAACGCCTTTTTAATCTCTGCTTTTATGTGCTTGATTTCCATAGCATTTTTCTCTGCCATTTTATCAGAATCAGCCGCTTTTGCATTCGCAGACATTACAGCTCTTTTCATATCGCCCACTTCCGTTTTGAGGCCAGCAACATTTTCGTTACAATCTTTTAATTCTCCTTTCATGGCATCCATCTTAGCCTTATTCATGCTTTTCATGGTGTCATAGTCCGATTGTAATGTTTTGTACTTCTTGGATGAAACACAAGAAGACATCAGTCCGACAAATACCAAGGCGGACATCAACAATTTAATAGACATATTCATTTTTTTCTTTTTTGGTTGTGAAATGATGACACCAAAGGTATAAAAACTGTCGTAATTTGTAGTTTTTTTGATTTATTTTATTCGTATTAACATTTTGAATAAGTCACATTTGTATCTTTGGCATAGTAAAAGGACAAATTATTAAGCACGTGAACGCCATTTTAGTAGTATTTAAAGGGCTGTCACAAACCTAAACCATCCGTATGTTTTATAAAATCAAACCTAGCGTTTTAGCAACTTTCTTTACATTATTTATTTCATTATCAGGGATAATTGCTCAAAACTACCCGCTGAATGAGCTCGTAGAATACAGTGCGAGCAAAAACCAACAATCAGTTTTTCAGCCTTTTTCGATTTCTGCCAATTTGAACGCTGCAAATGAAATACAACAGTATGTAACATCTGCTACTGTATTGGATTTGAATAGCGCTTCATTAAAGGAATGGCGATTGAACAAGCCTCCCTTCGTCGAACTAAGCATCCCTATGAGGAACGGTGGAGCCATGATTCTTGATTTAGTGGAATACTCACCCTTAAATGAAAATTTTACGCTTGTTACAAGTGCTGATCCCAAAAAACCCGTTCCATATAAAGGAGGCCTTTACTATCGAGGTGTTGTGCGCGGACAACCGGCTTCTATGGTAGCCGTAAGCGTTTTTGGTGATGATGTAATGGGTATTGTCAGTACAGCGCAGGACGGTAATATGGTTTTGGGTAGGATGGATGCGGAATCAGTAACCCCAACAAGTCAACAGTACGTGTTTTACCGCGAGCAAGAGATGAAAGAATCTAATCCCTATATTTGTGGAACAGATAACCTGCCGGATTATAGTGAGGACTTGCAAGAAATAATCTCCTCCGATGGGGAAGTGTGCAAAACAATTTCCGTGTATATTGAAGGGGATAATTTGCTCTATAAAGACAAGGGTAGGAGCGTTGCCAAAACAACGGATTACATCACAGGTTTATTCAACGTCGTAGCCGTTTTATACAGCAAAGAAGAAATAACTACTAATATAAAAAAGATAAAGGTTTGGACTACAACAGACCCTTACAATAAGTCATCATCCGGGACTGCACTCCGGCAGTTTGGTGCTAGAATTAAAGACAATTTTGATGGTGATATCGCCCATTTGTTTTCGCGATCCAGGAATAATTTAGGAGGCGTGGCCTGGATTAATATCCTCTGTAGAAAGTTTGTTCCTTCTACCAATTTCGGACGGTTTGCCTTTAGTAACATTTTTAATTCCTATCGGAGTTTCCCCACCTATTCATGGTCCGTACAGGTAGTATCACATGAAATGGGCCATAATTTAGGATCCCCACATACACATAATTGCTCTTGGGGACCAAGTAGAAATCAAGCCCTAGATAATTGTGCAGCTCCAGAAGGTAATTGTAAGCGAGGACCTGTTCCGGTGGGTGGCGGTACCACAATGAGTTATTGCCATTTGTCATCTCGAGGTATCAATTTCACTAAGGGTTTTGGCGATGAACCCGGTAATTTAATTCGTTTAAGAGTAGCTCGTGCCAACTGCCTAGGTGGCGCCTTTTCTGCGCAAATCACACCAAAAGAAAATCAATTGGTCTATTATGGTGATAGCATGACACTAAGTGCAACACCTACCGGAGCTAAGTATTCTTACCAATGGTATAAAAATAATACAGAAATCCCCGGTGCAACAGCTGCCAAAATAACAGTTTCTGAAAATGGCACCTATCTCGCTGAAATTAAAACGACTTGTTCTGTATTTAGCAATGAAGTCGAAGTCACCAACCGGGAATTTATCGCCAGTATTCACTATCCTGCGGTTGGAGGTGCCCGGGACAGTGTGGGTTTTACGTTTTTTGATACCATAACCTCACAAGAAAAAGATACGGTATTTTTTAACTTACCCGATGATGTTTTATCCAATCTTCCTCCAACGAGTATCAATCATTTCGTTAGATTGACATCGGTCTTGGAAGGGGGGTTTCCCACTCAATTAAATTTGCTAAAAATGGGTGTTTTCGCTCCTGCAGGAACAGGTGTTAGCTTTCCAAGTTATAACCCCAGTGCACAAGAAAATGTCTTCCGAAAGAAAAAGACATACTTTTTGGATATGGGAACTTTCAATCCCGGTGGTAAATGGACATTTATCTTCTCTAATAACAATACCATAGATCGAAAAAAACCAATAAAAATGAAGTTTTTGTTGGAGCTAATTGCAATTGATCAAGGTCATGCTTCTCAAGAAAATTTGGCACTTTGTAATGTGACTGATTTCGTATTAGACCCTAACTTACCCAATGCAAATTACCTTTGGTCAACAGGAGAAACCACCGAAACCATCACGATAAACGAAAATGGAATTTATTCCGTTACCGTCACAAAAGGATCCTTAACATCGGAAGATGATATTGAAATCACAGAAGTACCAACAGATTTTGATGTCAGCACAAGCATTTGTGCCAATGAAATTATGACCTTTGGTTCACAACAACTGACAGAAAGCGGTATTTATACCGATACGTTTACCACGGCTATGGGATGTGATAGTATTGTAACCCTCCAGTTGACCGTTATGCCCGAAATAATAGATAGCATTGAGGTAATGGCCTGTTACGGTGAAAAATATCAAGGGGAAGCTCAATTCAAAGATACTACCCTAAGAATTATATTAAAAGCAGCCAATGGTTGTGATAGCATTAATATTGTGGATTTGACCGTCACACCAGAAATTGCATTTGAAACAGAATTGGTACCTGCCTGTCAAAACTTGGGTTCTACGGTTAATATCATTCCTTTGAATGGTGAAAATTACACCATTGTTTGGGACGATAGCATTACGGGTTATGAACGAAAAAACATAAAACGCAAAAGCATAAAGGTGACCTTGAAAAATGATTCAGAATGTGAGATAACTGAAACCATCACTTTGGAGCATTTTGATTCTATCAGTGTGACTTCTCAAGTAAAAGATGTTCTGTGTTTTAATAGTGAGGATGGAGCAATTGATATAACACCGAAAAGCGGCAGCGAACCCTTTGTATATGTCTGGAATGATGGAGACTATATTTCATCCCGAACAGACTTAAAACCCGGCAACTATGAATTGACAATTTCAGACACCAATGAGTGTGTATGGACAGGCTCATTTGTAGTAGGTGCTCCCGATCAATTATCTGCTCAATTTGATGTCAAAGACGCATCTTCAAGCAATAATGATGGTCGAATTGAAATCGCAGTGTCAGGAGGAGTAGCTCCATACAAAATATTGTGGGAGGACAATAGTACAGACCTAATAAAGGATACCTTAGCCGCAGGTACATACATCATTATTGTTTCAGATGCCAATGGATGTGAACAATCATTTGAGGTAGAAGTCAAACTCAACACCTCCACTACAAATATTGTGGGATTATCTACGTTTGAATTGTTTCCCAATCCGGTATCCAATCTATTGACCATTCGGGTTGCATTTGATAGACCCATGAGTTATGAATGGGTACTACAAACGATTGATGGTCATAATATTTCTAGAGAAGCCCTTTATCAACAAAAGAAATATGTAGCACAGTTAGATACCAAGTCACTTCCAAATGGTATTTATTTGGTAAAAATAGTTACAAATGAAGGTATTGCTGTTAAAAAATTAATTATCAACCACTAAACCGATTTTATGAATCACAGGATTATTAAGCACTTGAGAGCTGTCATCATCATGCTTTTGTTGGGAACAACATGTTTGCAATTACAAGCCCAAGAATTGGGTTTTGGTTTTAGAGCGGGTTGGAGCTTTGCCTCTTTCCGCGGACCCTTGCTTACCGGAGAGACCAATAATTTTCAATCAGGCATTCATATTGGACCTACACTTGCTCTCAAGATGACCGATAATTTCGGATTTCAAAGTGGCTTTATCTACAGTCAAGCTGGCAATGATTATAATTTCCAAAATCTGGGTTATATGGTTTTTATCAATGACGACTCCAGAAAGATAGTGCTCGGAAATGTGGATAAAAAACTATTGATAGATAATACTTATATCGATGTTCCCCTAGGAGCTTATTTTTATTTGACCGATCATATTCAATTATTCGGTGGTTTTAATCTGGGGTTTTTAGTCAGTTCCACCGCAAAGGGAACCTTGGATTTTGAATTTGTGGACCAGCAATTAGACCCGTATCAAACAAAG